>NZ_LOAR01000003.1:0-522799 GCF_001620885.1 Klebsiella sp. D5A | reverse complement strand
ACCCCCGACCGGGGTTCGACAACTGGCAACGCCAGTTGGACAGACCGCGCACGCAGTAAGCGGGCTGCCCCGACAAAAACGCCGGGAGCGTTTTTGAACAACGCCTGCGTTGGCCCCGCAGGGGCGAGGCCCATGGATGGGCCGAGTAACGGCGAGCGAAGCGAGTCAATCCCCCCTCACCGCCATATTTTAAGAAGAGCTCGTACGCATGTACGGGCTTTTTTTTCGCATGTGGCACCGCAGACATCCCCGGGGTCGGCAGCAATGCCTCCCCCGGCTACCAGACCCTACCCGCCAGGTAGCCCGGCTAAGCGCAGCGCCGCCGGGAGGATGCCCAAAAACAACAAGGCCCGGGCTAGCCCGGGCCTTGCTCACAGTATGACGATTAATAATAGGCTTTCAGCGTCCGCTGGCAGAGAGCCGAGCGCACGCAGTCATCGGTGGTGAAACGCACGATGCCGATCATCTCGTCTTCCTCAAAACGCGCCAGCGCATCACTCAGGCCAGATCTCACACCAGAGGGCAAATCGCACTGGGTGATATCGCCATTGACGATGACCGTCACGTTCTCCCCGAGGCGGGTTAAAAACATCTTCATTTGCGCAGCGGTCACGTTCTGGGCCTCGTCCAGAATCACCACCGCATTTTCAAAGGTACGTCCGCGCATATAGGCGAACGGCGCGATTTCCACCTTGCCGATTTCCGGACGCAGGCAGTACTGCATAAAGGAAGCCCCCAACCTTTTCACCAGCACGTCGTAAACCGGTCGGAAATAGGGCGCGAACTTCTCGGCGATATCTCCCGGTAAGAAGCCAAGATCTTCATCGGCCTGCAGAACGGGACGGGTAACAATAATTCTGTCCACATCCTTATGGATCAGTGCTTCAGCTGCCTTCGCCGCACTGATCCAGGTCTTGCCGCATCCGGCTTCGCCGGTGGCGAAAATCAGCTGTTTATTGTCGATGGCATTCAGATAATGCGCCTGAGCTTCATTGCGCGCCTCAATTGGGGAAGTATCACGGCTGTCCCGCGCCATGCCAATTGCTTCTACGCCACTCATTTGCACAAGCGATGTGACCGATTCTTCTTCACGCTGTTTATGGCTACGTGAATCCCGTCTCAGCACACGTTTTGCTTCACGACGAGCTTTGATCACTGCTTTTTGTCTTCCCATGGATAGCACCTTGCGTTGTAGGTTTACATCACACGCGTCAACATCGACGCGACTATGCGCACGAACGATTGAGGTTTGGCTTCCTTGTAAGCCATTGCTTGCCGGTAGAACTGACAACGAGTCGCGGCTACGCGCACCGCGTACCCTGCCAAGGTGGTAATAATTCGAAGCGGAAGGAGAAAGGGTAAGAAAATCGCTGCCGGAAGCGGGGCTTCCGTGCTGAAGAGTACGGTCTGTGGTTTTACGTTGTCCGGTACGGGACCTTACCATTCGCGATCTCCATAGTGAAACGTCACACTGCCGGGAACTACCGCGTATGTAATAAGTACATCAAAAAAGATTCTTAATGCAACTTATTTTTCACAATGACGCAACAAATAGTTCTTAAGCAAGTGTAGGAGACTATCGGTCATTTGTATTACAGAAATATAACACATGGCAGGAAATATAATAAAAAAGAGAAAAACAGCAGAAAACGCCCTGCCCTCACGGACAGGGTCGGTATCAGGCCTGCAGCAGCGACTCTCCCAGATAGTGTTTTTCATCCACTACGCCGGGTAAAACAAAGAAGTAGCCCCCGCCGATGGGTTTGACGTACTCCTCCAGCGCCTCGCCGTTAAGCCGTTTCTGCACCGTCAGAAAACCCTTTTCCAGATCGTGCTGATAGCAAACGAATAACAGGCCCATATCCAGTTGTCCGGCGTTAGTGACGCCCAGCGAATAGCTGTAGCCGCGGCGCATCATCAGGCTGGACTGGGTTTCCGGCGTGCGAGGATTGGCCAGACGAATATGGCTATCCAGCGCGATCGTTTCGCCGCCAGGATCTTTGCTGTAATCCGGGGTATCGTGTTCGTTTTTCATCCCCAGCGGCGCACCGCTGTGCTTGTCGCGGCCAAAGATCGTCTGCTGCTCTTTCAGCGGCGTCCGATCCCAGAACTCCACGTGAAACTGGATGATGCGCGCCGCCTGATAGCTGCCGCCCACGGTCCAGGCCGGCTCGTCCTGATCGGCTGTCACCCACACGACTTTATCCATCAGCGCGCTGTCGTGGCTCGGCGGGTTAGCGGTGCCGTCCTTGAATCCCAGCAGGTTGATCGGGGTCTCTTTGCCTTTACTGCGCGCCGCGCTGTCGGAGATAAACCCTTCCCGCTTCCAGCGCACACTCAGCAGATCCGGCGTATGTTTGATGACATCGCGCAGGGCGTGGATCACCGTATCCTGAGTATTGGCGCAGATCTGCAGCAGCAGGTCGCCATGGCACAGGGCGGCATCCAGTGAATCGTTGGGGAAGCGGGTCATCGGCTGCAATTTTTTCGGCGCTTTATCCGCCAGGCCAAAACGCTCATCAAACAGTGAATGGCCAACCGAGACGGTCATGGTCAGGTTATCCGGTGCAATCCACGCCCCTAAGATGCCGGAATCCATCGGCGGCAGCCGGGGATTCGGCGTATCCGGCGCCGGGCCGCCCTGGGTTAAAAAGGCGATACGCTGGGTCAGCAGCCGAAACAGACGCTCGAGGTCAGCTTTATCTGACGCCAGCACATCGAACGCCACCAGCATCATCGAGGCCTGCTGCGGCGTCAGGATGCCCGCCTGATGCGGGCCGTAGAAGGGCTGTTTTTCCTGACGGGCGTCGGGTGTGAGCGTCCCGGGGGAACTTTCTGCTTTTGCCGCATGCGCCACCGGGGAGCCGCCGGTGATGGCCAGCGCGCCGCCAAGCGCGCCGATCCCTTTCAGTAAGCGACGACGTGACGGCTCGTTCACGTCGTGGGGTTTCTGTTGTGCCATCGACTTAGTCCAGACCCAGGATCCCGCGCAGCTGAGCCAGATCTTCCGCCAGGGTGGTGATCGGCCCTTTCAGCGCATTACGGTCAGCGGTGGTCAGCTTATCGTAGGTCTCGAAACCGTCTTTGGTGCGATATTTGCTGAGGATGCTGTCCACTTTCTTAAAGTTGGCGTCCACTTTCGCCAGCAGCGCGCTGTTCTCTTTTTGTAGCTGCGGACGCAGCAGGTCGACGATTTTCTGCGCGCCGTCAATGTTGGCCTGGAAGTCCCACAGGTCTGTGTGGCTGTAACGATCTTCTTCGCCGCTGATCTTGCTGGCTGCGACTTCCTCAATTAATCCTGCCGCCCCGCCCACCACTTTTGACGGTGGGAACGCCAGCTCGCTGATGCGTTTTTGCAGCTCCAGCACATCGCTGTTCAGCTGATCGGCATATTTTTCCATGCCCTTGACGCTGTTATCGCCAAACAGCGCCTTTTCCAGACGGTGGAAACCGGTGAATTTCGGATCTTCCGCTTTTTTCTCGAAGTCGTCTTCGCGGGCGTCGATGCTGCCGTCAAGGTCAGAGAACAGCTCGGCAATCGGCTCAATGCGCTCGTAATGCTGGCGCGTCGGGGCGTACAGCGCTTTCGCTTTTTCGATATCGCCCGCTTTCACCGCGTCGGTAAAGGCTTTGGTGCCGCTGACCAGCTGCGCGGTTTCCGCCGTCACATAGGCCTTATAAGCGGTGATCGCGTCGCCGAGGCTCAACACCGCATCCGCTTTCGCCGCGTCTTTGGTTGCTTCGCCGGTGACAATCAGTTTCCCTTTCGGGTTGGTGAGCAGGCCGCAGGTCATATCATATTCGCCTGGCTGCAGGTTAGCGGTGAGCTTTTGGGTAAAGCCCGGCGCGATGTTCTCACGCTCTTCCACCACCATGACCCCTTTCAGAATTTCCCACTCCAGCGCTTTCTGGCTATGGTTCTGAATAATAAACTGGGTTTTACCCGCTTTAACGGTCACCTGCATCGGCTCGCACTGCTTGTCGTTGACGGTGACTTTGACCTGCGGGATATCCGCAGCCTGAGCACCCAATGCAGAGCTGAGCAGCGCGGCCACGGTCGCCCGCAGCGCATTACGGCGAAAATGAATCATCATGATCATCCCTTTCGGTAAGTAGAGTGTCGCTTATAAGCTCGCAGCGCCCGGTCAGGCAGCCCGCGAGGCAGTGGTATTATTCCGCGGCGGCAGGGCAAACAGCACCAGCGCCGGGATCAGATAAAGCAGATAGACCGCCACTTCGCTAACGCTCGGGGTCTCCTGGTAGCCGAAGATCCCTTCAAGCAGTGTGCCGAACAGCGTATGCGTCGACAGCACGTTGCTCAGATCGAAGGCCGTATCCTGGAACATGTTCCACAGGCCAGCCTCGTGGAAGGCGCGGATCGCACCCGCGGCCAGGCCAGCGGCCACCAGCAGAATAAACAGGCTAGTCCATTTGAAGAACACGCCGAGGTTAAGGCGGATACCGCCCCAGTAGAGCAGGAAGCCCAGCACGATTGCCGTGGCCAGGCCCAGCAGCGCCCCCAGCGGCGGCCAGATGCCGACATCCTGCTGGAATGCCGCCAGCAGAAAGAAGACCGACTCCAGCCCCTCACGAGCAACGGCGAAAAAGACCATCATCACCAGCGCCCAGCCATGGTGATTACCGCGCTGCAGCGCCTTGTCCACGGCCTGCTCCAGTTGCTGTTTAACGTTGCGCGAGACATTGCGCATCCAGAAGACCATCCACGTCAGGATCACTACCGCGATGACCGCGACGATCCCCTCGAACAACTCCTGTTCGCGCTGAGGAAATTCCCCGGTGGTTTCGTTGATAAAAATGCCTAAGCCAAGACACAGCGCCGCCGCGAGGATCACGCCAATCCACATCACGCCAATCCAGTTGCCGCGCTGGGTGCGTTTCAGATAGCTGGCGATCAGGCTGACAATCAGCGCCGCCTCAAGGCCTTCGCGTAACATAATGAGAAATGGGACAAACATGCCAATACCCTTAAATGTAAAGCACCGTCAACGAATGCAAAAACAGGTAATATTTATGATAGTGATTATCATTACAATACTCAGAAACACAAGCGAAATGTTTAGAGAATGATGACTATCTGTAAATAAATCGCTGGCAAATAATGACTTACGAAAATATTCGCCTGTTATGAGGGAAAAGAATAAGCAAAGGATTTTTTACGCCAGATATTTACCCGTGGCGGCGGCTATGGCTAAATGGCGGCCTTATTGACCTGCGAAAAGAACAACATGACTGCATTTTTTCATTTCCTGCTGGCGCTGGTGGTGATCCTCGCCCTGGCCTGGCTTGTCAGCTACGACAGACAAAATATTCGTATTCGTTACATTCTCCAGTTGATTATTATCGAAATAGCGCTCGCCTTCTTTTTCCTGCACGCAGAAAGCGGCCTGTGGCTGGTGAAAAATATCTCCGGCTTTTTTGCTTCACTGTTAGGCTTTGCCGCTGAAGGGACCAATTTCGTCTTTGGCGGCATGAGCGAAAAAGGGTTAGCCTTTATTTTCCTGGGCGTCCTGTGTCCGATTGTGTTTATTTCCGCGCTGATTGGTATTCTTCAGCACTGGCGGATCCTGCCGATTTTCATTCGTGTCATCGGCACCCTGCTGTCGAAGGTAAACGGCATGGGTAAGCTGGAATCTTTCAACGCCGTCAGCTCGCTGATCCTCGGCCAGTCGGAGAACTTCATCGCCTACAAAGGCGTACTGGGCGACCTCTCCTCACGGCGTCTGTTCACCATGGCGGCGACGGCCATGTCGACCGTGTCACTGTCGATCGTCGGCGCCTATATGACCATGCTGGATGCCAAATATGTCGTCGCGGCGCTGATCCTGAATATGTTCAGCACCTTTATCGTGCTGTCGGTGATTAACCCGACGCGGCCGGACAGCGAGCAGGAAATAAAACTCGAGAAGCTGCACGAATCGCAGAGTTTCTTTGAAATGCTCGGGGAATATATTCTGGCCGGCTTTAAAGTGGCGATGATTATTCTGGCGATGCTGATCGGCTTTATCGCCCTGATCAGCGCCATTAACGCGCTGTTCGCTACCCTGTTTGGTCTCAGCTTCCAGCAGATCCTCGGCTACGTCTTTTATCCGCTGGCCTGGCTTATCGGCATCCCGCTGAGCGATGCGCTGAACGCCGGCAGCATCATGGCCACCAAACTGGTCGCTAACGAATTCGTGGCGATGATTGAGCTGCAAAAGATTGCCGCCAGCATGACGCCGCGCGGGCTCGGCATTCTCTCGGTCTTCCTGGTGTCGTTTGCCAACTTTGCCTCGATCGGCATTATCGCCGGGGCGATCAAAGGCCTGAATGAACCGCAGGGCAATATCGTCTCCCGCTTCGGCCTGCGGCTGGTGTATAGCGCCACGCTGGTGAGCCTGCTTTCCGCCAGCTTCGCCGGGCTGGTGCTGTAAGACAAACGGCGGGGCTGCCCCCGCCGTTTACTCAGAACTGCACGCAGACCGGCTGGTCGACACGCATCACCGACTCCTGCGCGAAGCGTGATTTATAGCCCTGGCGCAGGGCTTCAATACCGGCCTCGCTCTGCGCATCGTTGCCATGGATCACCATCAGCGCCTTACTCTGCTCCCGCACCACCTGACCATTCTGGCCAAGCCACTGGCCGCGGGCATCAAACACCGTCAGCCCATCGCGAAAGCGCGGCGTGACGTCGCGGTCGACAAACTGTTGCCACTCTTCAGCAGTGATGTCTTTCCCCGCCGGGCGGCTCAGGCCGAAATAAAGCGTGGTTTGCACCATGGACCGATCCGCCGGGCAGGCGCCGGGCTTCGGCGCGCGGGTCGACGAACTTCCACCCGCCACGCAGCCGCTGAGTAACCCTGCCAGCACCAGCGCCATTGCACCCTGTCTGAACGTCATCTTTGCTATCCTCATTGTTATTAGTCAGGAAATATCAGCGGATTTTCAAATAATTAGCAAGGGTTATAATATTCCGGCCCGGCAACAGGTAAAAAAAAGCCCGCCAGCGGCGGGCTCGTGAGCGTCAAATGACCTTACTCAGCCGTGGCGCGTACCGGCGGCGGCGTATGATAATGGGCATCCGCTTCGGCGAAGCGCTGCTGCATGCTGGCCGACGGCGCCTTATCCAGCAGGCTAAAGACCACAATTCCCAGGCTACCGAAGATAAAGCCCGGAATAATTTCATACAGGCCCAGCCAGCCAAACTGCTTCCAGACGATCACGGTCAGGGCGCCAATCACCATCCCGGCCAGCGCGCCGTTACGGGTCATGCGCGACCACATCACCGAGAACAGCACCACCGGACCAAAGGCGGCGCCGAAGCCAGCCCAGGCGTAGCTCACCAGTCCCAGCACGCGGTTTTCCGGATTGGCCGCCAGGGCAATCGCCACCAGGGCAACCACCAGCACCATCATTCGCCCCACCCACACCAGCTCTTTCTGGCCGGCGTTTTTACGCAGGAAGGCTTTATACAGATCTTCGGTGATTGCGCTGGAGCAGACCAGCAACTGACAGCTCAGGGTGGACATCACCGCCGCCAGAATCGCCGACAACAGGATCCCGGCAATCCACGGGTTAAACAGGATTTGCGCCAGTTCGATAAACACGCGCTCGGCGTTCTGGTTCACCGCGCCCGCCAGGCTCGGGTTGTTATTGAAGTAGGCGATACCAAAGAAGCCGACCGCCACCGCGCCCGCCAGGCACAGGATCATCCAGGTCATACTGATGCGACGAGCATGAACGATACTGTGGTGCGAATCCGCCGCCATAAAGCGCGCCAGAATATGCGGCTGACCGAAATAGCCCAGCCCCCAGCCCATCAGCGAAATAATTGCCACGAAGTTCAGCCCCTTGAGCATGTCGATATTTTCGATGCTCTTTTTCTTAATGACTTCCAGCGAATCCCCAAAGCCGCCGACGGAAATAATCACGATCACCGGGGTGAGGATCAGGGCAAAAATCATCAGGCTGGCCTGCACGGTGTCGGTCCAGCTGACGGCGAGGAAACCGCCGACGAAGGTATAGATAATCGTCGCCGCCGCCCCGGCCCACAGTGCGGTTTCATAACTCATGCCGAAGGTGCTTTCAAACAGACGCGCCCCCGCCACAATTCCCGATGCACAATAGATGGTAAAGAACAGCAGAATAACCAGCGCTGAAATAATTCTCAGCACCCGGCTTTTATCTTCAAAACGGCCGGTAAAATAATCGGGCAGCGTCAGGGCGTTATTATTCACCTCGGTATGCACGCGCAGGCGCCCGGCTACCAGCTTCCAGTTAATCCACGCCCCCAGCGTTAAGCCAATGGCAATCCAGCTTTCGGAAATCCCGGAGAGAAAAATGGCGCCCGGCAGGCCCATCAGCAGCCAGCCGCTCATATCCGAGGCGCCGGCGGAAAGCGCGGTCACAAATGGCCCCAGACTCCGCCCCCCGAGAATATAATCATCAAAGTTTTTGGTCGAACGCCAGGCTATAAACCCTATTAAAACCATACCAAAAATATAAACAATAAATGTCACCAGCATCGGTGTGCTAATAGCCATGCAAAGTCTCCAGAATTTTTATCGACAGCATCCCGCTTCGTCGTTTTTTTCCACTACCGGAACGGGGTAATGGTGCGTTGTTTAATTGGGCGACCGTATCCTGACGGAAGCTTCGGTTTTTCACAAATGATTTAACACAGCATTTACACGAAAACCCGACAGCGCAAAACGTCATTTTTTTAGAGGTTGCACTCTCTCACGTTTTTAAAGGTTGCACCAAACAAAAGTGTTAACTCACGCATACAAATACCCTATGAGCACGGGGTTAAAATTCTGCTATTTTAGGCATTATTTTTAACAAATCCGCCATTTCACGGCTTGCGTCACAAGCCATAATTAACAAGGTTGCACAAAGTTGCAACATAGTGGATATTTCCATGCAACCGCATAAGCCTAACGATAAATGACAGGAGTTTTGAGCATGGGCACCACCACCATGGGTGTTAAGCTTGACGACGCAACTCGCGAGCGCATTAAGTCCGCCGCGAGCCGTATTGACCGCACACCGCACTGGCTGATTAAACAGGCCATCTTCAATTATCTGGAAAAGCTGGAAAACGATGAGACGCTGCCTGAGCTGCCGGCGCTTCTGAACGGCGCCGCCAATGAAAGCGATGAAGCGGGTTCACCGGCGGAAGAGCCGTATCAACCGTTCCTCGAATTTGCCGAGCAGATCCTGCCGCAGTCGGTAAGCCGCGCGGCGATCACCGCCGCCTGGCGTCGCCCGGAAACCGACGCGGTGCCGATGCTGCTGGAACAGGCCCGTCTGCCGCAGTCGCTGGGCGAACAGGCGCACAAGCTGGCGTATCAGCTGGCGGAAAAACTGCGCAACCAGAAGACCGCCAGCGGCCGCGCCGGCATGGTGCAGAGTCTTCTGCAGGAGTTCTCCCTCTCCTCACAGGAAGGGGTGGCGCTGATGTGCCTGGCGGAAGCCCTGCTGCGTATTCCGGATAAAGCCACCCGCGATGCGCTGATCCGCGACAAAATCAGCAACGGCAACTGGCAGTCGCACATCGGCCGCAGCCCTTCGTTGTTCGTCAACGCCGCCACCTGGGGGCTGCTGTTTACCGGGAAACTGGTGTCGACCCATAACGAGACCAGCCTCTCCCGCTCCCTGAACCGCATCATCGGTAAGAGCGGCGAACCGCTGATCCGCAAGGGCGTGGATATGGCGATGCGCCTGATGGGCGAGCAGTTCGTCACCGGCGAAACCATCGCCGAAGCGCTGGCTAACGCCCGCAAGCTGGAAGAAAAAGGGTTCCGCTACTCCTACGATATGCTCGGCGAAGCGGCGCTGACCGCCGCCGACGCTCAGGCCTATATGGTCTCTTATCAGCAGGCGATCCACGCCATCGGCAAAGCCTCCAACGGCCGCGGCATTTATGAAGGGCCGGGCATCTCCATTAAGCTCTCCGCGCTGCACCCGCGCTACAGCCGCGCGCAGTATGACCGGGTGATGGAAGAGCTTTACCCGCGTCTGAAATCGCTGACCCTGCTGGCGCGCCAGTACGATATCGGCATCAACATCGACGCCGAAGAGGCCGATCGCCTGGAGATCTCCCTCGATCTGCTGGAAAAACTGTGCTTCGAGCCAGAGCTGGCCGGCTGGAACGGCATCGGTTTTGTTATTCAGGCCTACCAGAAGCGCTGTCCGTTTGTTATTGATTACCTGATTGACCTCGCCACCCGCAGCCGCCGTCGCCTGATGATCCGTCTGGTGAAAGGCGCCTACTGGGATAGCGAAATCAAACGCGCGCAGATGGAAGGCCTCGAAGGCTATCCGGTCTATACCCGCAAGGTTTACACCGACGTCTCCTACCTCGCCTGCGCGAAGAAGCTACTGGCGGTGCCGAACCTGATTTACCCGCAGTTCGCTACCCACAACGCCCATACCCTGGCGGCTATCTACCAGCTGGCGGGCCAGAACTACTACCCGGGCCAGTATGAGTTCCAGTGCCTGCACGGCATGGGCGAACCGCTGTACGAGCAGGTGGTGGGCAAAGTCGCCGACGGCAAACTGAACCGGCCGTGCCGGATCTACGCCCCGGTGGGCACCCACGAAACGCTGCTGGCGTATCTGGTGCGCCGTCTGCTGGAAAACGGCGCCAATACCTCTTTCGTCAACCGTATCGCGGACAATACCCTGCCGCTGGACGAGCTGGTGGCCGACCCGGTCAGCGCGGTAGAAAAACTGGCGCAGCAGGAAGGCCAGGCCGGCCTGCCGCATCCGAAAATCCCGCTGCCGCGTGATCTCTACGGCAGCGGCCGCAGCAACTCCGCCGGTCTCGATCTGGCGAACGAGCACCGTCTGGCCTCCCTCTCCTCTTCCCTGCTCAACAGCGCCCTGCATAAATGGCAGGCATTGCCGATGCTGGAGCAGCCAGTGGCCGAAGGCGAGATGCAGCCGGTGGTTAACCCGGCAGAGCCGAAAGATATCGTCGGCTACGTCCGCGAAGCCAGCGACGCCGAAGTGCAGCAGGCGCTGACCAGCGCTATCAACAATGCGCCGATCTGGTTCGCCACCCCGCCGCAGGAGCGCGCCGCCATTCTTGAGCGCGCCGCGGTGCTGATGGAAAGCCAGATGCCGACGCTGATGGGGATCCTGGTGCGCGAGGCGGGTAAAACCTTCAGCAACGCCATCGCCGAAGTACGCGAAGCCGTCGACTTCCTGCACTATTATGCCGGCCAGGTGCGCGACGATTTCGATAATGAAACCCACCGCCCGCTGGGCCCGGTGGTCTGTATCAGCCCGTGGAACTTCCCGCTGGCGATCTTCACCGGCCAGATTGCCGCCGCGCTGGCGGCCGGCAACAGCGTGCTGGCGAAACCAGCCGAGCAGACGCCGCTGATCGCCGCCCAGGGCGTGGCGATTCTGCTGGAGGCCGGCGTGCCGCCGGGCGTTATTCAACTGTTGCCGGGCCGCGGGGAAACCGTGGGCGCCGCGCTAACCTCCGATGAGCGCGTACGCGGCGTGATGTTCACCGGCTCCACCGAAGTGGCGACGCTGCTGCAGCGCAATATTGCCAGCCGCCTCGACCCCCAGGGTCGCCCGACGCCGCTGATCGCTGAAACCGGTGGGATGAACGCGATGATCGTCGACTCGTCGGCGCTGACCGAGCAGGTGGTGATCGACGTGCTGGCTTCCGCGTTCGACAGCGCCGGCCAGCGCTGCTCCGCCCTGCGCGTCCTCTGCCTGCAGGAGGAAGTCGCCGACCATACGTTGACCATGCTGCGCGGCGCCATGAGCGAGTGCCGGATGGGTAACCCGGGTCGGCTGACCACCGACATCGGCCCGGTTATCGATGCGGAAGCGAAAGAGAATATTGAACGCCATATTCAGGCGATGCGCGCCAAAGGACGCACCGTCTACCAGGCGGTGCGCGAGAATAGCGAAGACGCAAGCGAATGGCGCCACGGGACCTTTGTGCCGCCGACGCTTATCGAACTCGATAGCTTCGACGAGCTGAAAAAAGAGGTCTTCGGCCCGGTGCTGCACGTGGTGCGCTATAACCGTAACGAGCTGGACAAACTGGTGGAGCAGATTAACGCCTCTGGCTACGGCCTGACGCTCGGCGTGCATACCCGCATCGACGAGACCATCGCCCAGGTCACCGGCAGCGCGAAGGTGGGCAACCTGTACGTCAACCGCAATATGGTTGGCGCGGTGGTCGGCGTGCAACCGTTCGGCGGCGAAGGGTTGTCCGGTACCGGTCCGAAAGCCGGCGGTCCGCTGTATCTGTACCGTCTGCTCTCCAGCCGTCCGCAGGACGCGGTTGGCGTGACCTTCGCCCGCCAGGATGCGGAGCGCCCGCTGGACGCCCAGCTGAAAACGCTGCTGGAAAAACCACTCCTGGCGCTGCAGCAGTGGGCGGCGGGCCGTCCTGAGCTGCAGGCGCTGTGCCAGCAGTACAGCGAGCAGGCGCAAAGCGGCACCCAACGCCTGCTGCCGGGGCCAACCGGCGAGCGCAATACCCTGACGCTGATGCCGCGCGAGCGCGTGCTGTGCGTGGCGGATAATGAACAGGATGCGCTGATCCAGCTGGCGGCTGTGCTGGCGGTGGGTTGTGAAGTACTGTGGCCGGACAGCGCCCTGCAGCGCGATCTGGCGAAGAAGCTGCCGCGGGAGGTCAGCGAGCGCATTCGCTTTGCCAAAGCGGAGCAGTTACCTGGCCAGGCCTTCGACGCGGTTATCTACCACGGCGATTCCGACCAGCTGCGCGAGCTGTGCGAGCAGGTGGCGGCGCGCGATGGGGCGATAGTCTCCGTGCAGGGCTTCGCCCGCGGCGAAACCAACCTGCTGCTGGAGCGGCTGTATATTGAGCGCTCGCTGAGCGTTAACACCGCGGCGGCAGGCGGTAACGCCAGCCTGATGACCATCGGCTAAAACAGGCGCCCCCGGTGGCGCTGCGCTTACCGGGGCTACATAACACCGCCAAAGGCACAGAGGACGGCCTGTATTGTAGGTCGGGTAAGCGTAGCGCCACCCGACAATATAACAATACAACGAGGTAGCCCGGATAAGGCGCTGTGCGCCGCCATCCGGGAAATCGGCGCTGTGATCAGCTAATGACAGCCGACGTCAGCTGTGTTTAATTAAGGCTCCCGGACGGGAGCCTTTTTTATGGGAGCAGAACAATGAAACGCACGTTATTTGCCGTGATGGCCCTGCTGGCCAGCGGCGCGGCGCTGGCGGACGAGTGCAGCAACGCCAATACCCAAACCGAAATGAATCAGTGCGCGGCCGCGCAGTATCAGGCGGCCGACAAAAAGCTGAATGACACCTGGCAGCAGGCCCTGCAGCGGGCGGTGGGTAAACAACAAACATTACTGAAGCAGGCGCAGCAGGCATGGATCGCCCTGCGCGACGCCGATTGCGCCTTTCTCGCGTCCGGCGCCGAAGGCGGCAGCATGCAGCCGATGCTGGTAAGCCAGTGCATGACCGATAAGAGCGTGGAGCGGGAGTCTTTCCTCGCCTCGCTGCTGCAGTGCGAGGATGGCGATCAAAGCTGCCCGCTGCCGCCGGCCAATTAACGGACGCGAATGCCTTCGATAATCATCCGCTGGACATTATCGACCGTTTGTTCAAAAAAGGCCGCATCCTGCAGCGTGGCGCCGGTGACCGCCTCCACCTGGGTGGCGAAGTCGGCGTAATGCTGGGTGGTGGCCCAGATCATAAAGATTAAATGCTGCGGATCGACCGGCGCCAGCTTGCCGCGGTCGATCCAGCCGGAGACAATCGCCGATTTCTCATCGACCAGCGCTTTCAGGTCCCCGGTCAGTTCGCCCATCAGCAGCGGCGCCCCCTGCAGCATCTCGAGGCAGAAGAGCTTCGAGGCCTGGGGGTGATCGCGGGACACCTCCAGCTTCAGGCGAATATATTCGCGGATCGCCACCAGCGGGCTGATATCCTCACGAAACGCCTTCAGCGGCGCCAGCCAGATGGCGAGGATCTGCTGCAGGACAGCCACATACAGCGCCTCTTTCGAAGGGTAGTAATAGAGCAGATTGGTTTTCGATACCCCGGCGCGCTCAGCCACCTGCTCCAGTCGCGTACCGTGAATACCAAATTGCGAAAATGCCTCCAGCGCGGCGGCCAGGATGGCCTCCTTTTTGGCGCTGACCGCTTGTGAACGTTTGCCGTTTTTCTTCACCGCGCCCTGTGCCATACATCCTCTCCTTCAGTTGACGCCACCAGCATAGCAAAAGCCCCGCGCCGACACGACCCCGTGCACCCTGATTGCGCATGACTGCCGTTTTTTCGTGCACTGATTTTGACCATCCAGTCCACTTTTTTATCGTCCTTTTTAGCAACTCAAAAGTAACACATTAATAACATTAGCATTTATAAAACTGGCATCGCGTTTGCTTTAGCTCTTCTGCGAGGTGGTCCAGGGAGAGGCAGGATGCCGCACCACCGCAACTCCATCTTCCATGACTGCAGAGAGGTAGGTATGAAAATTGGTGTTTTCGTTCCCATTGGCAACAACGGCTGGCTGATCTCCACCCATGCCCCGCAGTATATGCCGACCTTCGAACTGAATAAGGCTATCGTGCAGAAGGCCGAGCACTACCATTTCGACTTCGCGCTCTCCATGATCAAGCTGCGCGGCTTCGGCGGGAAAACTGAATTCTGGGATCACAACCTGGAGTCCTTCACCCTGATGGCCGGCCTGGCCGCGGTGACCTCGAAGATCCAGATCTACGCCACCGCCGCCACCCTGACGCTGCCGCCGGCGATTGTCGCCCGAATGGCCTCCACTATCGACTCCATCTCCGGCGGCCGGTTTGGCGTCAATCTGGTGACCGGCTGGCAAAAACCGGAATATGACCAGATGGGCATGTGGCCGGGAGATGACTATTTCGCCAGCCGCTATGACTATCTCACCGAATACGTTCAGGTGCTCCGTGACCTGTGGGGCACCGGGCGCAGCGATTTCAAAGGTGATTACTTCACCATGAACGACTGCCGGGTCAGCCCGCGCCCTTCGCAGCCGATGAAGGTGATCTGCGCCGGGCAGAGCGATGCCGGTATGGCCTTCTCCGCCCAGCACGCGGACTACAACTTCTGCTTTGGCAAAGGAGTCAACACGCCAACGGCCTTTGCCCCAACCGCCGCACGCATGATACAGGCGGCGGAAAAAACCGGCCGCGACGTGGGGTCCTATGTGCTGTTTATGGTGATCGCCGACGAAACCGACGAGGCGGCGCGCGCCAAATGGGAACATTACAAAGCGGGCGCCGATGAAGAAGCGCTGGCGTGGCTCACCGAGCAGAGTCAGAAAGACACCCGCTCCGGCAGCGATACCAACGTGCGCCAGATGGCCGACCCCACCTCGGCGGTCAACATTAACATGGGCACCCTTGTCGGATCGTATGCCAGCGTCGCGCGGATGCTCGATGAAGTGGCGAGCGTGCCCGGCACCGACGGCGTGCTGCTGACCTTTGATGATTTTCTTGCCGGCATCGACGCCTTTGGCGAACGCATTCAGCCGCTGATGCGCTGCCGGGACCACATTGCTCCTGTTACCCGTGAGGTGGCCTGATGATTACCCTTCCCGCTCGCCCGGAATCCCTGACCTTCGCGCCGCAGCAGAGCGCGCTGATTGTGGTCGATATGCAGAATGCCTACGCCAGTCAGGGCGGTTATCTGGATCTCGCCGGCTTTGACGTCTCCGCCACCCGGCCGGTTATCGACAATATTAATACCGCCGTCGCCGCCGCCCGCGCCGCGGGCATGCTGATTATCTGGTTCCAGAATGGCTGGGATGACCAGTATGTTGAAGCTGGCGGCCCGGGCTCGCCAAACTATCACAAATCCAACGCGCTGAAAACGATGCGTCAGCGTCCGGAGCTGCAGGGCAAGCTGCTGGCGAAAGGCGGCTGGGATTATCAGCTGGTGGATGAGCTGACGCCGCAGGAAGGCGATATCGTGTTGCCGAAACCGCGTTACAGCGGCTTCTTTAACACCCCGCTCGACAGCATTTTACGCAGCCGCGGCATACGCCACCTGGTGTTCACCGGGATCGCTACCAACGTCTGCGTCGAATCGACGCTGCGCGATGGCTTCTTTCTCGAATACTTCGGCATCGTGCTGGAGGATGCCACCCATCAGGCCGGCCCGGCCTTCGCCCAGCAGGCGGCGCTGTTCAATATTGAAACCTTTTTCGGCTGGGTCAGCGACGTCGAGAGCTTCTGCCACGCGCTGTCCCCCGCCACCCCGCTGTCTTTAGCCAAGGAGAAACGTTATGCCTAAACAGGTGATTATTCCGCCAGGCACCACCACGCCGATTGCCCCCTTTGTTCCGGGAACGCTCGCCGACGGGGTGGTCTACGTCTCGGGCACCCTGCCGTTTGATAAGCAAAACAATGTGGTGCACATCGGCGACCCAAAGGCGCAAACCCGCCACGTGCTGGAGACCATCAAGAGCGTTATCGAAACGGCGGGCGGGAGTATGGCGGATGTGACTTTCAACAGCATCTTTATCACCGACTGGACAAATTACGCCGCGATTAACGAGGTCTACGCCGAGTTCTTCCCCGGCGATAAACCGGCCCGCTTCTGCATTCAGTGCGGACTGGTGAAGCCTGATGCGCTGGTGGAAATCGCCAGCGTCGCCCATATCGGCACCCCGACATGATGAGGCTCAATATTGCTCCAGCCCCATGGCCCGGCGCGCCGGTGGTGGTCCTCAGCGCCGGTCTGGGCGGCGGCGGCGGCTACTGGCTGGCGCAGCGCGCGGCGCTGGAGGCACAGTATCAGCTGGTGAGTTATGACCATAACGGGACCGGGGAAAACGCCGGCCGGCTGCCCGCCGACTACAGCATGGCGACGATGGCCCAGGAGCTGCTCAGCGCCCTGCAGGCGGCGGGGATCACCCGCTTTGCGCTGGTGGGCCACGCCCTGGGGGCGCTGATTGGCCTGCAGCTGGCGCTCGATCGCCCCGAGGCGGTGAGCGCCCTGGTGCTGGTCAACGGCTGGCTGACGCTGTCGCCACACACCCGCCGCTGCTTCCTGGTGCGCGAGCGTCTACTGCATGCCGGCGGCGCGCAGGCGTGGGTTGAAGCGCAACCGCTGTTTCTCTACCCGGCGGAATGGATGGCCGCGCGCCTGCCGCGCCTCGAAGCGGAAGATGCGCTTGCCATCAGCCATTTTCAGGGCAAAGAGAATCTGCTGAAGCGGCTGCAGGCTCTGAAGCAGGCTGATTTTTCACGCCGTGCGGCGGCCATCGCCTGCCCGACGCTGATTGTCAGCGCCGCTGACGACCTGCTGGTCCCGGCCTCCTGCTCCCGCGTGCTGCAGACGGCGATCCCCGGCAGCCAGCGTGTGGAGATGCCGTGGGGCGGCCATGCCTGTAACGTCACCGACGCCGATACCTTTAATACCATTTTACGCGACGGGCTGGCCGCTATGCTGCCGGTCGCCAGGGAGATCCGATGAACGACGCGATAAACCACACGGCCTGCGAGACGCTGTTTACCCAGGCCCGTACCCACAACGGCTGGCTCGATAAACCGGTGAGCGACGCGCAACTGCAGGCCATCTGGGACCTGATGAAAATGGGGCCCACCTCCGCCAACTGTTCGCCAGCGCGCATCGTGTTCGTCCGCAGCGCGGAAGGCAAAGAGAAGCTCCGCCCAACGCTCTCCAGCGGCAATCTGCAGAAAACCATGCAGGCGCCGGTGACCGCCATCGTGGCATGGGATAGCGCCTTCTACGACCGGCTGCCGACCCTGTTTCCCCACGGTGACGCCCGCAGCTGGTTTACCTCCAGCCCGCAGCTGGCGGAAGAGACCGCGTTTCGCAACAGCTCGCTGCAGGCGGCGTACCTGATTTTCGCCTGCCGCGCGCTGGGCCTCGACACCGGGCCGATGTCCGGTTTTGACCGGGAAAAAGTCGACGCGGCGTTTTTTGCCGACAACGGCTGGAAAAGCAACCTGCTGGTGAACATCGGCTATGGCGACCCCGGCAAGCTGTATGGTCGCCTGCCGCGTCTGTCCTTTGATGAAGCCTGCCTGCTGGCATAAGGAGTTGGCGATGGAGTTAGCGGACAAAGCGAATTTTCGTGACGCCATGGCCCACGTCGGCGCCGCGGTTAACATTATTACCACCGATGGCCCGGCGGGCCGGGCGGGGTTCACCGCCAGCGCGGTCTGCAGCGTTACCGACACGCCGCCGACCCTGCTGGTCTGCCTGAACCGCTCGGCCTCGGTGTGGCCGGTGTTCAGCGAACACCACACGCTGTGCGTCAATACCCTGGCGGCCGGACAGGAGGCCCTGTCGACGCTGTTTGGCGGTAAAACGGCAATGGACGAGCGCTTTGCCGCCGCCGACTGGCAGACCGGCGCCACCGGCTGTCCGCGGCTGGAGGCGGCGCTGGTCAGCTTCGACTGCCGCATCGACCAGCGCGTCAGCGTCGGCACGCACGACATCCTGTTTTGTCACGTCGTGGCCATTACCCGTCACCCGGAGCCCCGGGGACTGATGTGGTTTGACCGCGGTTATCACACGCTTACGCGACCCGCTTGTTAACCTTTAACCCGGGATATCATCATGGCACTCTTCGATTTTCCTCGCTGGAAGTTGACCTCCCCCGCCGCTGAGTCCGGCGTTGTCGCCCCCGATGAACGCTTGTCGGCCGGACAAACGCTGGTGATGGGCGTGCAGCACGCCGTTGCGATGTTCGGTGCGACGGTGCTGATGCCGTTGTTGATGGGGCTCGACCCCAACCTGTCGATTCTGATGTCGGGCGTCGGCACTCTGCTGTTCTTTGTCGTCACCGGCGGACGGGTGCCGAGCTATCTCGGCTCCAGCGCCGCTTTTGTCGGGGTGGTGATCGCCATTACCGGCTTTAACGGCCAGGGGCTGAACCCTCATCTGAGCGTCGCCCTTGGCGGGATCATCGCCTGCGGGCTGGTTTACACCCTGATTGGTCTGGTGGTGATGAAGATCGGCACCCGCTGGATCGAGCGCCTGATGCCGCCGGTGGTGACCGGCGCGGTGGTGATGGCAATCGGCCTGAACCTGGCGCCGATTGCCGTGCGCAGCGTGTCCGCCAGCGCCTTCGACAGCTGGATGGCGGTGTTGACCGTGCTCTGCATCGGCATAGTCGCGGTATTTACCCGCGGGATGCTGCAGCGTCTGCTGATCCTGGTCGGCCTGATCGTTGCCTGCGCACTGTACGCCCTGCTGGCTAACGGCTTTGGCCTTGGCAAACCGCTGGACTTCTCCCCCCTCGCCCAGGCGGCGTGGTTCGGGCTGCCGCACTTTACCACCCCATCCTTTAACGGTCAGGCGATGATGTTGATTGCGCCGGTCGCGGTGATCCTGGTGGCCGAGAACCTCGGGCACCTGAAGGCCGTCGCCGGGATGACCGGGCGCAATATGGACCCGTACATGGGGCGCGCCTTCGTCGGCGACGGGCTGGCGACCATGCTCTCCGGCTCGGTGGGCGGCAGCGGGGTCACGACCTATGCGGAGAACATTGGCGTCATGGCGGTGACCAAGGTTTATTCGACGCTGGTCTTTGTCGCCGCGGCGCTGATCGCGATGCTGCTCGGCTTCTCGCCGAAGTTTGGCGCATTAATCCACACTATTCCCGGGCCGGTGATCGGCGGCGCCTCGATCGTGGTCTTTGGCCTGATCGCGGTCGCCGGGGCGCGGATCTGGGTGCAAAACCGCGTCGACCTCAGCCAGAACAGCAATTTGATCATGGTGTCGGTGACCCTGGTGCTGGGCGCCGGCGATTTCGCGCTGTCGCTGGGCGGCTTTACGCTGGGCGGAATTGGTACGGCCACCTTCGGGGCGATCCTGCTGCACGCGCTGCTTCATCGCGGGACGCGCGAGGCGAAGGAGGCCAGGGTAACGCCGGTGTAAGCCACATTAGCGCGGCGTTGGCGCGTGGGCCTGGGTGGTGTGAGCCTGTAGGCCGGATAAGGCATTTATGCCGCCATCCGGCACCGCCGCAGGTACGGAGCCTGACCGACCGGCGGCGCTGCGCTGACGCGGGCCGACTGACCGTCAGGGCTGGATAATTTGATACGGTTATCGGTTTGCAACGGTTTCGCCCCGGCAAAACGGTTGTTCTGTGTTATTTCCGGGCAGATGGCGCTCCCGATAGGTCTTCTGCGTTATGCCTCTCCTGGCGCAGGGAGCGCACAGGGGGCGGCCAGTCGCCGCCGCCCCCTGTACCCCCGGGCTCCGGCCAGCAACATCGCCACTGCGTGGTACCTTCGACTTATCCCTGCAGGCTTCGGGTCGGGCCGAGGCAGCGTCCGTGCAAAACACGGCCCTCAGCCCGCATCCATGCGGGCTGCCCCGGCCTTCCGGGAACGTCTCAGCGATGTTGAGGCCGCCAACAACGGCAGTTTCAGCAGCCCCTACGCCAGCGGTGAGTTGGGGTTGTAGGCCGGGTAAGGCGCAGCCGCCACCCGGCATAAAAGCGACGCCGTGCCTGATGCCATCGCCCGGCGGCGCTGCGCTGGCGCGGGCCTGGAGACAATCAGAGCCGGACGAGTAGGCCAGCCAGGATAAGCGCCGCTGTAGGATCAGAAGCGTAAAATTATGGCTCGCGGCGATCGGCCAGGTCCGTGAGCGGCTGCGCATCGTCGTTTGTGGAAACCTGCGGCGGCGACTTGCGCTTCCACTTCAGCTCGCTTACCAGCACTCCCGCGAGGATCAAGACGCAGCCGAGCAGAGCCAGCAGCGGCAGACGCTCACCGGCCAGCCGGCCAAAAATACCGGCCCATACCGGTTCACCGGTATAGATAAGGGTGGCGCGCGTCGGCGAGACGCTGCGCTGCGCCCAGTTCATGGTCACCTGAATGATCGCGCTGAAAATCCCCAGCCCCAGCGCGACGCCGAGCAGGGCCGGCGTCAACGGCGGAACCGCCTCACCCGCCGGCTTCATGGCGGCGAAAGCCACCAGCGACGCGGTCGCCAGTTGCACGACCGTCACCCGGCGGACATCGACTTTCCCGGCCCAGGCGCTGATAAGGATAATCTCCGCCGCGATCGCCAGCGCGCTCGCCAGAGTAATCATCTCCCCCACGCCAAGCGCCAGCAGATTATTTTCCGGCCCGGCCAGCAGGATCAAACCGATAAACGCCAGCACAATCCCCACGCAGGACATCACCCCCGGCATACGACCCAGGCACAGCCACTGCAGCAGCGGTACCAGCGGCACATACATCGCCGTGATAAAGGCAGATTTACTGCTGGAGATCGACTGCAGTCCCCAGGTCTGCAGGCCATACCCCAGCGCAATCGCCACGCCAATCGCCACCCCCGCCTTCACCTCCAGCCACGTCAGCCCTCGCAGGGTGCGCAGCGAGAGCAGGCCCACCGCCAGCGCGGCAGTCGCGAAACGCAGACCGACAAAAAACAGCGGCCCGCTGAGGCTCACCGCATACTGCACGGCAAGGAACGTCCCTCCCCAGAACATGGTGATCATGATGAGAAGAGCTTCCTGGCGGGTAATGGAGAATTTTAACGAAGACATAAGGCAGCCATGACGATTAACGGGCGACCAGTGTGCAATCCGCCCGGCGGGAGCGCAACCACCGACAGATAAAAAAACCGCCGGCAGATGCCGGCGGCGAGGGCGATGCGGTTGGGTCGGGGAGATTAACACCGCATCAAAGAGAACAGTGCGAGTCGCGCGTTAACTTTCACGACTACCGTGACTGTTTTTACCCCCTTTTTTGCCAGCCTCTGAGGCGCGCTGAGGGTCATTTTTAAAATTCCCCCCGCTATGCTGGCCACCTTTACGTCCTGCTTCTGATGCTCTTTCACGGTCTTCAGCAAAGTTGCCAGAACCGCCACGATGGTTTGCCATTACTGACCTCCATTAGGTTAGACATCATAGTGCATTACGCGGGAGCGGCGACGCCGCTGTCTTACCGCGTATCTATAAGGTTAGTGAATGACTGCCGCTGACGGCGGCAAATGAAATATCCAGAAACAAACCCGGGCGAAAAAAGCCCCCTCGCGGCGCGTACGGGTTCTAACCTGCTCTGCTGGCGGAGAAAAAATAGTCGGCAAAAATGTATCCTGATGCTACACCCTTGCCACACCGGCCAAAATAGCAGGCACAACGCTTCCTCCTTCTCTCCCTTTCAGGCCGCGCGGTGCAAGGAAAAGTAAATAATGCTTTGTCATTTTGTTATAAATCAAATAAATGCCCGTTGGATTTGCACTCTCCGGCGGAGGCTTTATCTTTAAAGGTAACCAGCCATTTGGCTGGCTTATAACGCAACCGAGGAGTGATGGAAATGGCTAAAATTCTGGTGCTTTATTATTCCATGTATGGACACATTGAAACCATGGCTCACGCCGTCGCCGATGGGGCAAACCGGGTGGATGGCGTTGAGGTGGTTGTGAAGCGCGTGCCGGAAACCATGCAGGCTGAAGCATTTGCCAAAGCAGGCGGGAAAACGCAAAACGCGCCCGTCGCCACGCCGCAGGAGCTGGCAGAGTATGACGCCATCATCTTTGGTACCCCAACTCGTTTCGGCAACATGTCCGGTCAGATGCGCACCTTCCTCGATCAAACCGGCGGTCTGTGGGCGTCCGGCGCCCTGTACGGCAAGATCGCCAGCGTATTCAGCTCAACCGGCACCGGCGGCGGACAGGAACAAACCATTACCTCGACCTGGACGACGCTGGCCCACCACGGCATGATCATCGTCCCGATCGGCTACGGCGCCCAGGAGCTGTTTGATATTTCCCAGGTCCGCGGCGGTACCCCTTATGGCGCGACCACCATCGCCGGCGGAGACGGCTCGCGTCAGCCGAGCGAGGAAGAGTTAGCCATCGCCCGCTATCAGGGCGAACATGTCGCCAAACTGGCCGTTAAAGTCCACGGCTAATCTTCTGCAGGAGGAGTAACATGCCAACTCAAGAAGCAAAAGCACATCGCGTCGGCGAATGGGCAAGTTTACGTAACACCTCGCCGGAGATCGCCGAGGCGATTTTCGAAGTCGCCCACTACGATGAAAAACTGGCGGAGCAAATCTGGGAGGAAGGCAGCGACGAAGTGCTGGCGCTGGCCTTTGCCAAAACCGATAAAGATGCGCTGTTCTGGGGTGAACAGACGATTGAGCGTAAAAACGTCTAGAACGTTTATTTCCGCCAGGTCTCGCCCTAACCTGCTAAAAAACCCGGATTGCTCCGGGTTTTTTACATTATTTCGCCGCCTCGTTGATCACCTTTTTAAAGGTCTCCAGCGGACAGAATCCCTGATCGTCAACCGGGCAGCCGTTAAGCGCCAGGGTGACCCGCTGCGGCGGGGCCTGCAGGGTTAACGCGTCGGCGTTACGCAGCTGTTCAGTACTTTGATAGACATACTCAATCTTCATCAGATCGCGATTACCGGCGCTGTCATGCCAGCGCTGAAACAGCAGTTTGCCGCCAATGGGCGTGCGCTCGTACTGGCCAGGTAGTTGATAAGGCTTAAAGTCCAGGGCCGTCAGCAGCGAGGCGATGTTCGAGTCGTGCCCCACCAGCAGCGTGACTTTCGCCTTGTTGGCCTCCTCGCCCACCAGCGCGTTATCGATATATTTAACCAACGGTTTGGCGACGTTTTGTGCCACCGCTACCGAGGTAAACAGACTATCCTGGTAGCCGTTCTTCAGCTTCGACAGCACCTGCCATTGCTTATCGCTGGTGATTTCCCCCCACGCCACCTGGTCTTTCGGGAAACCTTCATAATATTGCAGGGTGAAGGCGTCCACCAGCGAGTTGCCCACCTTCAGCGGACCGGAAACCCCCGGCTCCTGTTGATAACCGGCGCTAAAGGTATCTTTACCCTCGCTCAGCGAGCAGACCTGCTTCTCTTTGCAGGAGGGCGAGTTGCGGTAATCGATCATCGTCTCCAGCAGCTTATAGCTCTCGGTCAGTTGCATCCCCTGACGCTCTTTTTCCATCGCCTGCAGCGCTTTCTCGCGAAACGCGGGGGAGTCGTCGGTAATAACCGGGTTGAAGGTCGGGTCCATGGTGCCCATCTGCGGCTGATGGTGCACCGTGATACCGCAGCCCGGGAACGCGCCGGTGATAAAGAACTGCGCGGTGGCGACGGTGCGCTGCAGGCTGTTGGCATAGGCGTAAACCGCGTTTTCCGGCGGGCACTCACCGCCGGTCACCAGCTTCTGCTGCGCCAGCCATTCGCGCATATAGTGGCCCATATACACCTCCAGCACGCCGCCTTTGGTGGTCAGCTGGCCGCCCGGCACATCCCACTGCGGCCAGGCCTTGGCGGTGGACTGCTCGAGCACGCTGCCGTTATTGGCCAGCGGCGCACGCAGGTTGTGACGGCTCATGATCAGCACCTGCTGCAGCTGATACCCCTCCGGGGCGGCCGAGTCCTGCGCCTGAGCGCCAGCGGATAACATCACCGCGCCGGCAACGGCGGCGGCAAGTAGACGTTTTTTCATCCCTTCATCCTTAGTCGTTTATTATCATCGCGTTAATTGTGACGGATTTATGACATTTTTCCTGGTAATCGCTCGCAAACTTAGACCGTAGCCGAAAATTTCCCCTGCCGGGCAAAGAGTTTTATAATGAAACAATTAACCTGGAGGCTTTCGTGAAACGTACCCGTCTGGAAAACAGCTGTTGCCCTATCGCCCGCTCCCTCGATGTTATCGGCGACTGGTGGTCGCTGCTGATCGTCCGCGATGCTCTACGCGGGGTGTGCCGGTTTAGCGAATTCCAGAAAAACCTCGGTATTGCCAAAAACATGCTCGCCGGGCGGCTGAAAATGCTGGTGGATGAAGGCATCCTGCGCCTGCAGCCGGCCTCCGATGGCAGCGCCTGGCAGGAGTATGTCCTGACCGACAAGGGCCGTGCCCTGCAGACGGTGCTGGTCGCCCTCTCCCAGTGGGCAGACGACTATCTGTTCGAGCCCGACGAACCGGCGACCCGGCTCATTGACCGTCAGCAGCGCCAGCCCCTGCGTAAGCTGGTCCTGCAGGCGGCGGATGGCCGTGAGCTGGCCCCGGCAGACATCACCATCGCTATTCCGCTGAACGACTAAACGCTGCCCGCGGCAGGCAAAAATGAAAAAGTCCGGACAAAATGGTTGCATTATTAAACCTAATATCTCATGCTGAATTTGGTTTAATAATGCAACCTTTTACGAGGCAATTCTCATGACCCAACCATCGCACACTGCTTTTATCACTGGCGCGTCCTCAGGTATCGGCGCGATCTATGCCGAACGACTCGCCGCCCGCGGCTACAACCTGATCCTCGCCGCCCGTCGTGAAGACCGGCTGCTGGCGCTCGCCGACCAGCTGCAGGCGCGCTACGCCATCCAGGCCAGCATCCTCAAAGCCGATCTTAGCGAAGAGCACGGGATTGCCGCCGTAGAGCAGCGTCTGCAGCAGGATCCCGCCATCGACCTGTTCATTAACAACGCCGGCACCGCGAAAATGGCGGGTTTTCTCGCCAGTACGCCGCGGGAGCACCAGGCGATTCATACGCTCAATACCACGGCGCTGCTGCGCCTGAGCTATGCCGCGCTGGCCGCTTTCATCCCACGACGCCGGGGAACGCTCATTAATATTGCCTCCATCCTCGCGCTACATACGCTGCCAGGTAGCGCGGTCTACAGCGCCAGTAAAGCCTGGGTGTTGAGCTTCACCCGCGGTCTGCAGGATGAGTTTGCCGACAGCGGCGTGCGTATTCAGGCGGTATTGCCGGCGGCGACCGCCACCGATCTCTGGCCGACCTCCGGCGTGGCGTTGAACGCCCTGCCCACCGGCACGGTGATGACCACAGAGGATCTGGTGGACGCCGCTCTCAGGGGGCTGGAGATGGGGGAACAGGTCACCTTACCACCGGTTCATGACCTGGGACTATGGGAGGCTTTTGAGCAGTCCAGACTGGCGCTGTTTACCAGCGCACGAACCGGACAGCCTGCGCCGCGGTATCGCTAAGCGGCACCTTGCGGCGGGCATTACTCCGGTAGCGGAACCGCCGTAAGGGTACAAATGGCCTCGTGCTCGCCGCCGCGGCGATCGGTGATCACCACCTTATCGCCCGCTTTTTTGCCTTCACACGGCTTGAGGACCTGCTCCACGATCTGCTCGCGGCTCGCCTGACGTTCACTTTCAGCCTGGCTGGCAAAGGCAGACAGCGCCAGCACCACGCCCAGCAGGCTGAGGGATTTCTTATACATGACTGACTCTCAGATCGTTCTTATTCGCGGTCAGCGTAACCCGCTGTACGCCGCACTTCTGTAAAATCACTTAACGGAGTGTTACATCCTTTCAGGTGAAACCCGGGCGGTCACATTCCTGCGGGAAATATTTTATCACAACCCCGCCGCCGGATATTCTCGCGATGAGGCGTCATCTTTCAGACATATCCCGATGTTATCTTCAAACAGAGCCCTGTATCTTTTTCCCTTTCTAAACAGAATATTAGGTTGGTCTATGTCGGGTCTTATTCTCTTTATCGTCGCGGTGGCGCTGCTGGGCGTCGCCATCTACAGCCTGGTGTCGTACCTCAAAGAGCGGCGCGCCAGTCAGTTACCTGTCCATAAAAAGAAGAAATAATACCTTCCGTTCCCCGCCGTTTTCTGCTGATTTCTTTACCGTCCTGTACTGTCCCTTACCGAACCAAAAACCAAGGCAGGCCTGTGGGCCTGCCTTGGTTCAATCGCAGCATCAAACGTTTATGACTCCCAGGCCTGCTCCGCTTTGGTGGCATCGAACTGCGGCGGCGGTTTACGGAAGCGTCGGGTCAGGTAAGCCAGGTACAGCAGGCCAAGCGCCGCCCACACCAGGCCGAGCGTTAGCGAGGTGGCCTCGAGGTTGATCCACAGCACGCCCACCGTCAACGCGCCGACCATCGGCAACAGCAGATAGTGCAGCCGATCCTTCCAGGTTTTGTTATACCCCTTGCGCCGCCAGAAGTGGTTGAACACCGACAGATTTACGAAGGTGAACGCCACCAGCGCGCCGAAGTTGATCAACGCCGTGGCGGTCACCAGGTCGAAGAACAGCGCCGACAGCGCGACAATACCCACCATAATCACGTTCAGCGCCGGGGTACGCCATTTCGGATGCACATAGCCAAAAATGCGCTCCGGGAAGACGTTGTCGCGGCCCATCACGTACAGCAGACGGGAGACGCTGGCATGCGAGGCCAGGCCCGATGCCAGGGTGTTAACAAAGGTGGTGCAGAGGAAAATCGACTGGAACAGCTTGCCGCCCACGTACAGCGCAATCTCCGGCAGCGCGGCATCGGGGTCTTTAAAGCGATGAATATCCGGGAAGAACAGCTGCATAAAGAACGACGCGACGATGAAAATAATGCCGCCGTACATCGCAGTAAGAAAAATCGCTTTCGGGATCACCCGTGCGGCGTCAGGGGTTTCTTCCGACAGCGTGGTCACCGCGTCGAAGCCGAGAAACGAGAAGCAGACAATCGTCGCGCCGGTAATAATCGGGATCAGATACGCATTCTGGCTGATAAACGGCTGCAGCGACCAGACGGTCCCTACCCCCTCGCCTTTGTGCAGCCCCTGCACCACCAGAATGACAAACACCACCATGATCGAAATCTGCACGAGCACGAACAGGGTGTTGAAGTTGGCCACCAGGTTAACGCTTTTCAGGTTCGCGGCGGTCAGAATGGCGACAAAGGTGACCACCCACACCCATGGCGGCACCTCCGGGAACAGCGCCGAGAGATAGATCTTCGCCAGCAGGACGTTGATCATCGGCAGAAACAGATAATCGAGCAGCGACGACCAGCCGACCATAAAACCGACGTGCGGACTGATGGATTTTTGCGCGTAGGTATAGGCGGAACCGGCTTCCGGGAACTGACGCACCAGTTTGCCGTAGCTGATGGCGGTGAACAGCACCCCGGCCAGCGCCAACAGATAAGACGCCGGTACGTGGCCATTGCTGATGCCGGAGACGATGCCGAAGGTATCAAACACCGTCATCGGCGTCAGATAGGCCAGCCCCATCATCACCACTTGCCAGAGTTTGAGGGATTTACGCAGGCGTGGTCTGCCCGCCTGAGCGGCGTTATGCACAGGAAGATTAATAGCCATCGCCCATTCCCCCCTTGCTGTTAACAGTTTGCGGACCCAACGTCCGCGTGACAAACCTGCTTAGCAAAGGGGTAAGGCATAGATAAAAGGGTAAGACGGACCGGTGAGCGGTAGCTGGCTGGCATTCCATGCGGCCTGAGCGGCCTCCCTCTCCCTGCGGATATTTGAACATCTGCATCATCTCATTTCCTCGTCACACACTGTGTCGTTAACTGAAGCCCCGTTGCCGCCTGCGCTCCTTAACGCGACATCCGGGAAATGGCTGGGCTCCCAGCAAAAAGGACGACCAGGCTCCGCTCAGGCCGTATGATGCTACTGATTACCAAACTCATGGGCCCCTCGCGGGGCGACCATCAGGCGTTTTTCAACATCCACTCAATTTCGGTTTCTGTGATAAGACGCTCAAACTGCAGTAATTCATCATGCTTACAGGCATGGAAAACGTGGCAGAAACGCTCACCGAGGCGCTCGCGCAGATGATCGTTCTGCATAAACTCCCACAGCGCATCGCTCTGGCGGATCGGGAACGGCAGGCCCTCTTGTTCCAGACCGTTACCTTCCACCTCTTCCTGCAAAGGCAGCTGGGGGTTATCCAGCCCGTGCAGAATGCCGGCAAAAATCGCCGCCATCACCAGATACGGGTTGGCGTCCGCCCCCGCCACGCGATACTCGACGCGGTGGTTCTGCCGCTCGCCGCACGGAATACGCAAGGCCACGGTGCGGTTGTTATGCCCCCACGAAGCCTGCGTCGGGACGTACATCCCCGGCTGGAAGCGGCGATACGAGTTCACGTTCGGCGCCAGCAGCGCCATCGAGGCCGGCATCAGATCGATCATCCCGGCCAGCGCGCGTTTGAGCAGCACAGAGTCTTCCCCGTCGCCGTCCACCAGCACGTTTTCCCCTTTATTGTTCAGCATGCTGATGTGGATGTGCATCCCGCTGCCCGCATGCTCTTCATAAGGCTTCGCCATAAAAGTGGCGTGCATCTTATGCTTCTCCGCCATTAAACGCACGAGACGTTTTAACGCCAGCGCATCATCGCAGGCATCCAGCACGTTATCGGTATGGTGAAGGTTGATTTCAAACTGGCCCGGCGAGGCTTCCGCCACCGCGCCGTCGGCGGGGATCAGCTGTAGTTTGGCCAGCTCGTCGATGTCATAAAGCACGTCGGCAAAGTGGTTCAGGTTATCGACGGAGTAGACCTGGCTTTGGGTGTTGCGATCGTCGGTGCCCGGCGCGCACGGCGGCTGGAGGTAGCCTTCTGCGTCGCGTTTGCGGTCCAGTAAATAGAACTCCAGCTCTACCGCTACCACGGGGAACAGCCCGCGCTGGCGTAACTGCTGCCAGAGGCGGTTGAGTACGTTCCGCGGCTCAACGTCAAAGGGAGCGCCATCTTCATCAACCATGGTCAGCTGTACCTGGGCTATCGATTGTGGGTCAGCCGCCGAAGGCGTTAAGGTGCCGGGTACCGGAATGCAGCTGCGATCCGGTTCGCCCATATCCTGACCCAGGCCGGCCTCTTCCACCACATTGCCAAGAATATCCATTGCAAACACCGAGGCCGGGAAATAACAGCCTTTCTCCAGTTTGCTCAGGCCGGCAACCGGAATGCGCTTGCCGCGGAAGCAGCCGTTCAGGTCGGTAAGGAGGACATCGACATACTGGGTATCGGGGTAGGTTTCGAGGTAGCGCTTCACTTCTTTCGCGAACGCGCTGACCCGTCTCTCTTCCGTCTGCTGAACAAAGTTCTCAACTTCTACGATATTGGTTTCCATGATTCACCGCCGTTGGTTGGGTTTCGGTCCTGTGCTCAGACCGTTAAATATAATGTCCACCCCATCGACTGTGTATGCAAATAAATTGTTTGTCAAATGTTAAATTAAGTTTGCAAAGGGCTATTTCCACTGCTAGATTGAGAAAATATTGAACGATATGGCCGTTAAACCCGCTATAGCGGTCATAATTTAGTCCACTTTGTGAGGGCGATCATGGAAAATATAATGTACAAGCCAGTTATTGGCGTCGTGATGTGTAGAAACAGGCTTAAGGGTCACCAGACCCAGACTCTGCAAGAAAAGTACCTGAATGCCATTGTTAACCACGGCGGATTGCCGATCGCCCTGCCGCATGCGCTGGCGGAGCCGGAGCTGCTGAACGCGTTAGTCGATAAACTGGACGGGATTTACCTGCCAGGCAGCCCCAGTAATGTGCAGCCGCACCTTTATGGTGAAAACGGCGATGAGCCTGACGCCGACCCCGGGCGTGATCTTCTGAGCATGGCGCTGATTAACGCCGCGCTCGAAAGGCGCATCCCCATTTTCGCCATCTGTCGTGGACTGCAGGAACTGGTTGTCGCCACCGGCGGGACTCTGTATCGTCGTCTGTTCGAGCAGCCTGAGCTCCTTGAACATCGTGAAGATCCTGAACTACCCGTCGAGCAGCAGTATGCGCCGTCCCATCAGGTTGAGGTTCAGGAAGGAGGATTGCTGTCGCAATTGATACCGGGCTGCAACACGTTTTGGGTAAACTCGCTACATGGGCAAGGGGCAAAAACCCTGAGTCCGCAGCTGCGCGTGGAGGCGCGAGCGCCGGATGGACTGGTGGAAGCGGTCAGCGTGAACGATCATCCTTTCGCGTTGGGCGTACAGTGGCATCCTGAATGGAACAGTAGCGAATACGCCCTGTCGCGTATGTTGTTTGATGGTTTTATCACCGCCTGTCAGGGCCATCATGCTGAAAAGCGGCGGCGCTGACCACTACCGTTAAGGAAATGCAAATATGAGCGATGACGGACTGGCGCCAGGGAAACGTCTGTCAGAGATCCGCCAACAGCTGGGTCTCTCACAGCGTCGTGCCGCCGAACTGTCTGGGTTGACACATAGTGCCATCAGCACCATAGAGCAGGACAAAGTCAGTCCTGCCATCAGTACGCTGCAAAAGCTGCTGAAAGTCTATGGGCTGTCGCTCTCGGAATTCTTTTCTGAACCCGAAAAGCCGGACGAACCCCAGGTGGTCATTAATCAGGATGACCTGATTGAGATGGGAAGTCAGGGCGTTTCCATGAAGCTGGTTCATAACGGAAATCCGAACCGTACGCTGGCGATGATTTTTGAAACTTACCAGCCTGGAACCACGACCGGGGAGAGAATTAAGCATCAGGGTGAGGAGATAGGCACCATACTGGAAGGTGAGATCGTGCTGACCATTAACGGTCAGTCGTATCACCTGGTGGCTGGACAGAGCTATGCCATTAATACCGGCATCCCGCACAGCTTCAGCAACACCTCGGCAGGCATCTGCCGCATCATCAGTGCCCACACCCCCACCACATTCTGATTATTTAGCCTGAACGAGGTTCAGGCTTTCTTCAGGCCTGTCGCGGCGGAATATCTATTTTCGTCGCGGCGAAGAAATCGTAGTAATTACGCCTGCGCCGTACGGAATATTATTTCCTGTTGGCCCCGAAATAATTAACGCCAGTGAATGGCGACTCGCTCCTGAATAATTCGGGTTGTAAACAACCTGTCGCCATTCAGGGGAATAAAACGGTATTCAACTCCGGGGATACGTTATGCCTGCGCCCGGCGCAGTGCCCCCGTGCAGCCTGAAAACGCCGAACTGATTAATGTGCCGATAATGTTTTTAAGGAGTCATGATGAATTTTCAGCACCTGGCTTACTGGCAGGAAAAAGCGAAAAACCTGGCCATTGAAACGCGCTTATTTATTAACGGCGAATATTGCGCCGCGGCCGATAATACCACCTTTGAAACTATCGACCCTGCCGCGCAGCAGACATTAGCGCAGGTCGCCCGCGGTAAAAAAGCCGACGTCGAACGGGCGGTGAAGGCCGCGCGCCAGACTTTTGATAATGGCGACTGGTCGCAGGCCTCTCCGGCCCGGCGTAAAGCGGTTCTCACTCGCTTTGCTGACCTGATGGAAACCCATTGTGAAGAGCTGGCGCTGTTGGAAACGCTGGATACCGGCAAACCGATCCGCCACAGCCTGCGCGACGATATTCCCGGCGCCGCCCGCGCCATTCGCTGGTACGCCGAGGCGCTGGATAAAGTCTATGGCGAAGTCGCGCCCACCGGCGGCAACGAGCTGGCGATGATCGTTCGTGAACCAATTGGCGTGATTGCCGCGGTGGTGCCGTGGAACTTCCCGCTACTGCTGGCCTGCTGGAAACTCGGTCCGGCGCTGGCGGCGGGCAACAGCGTGATCCTCAAACCCTCAGAAAAATCGCCGCTCACCGCCCTGCGTCTGGCCGGGCTGGCGAAAGAGGCCGGCCTGCCGGACGGCGTGTTGAACGTGGTCAGCGGCTTTGGCCACGAGGCCGGACAGGCGCTGGCCCTGCATCCTGATGTTGAAGTCATTACCTTTACCGGCTCCACCCGTACCGGCAAGCAGCTGCTGAAAGACGCCGGCGACAGCAATATGAAGCGCGTGTGGCTGGAAGCGGGCGGCAAGAGCGCCAACATCGTCTTCGCCGACTGCCCGGATCTGCAACAAGCGGTCAGCGCCACCGCCGGCGGCATCTTCTATAACCAAGGCCAGGTGTGTATCGCCGGGACCCGTCTGCTGCTGGAGGAGAGCATCGCTGACGAGTTTCTGGCGCGGCTGAAAACCGAAGCACAACACTGGCAGCCGGGTAACCCGCTCGATCCGGACACCACCATGGGCATGTTGATTGATAACGCCCATGCCGACAACGTGCACAGTTTTATCCGCGGTGGCGAAGCCAAAAGCACGCTGTTCCTCGACGGACGGAAAAATCCGTGGCCTGCCGCCGTCGGCCCGACCATTTTCGTTGACGTCGACCCGGCATCGACCCTCAGCCGGGAAGAGATCTTCGGCCCGGTACTGGTGGTCACGCGCTTCAAAAGCGAAGAACAGGCGCTGCTGCTTGCCAATGACAGCGACTACGGTCTCGGCGCCGCCGTGTGGACCCGCGATCTGTCACGCGCCCACCGCATGAGCCGTCGCCTGAAGGCTGGCTCGGTCTTCGTCAACAACTATAACGATGGTGATATGACCGTTCCGTTCGGCGGCTACAAGCAGAGCGGCAACGGGCGCGATAAATCGCTGCACGCGCTGGAAAAATTCACCGAACTGAAAACCATCTGGATTGCCCTGGAGTCTTGATCATGACTGAACATACCACTAGCTACTACGCCGCCAGCGCCAATAAGTATGAACCGTTCCCGACGCTGGAGGGCTCCATCAACTGTGACGTCTGCGTTGTCGGCGGCGGCTACACCGGCCTCTCCTCAGCTCTGCATCTGGCCGAAATGGGCTACGACGTGGTGGTGCTGGAAGGGGCGCGCATCGGCTTCGGCGCCAGCGGCCGCAACGGCGGTCAGCTGGTCAACTCCTATAGCCGCGATATCGACGTCATTGAGAAGAACTACGGCCCGGATGCGGCCAAAATGCTCGGCAGCATGATGTTCGAAGGCGGCGATATTATTCGCGAGCGCATCCAGCGGTATCAGATCCAGTGCGATTACCGCCCGGGCGGCCTGTTCGTGGCGATGAACCATAAACAGCTGGAAACCCTGGAAGAGCAGAAAGCCAACTGGGAGCGCTACGGCAACACCCAACTGGAGCTGCTGGACAGAGAGGCCATTCGTCGTGAAGTGGACAGCGACCGCTACGTCGGCGCCCTGCTTGACCACAGCGGCGGCCATATTCACCCGCTGAACCTCGCCATCGGTGAAGCGGACGCCATTCGCCTGAACGGCGGCCGGGTGTATGAGCAGTCGCCGGTCACCCGCATCCAGCACAGCAGCCCGGCGGTGGTCAGCACCGCGCGCGGCCAGGTCACCGCGCGCTACGTGATCGTCGCCGGCAACGCCTATCTTGGCGATAAACTGGAGCCGGAGCTGGCGAAACGCAGCATGCCGTGTGGCACCCAGGTGGTCACTACCGCTCCGCTGTCGGAAGAGGTCGCCCGCTCGCTGATCCCGAAAAACTACTGTGTGGAAGATTGTAACTACCTGCTGGACTACTACCGTCTGACCGGCGACAACCGTCTGCTGTACGGCGGCGGCGTGGTCTACGGCGCGCGCGATCCGGACGACGTGGAGCGGCTGATTATGCCGAAGCTGCTGAAAACCTTCCCGCAGCTGCAGGGGGTGAAAATTGACTACCGCTGGACCGGCAACTTCCTGCTGACCCTGTCGCGGATGCCGCAGTTCGGCCGTCTCGATAACAATATTTACTACATGCAGGGCTACAGCGGCCACGGCGTGACCTGTACCCACCTTGCCGGACGCTTGATTTCAGAGCTGCTGCGCGGCGACGCCGAGCGGTTCGACGCCTTCGCCAAACTGCCGCACTACCCGTTCCCGGGCGGCCGCAGCCTGCGCATTCCTTTTACCGCCATGGGCGCCGCCTACTACAGCCTGCGCGACCGCCTTGGGGTTTAATCGCCTCTGCCGACGGCGCTGGCCGTCGGCTCATGCTGCGGATAGTGCTGCTGAAAGTAGTGGCGCAGAAACTCCACGGTGGTGCGAATTTTAGCCGACGTCGCCAACCGGGAGACATAGACTGCCCAGACGTTTGCAGGCTGAAAGAATTCCGGCAGCACATGCACCAGATGGCCGCTGGCGATATTCTCCCGGACGTCCCACCATGAACGTAACGCAATCCCCTGCCCGTCAAGACACCACTGATGCACAATTTCACCATGGTTGGACGACAGCGGCCCGGTCACCTTGATCGCATGCTGCCCCTCTTTGCTGTGCAACTGCCAGATGCCAAACGGATGATCGCGTTCTTTAATCACCAGGCAGGGTAAGGCGGCCAGATCGCTCAGCTGTTTCGGCGGTGGATGGCGGGCAAGGAATTGCGGCGAGGCGCAGAGCACGCGGTGGTTGGCCGCCAGCTGGCGGGCAATCAGATTCGGCGCGATATCATCGCCCACGCGAATATCGAGATCCACCCCTTCATTGACTAAATCCACCAGCCGGTCCTGGACATCGAAACGCAGTTCCAGCTGCGGGTACTGAAGGGCCAGCGCCGACAGCGCCGGGGCCACCACCCGGCGACCAAAGCCGAAGCTACTGATAATACGCAGCGTTCCCTGCGGCACCTGACGTACGTCGGAAAGCTCGTCCATCATCTCATCGACATCCTGCAAAATGCGCTGCGCCCATTCGTAGATCCGCTCCCCCTCCTCGGTAATGGTGACCCGGCGGGTAGTCCGGTGCAGCAACACCACATTCAGGGTTTGCTCCAGCAGCGAAACCCGCTTGCTGACGAACGCCGGTGATACGCCAAGCTCTTCGGCGGCGGCGGCGAACCCGGCCCGGCGAGCGACCAGCATAAAGACGCGTAAATCATTTAGCAGCGGCAGATTATTCATGATCTGTGTTTTATGTTTCACCAGTTAGCGTGATTAATTATGAACCAGTCAATTATAGGATAGGCAGGTGGTCAAACATCATCGCTAAAAAGTGAGAACCGGAATGAAAAAAACCTATCGTATTGCCGCCATCCCGGGTGACGGAATTGGCAAAGAAGTTCTGCCTGAAGGGATTCGCGTGCTGCAAGCCGCCGCACAGCGTTGGGATCTGTCATTGAGCTTCGAGCAGATGGAGTGGGCAAGCTGCGAATATTATGCCCATCACGGCAAGATGATGCCGGACGACTGGCGCGAGCAGCTGCAGGGCTTCGATGCCATCTACTTCGGCGCCGTCGGCTGGCCGGATACCGTTCCCGACCACATTTCGCTGTGGGGGTCGCTGCTGAAGTTCCGCCGTGAGTTTGACCAATACGTCAACCTGCGTCCGGTGCGTCTGTTCCCCGGCGTCCCCTGCCCGCTGGCGGGTAAAAAGGCCGGCGATATCGATTTTTACGTGGTGCGCGAAAATACCGAGGGCGAATATTCCGCCCTCGGCGGGCGCGCCAATGAAGGCACCGAGCATGAAGTGGTGATTCAGGAGTCGGTCTTTACCCGCCGCGGCGTGGACCGGATCCTGCGCTACGCCTTCGAACTGGCGCAAAGCCGCCCACGCAAAACGCTGACTTCGGCGACCAAATCCAACGGTCTGGCGATCAGCATGCCCTACTGGGATGAGCGGGTGGAAGAGATGGCCAAAAACTATCCGGATATTCGCTGGGACAAGCAGCATATCGATATCCTGTGCGCCCGCTTCGTGCTGCAGCCGGAGCGTTTTGACGTGGTGGTCGGCTCCAACCTGTTCGGCGATATTCTCTCCGATCTCGGCCCGGCCTGTACCGGCACTATCGGTATTGCGCCGTCGGCCAATCTCAATCCGGAGCGCACCTTCCCGTCACTGTTCGAGCCGGTTCACGGATCCGCGCCGGATATCTACGGTAAAAATATCGCCAACCCGATCGCCACCATATGGGCCGGGGCGATGATGCTCGATTTCCTCGGCAACGGCGATGCGCGCTATCACGCCGCGCACAACGGCATCCTGGCGGCGATTGAGCAGGTGATTGCCAGCGGGCCGAAAACCCCGGATATGAAAGGCAGCGCGTCAACGCAACAGGTCAGCGACGCCATCTGCAAGGCCATTTTGGCGTAATTACCCCGGCCGCTCCCCGGTGGCGCGGCGCTTACCGGGGCTACAAAAGGCACGATAATGTAGATACTGTTATCGGTTTGCAACAGTTTCGCCCCGGGAAAAACGTTTGTTCTGTGTTATTTCCGGGCACATTGCGCTCCCGATATGTCTTCCGTGTTATGTCTCTTCTGGCGCAGGGAGCGCACAGGGGGCGGCCAGTCGCCGCCGCCCCCTGTACCCCCGGGCTCCGGCCAGCAACATCGCCACTTCGTGGTGCCTTCGACTTATCCCTGCAGGCTTCGGGTCGGGCCGAGGCAGCGTCCGTGCAAAACACGGCCCTCAGCCCGCATCCCTGCGGGCTGCCCCGACCTGCCGGGAACGTCTCAGCGATGTTGAGGCCGCCAACACCGGCAGTTTCAGTAGCCATAGGGACAAGGTAGAGATCTTAAGCTCGCAATGGCACGGACCGTAGGTCGGGTAAGGCGTTAGCCGCCACCCGACAAAAAAACGACACCGCGAGTAGCAAGCACGGGTAAGGCGCAGCCGCTACCCGGGAAGACCTGCGCCAACTTCCCTCTCTTTTCGCTATGCAGAATCCCCCACGATTGACAAGTGGACCGCATCACAGCGGTGAACTTTATTAATTCCTGAAAGGACAGAACCTGCGCCAATTCACCTTTTATTATTTCCGTTCCGTGTTTTATTGCTTCACGAAACGGCCAATTGTTTAATTCATGTAACGAAGAAATAATCCGATTGTTAATAGCTTTTGCTACGAACCTTGACCCTACAGCGTGATAACAACGACAGGCTAAAGCCACCGACGGGCAATCATGCCCAGGAGATCACCCATGTTGAGCAACGTAAAGAAAAAAGATGTGCCGCTGATTGCCATCAGCCTGGCGGCCATTGTTTTCATCGCCGCTACATTAAGTCTCTTCCCGCAGCAAACCGCGCAGGCGGCTGATTCGATTTTTAACGGCGTGACCCGCCTGCTGGGTTCCACGGTACAGGTACTGGTGCTGCTGGCGCTGGGACTGGTGCTCTATCTGGCGACCAGCAAATACGGCAATATCCGTCTCGGCGAAGGTAAAGTCGAATACAGTACCCTCTCATGGCTGTTTATGTTTATCTGCGCCGGGCTCGGCTCCTCCACGCTGTACTGGGGCGTTGCCGAATGGGCTTATTACTACCAGACCCCGGGCCTGAACATTGCTCCGCAATCGCCGAAAGCGCTGGAATACAGCATCCCTTATTCTTTCTTCCACTGGGGGGTTAGCGCCTGGGCGACCTACACTCTCGCTTCGCTGATCATGGCCTATCACTTCCACGTGCGGAAAAATAAAGGCCTCAGCCTCTCCGGGATCATTTCAGCGATCACCGGAGTGAGTCCGCAGGGCTTCTGGGGCCGTCTGGTCGATCTGATGTTCCTGATCGCTACCGTCGGCGCGTTAACCATTTCGCTGGTGGTCACTGCCGCCACCTTCACCCGCGGCCTGTCAGCGCTGACCGGACTGCCGGATAACTTCACCGTGCAGGCGTTTGTGATCCTGCTCTCCGGCGGTATTTTCTGCATGAGTTCGTGGATTGGCATCAACAACGGCCTGCAGCGCCTGAGCAAAATGGTCGGCTGGGGGGCGTTTCTGCTGCCGTTGGTGGTATTACTGGTTGGCCCGACCGAATTCATCACCAATAACATCATTAACGCCGTCGGCCTGACGACTCAGAACTTCCTGCAGATGAGCCTGTTTACCGATCCCCTCGGCGACGGCGCCTTTACCCGCAACTGGACCGTCTTCTACTGGCTGTGGTGGATCTCCTATACCCCGGGCGTGGCGATGTTCGTCACCCGCGTCTCCCGCGGGCGCAAAATCAAAGAGGTGATCTGGGGACTGCTCCTTGGTAGCACCGCTGGCTGCTGGTTCTTCTTTGGGGTGATGGAAAGCTACGCCATGCACCAGTTCGTTAACGGCGTGATTAACGTACCGCAGGTGATGCAAACTCTTGGCGGCGAAACCGCCGTCCAGCAGGTCCTGATGTCGCTGCCGGCGGGCAAGCTGTTCCTCGCCGCCTATCTGTTCGTGATGATCGTTTTCCTCGCCTCGCACATGGATGCGGTGGCCTACACCATGGCGGCGACCAGTACCCGTAACCTGCGCGAAGGCGACGATCCGGATCGCGGCATGCGCCTGTTCTGGTGCGTGGTGATCACCCTCATCCCGCTATCGATTCTGTTTACCGGCGCTTCGCTTGAGACCATGAAAACCACCGTGGTGCTGACCGCCCTACCATTCCTGGCCATTTTACTGATCAAGACCGGCGGCTTCGTGCGCTGGCTAAAACAGGACTACGCCCACGTGCCGGTCAATCAGATAGAAACCCATACGCCCGAGCCAATGATTAAAGCCGAGACGCTACCGGTTGGCACGGTACTCAAAGGCGACGGCCAGTCGCTGTAAAACCTCTTACTGACAATAATCACAAGGTGACCTTACATGAGCAATTTGAGCCCTGACTTTACTCTGCCGATTAACTTTTGCGCCAATCCGCAGGATGCCTGGACCATTCCGGCCCGTTTTTATACCGACAGCCAGGCGTTTGAACACGAGAAAGAGCGCATCTTCGCCAATAGCTGGATTTGCGTCGCCCACGGCAGCGAGGTCGCCCGGCCGAACGACTACATCACCCGGGAGATCATTGGCGAAAATATCGTTATCGTCCGCGGCCGCGACAATATTCTGCGCGCTTTCTATAACGTCTGCCCGCACCGCGGCCACCAGCTGCTGAGCGGTGAAGGTAAAGCCAAAAACGTGATTACCTGCCCCTATCACGCCTGGGCCTTCAAGCTTGACGGCAATCTCGCCCACGCCCGCAACTGCGAAAACGTGGCGAATTTCGATAGCGAAAAGGCAACGCTGGTGCCGGTTCGCCTGGAAGAGTATGCCGGCTTTGTGTTTATCAATATGAACCCGCAAGCGGAGAGCGTGGAAACGCAGCTGCCGGGCCTGCAGGACAAAGTGCTGGAAGCCTGCCCGGACGTACATGATCTGAAACTGGCGGCGCGCTTTACCACTCTCACCCCGGCGAACTGGAAAAATATCGTCGATAACTATCTGGAATGTTACCACTGCGGCCCGGCGCACCCGGGCTTCTCGGATTCCGTACAGGTTGACCGTTACTGGCACACCATGCACGGCAAATGGACGCTGCAGTATGGCTTCGCCAAGCCGTCCGAGCAGTCGTTTAAATTCGAAGAAGGTACCGACGCCGCGTTCCACGGTTTCTGGCTATGGCCGTGCACCATGTTCAACGTGACGCCGATCAAGGGCATGATGACCGTGATCTATGAATTCCCGGTGGATGAAGAGACCACTCTGCAGAATTACGACATCTATTTCACCAACGAAGAGCTGACTGACGATCAGAAAGCGCTGATTGAGTGGTATCGCGACGTGTTCCGCCCGGAAGATTTACGCCTGGTGGAAAGCGTGCAGAAGGGGCTGAAGTCCCGCGGCTATCGCGGACAGGGGCGCATTATGGCGGATAACAGCGGCAGCGGGATCTCCGAGCACGGGATCGCGCATTTCCACAATCTGGTGGCCCAGGTGTTCCAGCCGTAATCGTTGAAGGAGTTGGCTATGTCCGTGTTTCACTCAGATCTGTTTCGCCAGCAGGCGCTGATTGCCGGAAGCTGGCGCGACGCCGCCGACGGCACGACGCTTGCCGTCAGCAACCCTTCCACCGGCGCGACGCTCGGCCTGATCCCCAATATGGGCCGGACGGAAGCGCAGCAGGCGGTGGATGCCGCCGTGGCCGCGCTGCCGGCCTGGCGCGCGCTTACCGCCGCCCAGCGCGCCGCGTTATTGAAGAACTGGCACCGCCTGATCCTCGAAAACAAGACCGCGCTGGCGCAGATCATGACCGCCGAGCAGGGCAAGCCGCTGGCGGAGGCGGAAGGTGAAATCGCCTATGCCGCCTCGTTTATCGAGTGGTTTGCCGAACAGGGCAAACGCACCAACGGCGAAATAATCCCCTCCCCTGGCGCGGATAAACGCCTGATGGTGATCCGCCAGGGCGTGGGCGTCTGCGCGGCGATCACCCCGTGGAACTTCCCGGCGGCGATGATCACCCGCAAGGCTGGCCCGGCGCTGGCCGCTGGCTGCACGATGGTGATTAAGCCGGCTAACGAAACGCCGTTTACCGCGCTGGCGATGGCGGAACTGGCGATTCAGGCCGGGATCCCGCAGGGCGTTATTAACGTCGTTACCGGCCAGTCGCGCGAAATTGGCGCGGTGTTCACCGGCGATGAGCGGGTGCGTAAACTCTCCTTTACCGGCTCGACCGAAGTTGGCCGCGTGCTGATGCGCCAGTGCGCGGAATCCATCAAAAAGCTCTCTTTAGAGCTCGGCGGTAACGCGCCGTTTATCGTCTTTGACGATGCCGATATCGATAAAGCGGTCGAGGGAGCGCTGATCGCCAAGTTCCGCAACGCCGGGCAAACCTGCGTCTGCGTTAACCGCTTCTATATTCATCGCGCCGTCTACGACCAATTCTGCGATAAGTTCGTGGCCCGCGTCGCCGCCCTGAAAGTTGGCGATGGCAGCGAGTCCGATGTACAGATTGGCCCGCTTATCAACGCCGACGCCGGGCGCAAAGTCCAGTCCCTGCTCGACGACGCCCTGACCCGCGGCGCAACGCTGTTAACCGGCGGTAAAGCGCACCCACTGGGCGGTAATTTCTTCACCCCTACGGTTATCGGCGACGTACAGCCGGGGTCACTGCTGCTGCAGGAAGAGATCTTCGGCCCGGTGGCCGCGCTGGTGAAATTTGACGATGAGCAGCAGGTCATCGAGCAGGCGAATAACACCATCTACGGCCTCGCCTCCTATTTTTACAGCAACGATGCCGCCCGTATCTGGCGCGTCTCCGAGCAGCTGGAATACGGGATGGTCGGCATCAATACCGGGCTGATTTCCAACGAAGTCGCGCCATTTGGCGGAGTGAAGCAGTCCGGCCTTGGCCGCGAAGGGTCGGAACACGGAATCGAAGATTACCTGGAGATGAAGTACCTCTGCCAGGGGTTGTAAATGTCCTCTCCCGGCGGCGGCGCTGGCCACGCCGGGATTTTTGATGGAGTTCAGCGATGTCTGATTATCAAATGTTTGAGGCGATCGTTCGCGATGTTGAACAGATCACCGCCCAGGTGAAGCGTTTTACGCTAGTGTCGCCGACCGGCGCCCCGCTGCCGGGATTCAGCGGCGGTAGCCATATTATCGTCCAGATGCAGGATGGCGAGCAGCGCTACAGCAATGCCTATTCGCTGATGAGCTCGCCGCTGGATACCACCAGTTGGCAGATTGCGGTGCGTCTTGAGTCGCCTTCCAAAGGCGGCTCGCGCTTTATGCACCAGCAGGTGCGCCCGGGCGATACCCTGACGGTGTCCACGCCCAACAACCTGTTCGCCATCGAACCACAGGCGCGAAAACATCTGCTGATCGCCGGCGGTATCGGCATCACGCCATTCTTGTCCCATATTCCGGAACTGGAACAACAGCAGGCCAACTGGCAGCTGCACTACTGTTTCCACGACGCCGACAATAATGCTTTCGTCGATGCGCTCAGCGCCGCGCCGTGGCGAGATCGGGTCAATATTCATGTATCAGCGCTCGGCAGCCGTCTCGACCTGCCGCGCCTGTTCGCCGACCTCGAGCCCGGAACCCACGTGTATACCTGCGGCCCGGCGGCGCTTAACGAGGCGGTGAAAGCCGCCGCCGAACGCCATCAGGTGCCCGCCAGTCAGCTGCACTTTGAGCAGTTTATCGTTGAGGATAAAGGCGGAGAGGCGTTTACCCTGGTGCTGGCGCGTTCCGGACGCGAATTTACCGTACCGCAGGACATGACCATTTTGCAGGTTATTGAGAATAACAAAGCGGCGAAGGTGGAATGCCTGTGCCGCGAAGGGGTGTGCGGCACCTGCGAAACGATGATTCTGGAAGGGGAAGCGGACCACCGCGATCAGTATTACAGCGAGGAAGAGAAAGCCAGCCAGCAGAGTATGCTGATCTGCTGCTCGCGCGCCAAAGGCGGCCGCCTGGTACTGGATTTGTAAAGCGCACACCGGCCGGCACCGCTGGCCGGTGTGCAGATCACAGTTCCAGCTCGCGGCGCAGCAGGTCGGCAATATCCTCGCTGCTCTCCGCGGATACCAGAGATTGGCGGAACTCCGCGTGCATAATGCGCCGCGCCAGCCGCGAGAAGATACGCATATGCTGATCGCCCGCCGAGTGCTTGTTCAGCGTCAGCATAATCACAAACTGCGCCTCTTCATCGCCCCACACCACCGGCTGCGCCAGACGGGCGACGCTGATGGTCGACTGCTCGATATGCTCGGATTTACTGTGCGGAATGGCGAAGCTAAAGCCCAGACCGGTGGAGAACACCGCCTCGCGGGCCCACAGGTCAGCCTCCAGCTTTCGCGGATAGCGGCAGCGTCCGGCCAGCAGCAGGTTATCCGTCATCCCTTTCAGCACCTCCTCCTTGCTGCGCCAGTCGCTATTGAGCGTAATGCACTCGGCGCTCACCAGCGGCACATCCTGCTGACGCATGCGGAACTGGGCCAACAGATGCTCCACTTCCAGTGAGGTACGGCACTGCATGGCCTGATTCAGCAGCTGGCGGCAGGCGCGGCTGTCCAGTTGCGCCAGGCGCGATTTGGTCGCCGGGATCGCCGGCGCGCTCATGCTCAATTCATCTAAACCGAGGCCTACCAGCAGCGGAAGCACCGATCCTTTGGCCCCCAGTTCGCCGCACAGACCGATCCATTTCCCCTGCCGATGCACCGCCTGTACCGCATAGTCCAGCGCGCGCAGGAAGGCGGGATTCAGGCTGTTGTAGTGGCGCGTCACTTTCGCGTTATCGCGATCCACCGCCAGCAGATACTGCGTTAAGTCGTTGCTGCCGATGCTAAAGAAATCCACTTCTTCACAACACTGATCGATGATAAACATCACCGACGGCACTTCCAGCATGATGCCGAGCGGGATCTTTTCATCAAACGGGATCTGCTCGGCGCGCAGCGACTGTTTGGCCTCCGCCAGTCGCTCTTTCACCCACAGGATCTCTTCCATTGATGAAATCATGGGGATCATAATCTTCAGCGAGCCGTGCGCCGAGGCGCGTAAAATCGCCCGTAGCTGAGTGTGAAACAGCGCCTGATACTCTTCATAGATGCGCACCGCGCGGTAGCCGAGGAACGGATTGTTTTCCGCAGGGATGTTGAGATAGGCCACCGGCTTATCACCGCCGATATCCATAGTCCGCACGATAATGCTGCGCCCGGCAGCGGGTTCCAGCGCCTGGCAGAAGATGTTGTAGAGCTCATCTTCCGACGGCGCGCTCGGGCGATCCATATACAGCATTTCAGTGCGGAACAACCCTACCGACTGCGCGCCCTGGTTGAATGCCGCCACCGCTTCCACCGAATGGGCGATATTGGCGGCGATCTCCACGCGGATACCGTCTTGCGTCTGCCCGGCTTTATCCAGCCATACCTGCTGCTGTTGCCGGATTTGCGCCTGTAGCCAGGCCTCCTGCTGATAGTAGCGCGCTACCGCCGGACTCGGATCCACCACCAGCAGCCCGGCGTTGCCGTCAATCTGCACCTGCGTATCCACCCACGGCAGCAGCGCGGCTAAATCCACACCCACCAGAGTAGGGATATTGAATGAGCGTGCCAGAATCACGGTATGCGAGGTGGTGCCGCCGCTGCGCAGCAGCAGCCCTTTGAGATGCGTTTTATCCAGTTCCAGAAACTGGCTGGGGGTCAGCTCGTCGGCAAGACAAATGGCCGCTTCCCGCAACTGGCCCGGCGCCGGGAAACGGGCTTCGCCGTAGATATGCTGTAACAGCTGGAAGCAAACGTCGCGTACATCCAGTACCCGCTCCTGCAGATAGCTGTTGCCGGAGTCGCGGAACTGGGCGCAGAAGTGGTCGCCGGTGGCGACAATCGCCTGGGCGCAGCTCAACCCGGTGAGAATACCGCCAAGCAGGTGCTGGCGCAGCGAGGCATCCGTCGCCAGCGAACGGTGAGCTTCCAGGATCGCGCTGGCGGTGCCGTCATTGTCCAGCAGCCGCAGCTCGATATCTTTCACCAGCAGGCGCAGGCCATTATCCAGCGCCGCCTGCTCCTGTTCGGGACTGGCGGCGACGGGCAGTTCGCCCAGCTCGTGCAGATCGCGTGATTTGAGATGAACCAGCGTCCCTCCCGCGCTGCCGGCGCACACCGGGTGGGCATGAAACAGCGTCGGGTTCAGCCGCGAAAGCGACTCTGGCACCGGCTGGACATCCAGCGTTGGCGCAGCGGGCAGCGGCGCGTCACAGTGGGGAAATTCATCGCGCATAAAAGCCGTTAACGCGGCGAATGCCTCAGCTTCATCTTCGCCGCTGATAAGCAGCTGGCAGGCGTCGCCCTTCAGGGTATTGCTGCCGATAATCGCCAGCGCGCTCTTGGCATTTCCGCCGGTCTCGCTGCGCAAGTTCCGCCACTCAATCGCCGATGAAAAACGGTTACACAGCGTTTCGACCAGACTGGCCGGACGCGCATGCACGCCGTTGGGCAAATCACATGTAAATTCAATGACCAGAGCCATCGCCTTCCTCCAGAGCAATCCATTATTTCCTCAAAAAGTAATAAAAGACGGCCCCAGGGACTAGGTGATAAAACTGGCAATTACTGGACTATTGTACACACAATATTTTTTTATGCCCGCCATCACAATTCCACCCTGTTAGCGCTCATCTCTCCTGTCATCACTAAGATTTGAGGTGGATCGCAATTCTTTTCTCACCTTACAAATATCCAGTAAATGCACTTTTTCTCTACTGTTTAATACCCCGCCCTTTTTCTAATGTTGAGGCATCAATACTGTCACGGGCCCTACAGCGCTCAGGAGCAAGCAATGAACGAACTGGTGCAAATACTAAAAAATACCCGCCAGCATCTGATGACCGGCGTGTCACATATGATCCCCTTCGTGGTCTCCGGCGGGATCCTGCTGGCGGTCTCCGTCATGTTGTATGGCAAAGGCGCGGTACCCGATGCCGCCACCGACCCTAATCTGAAGAAACTTTTTGATATCGGCGTCGCCGGGCTGACGCTGATGGTGCCCTTTCTCGCCGCCTACATCGGCTACTCCATTTCTGACCGCGCCGCGCTGGCCCCCTGCGCCATCGGCGCCTGGGTGGGCAACAGCTTTGGCGCCGGTTTCTTCGGCGCGCTGATCGCCGGCATGATTGGCGGCCTGGTGGTCTATTACCTGAAAAAAATCCCCGTACATAAAGTTCTGCGCTCGGTGATGCCGATTTTCATCATTCCCATCGTCGGCACCTTCATCACCGCCGGGATCATGATGTGGGGGCTTGGCGAGCCGGTTGGCGCGCTGACCGCTAACCTGACCGGCTGGCTGCAGGGGATGCGCGAGGGCAGCATCGTGGTGCTGGCCATCATTATGGGTCTGATGCTGGCCTTTGATATGGGCGGCCCGGTGAACAAAGTAGCCTACGCCTTCATGCTGATTTGCGTTTCGCAGGGCGTCTACAGCGTGGTGGCTATCGCTGCCGTCGGTATCGCCGTACCGCCGCTGGGCATGGGGCTGGCGACGCTGATTGGCCGCAAATATTTCACCGCCGAAGAGCGGGAAACCGGCAAAGCCGCGCTGGTGATGGGCTGTGTCGGCGTGACCGAAGGGGCGATTCCCTTTGCCGCCGCGGATCCGCTGCGCGTCATTCCGGCCAATATGATTGGCGCCGCCAGCGGCTGCGTCACCGCCGCGCTGATGGGCGCCCAGTGTTACGCCGGCTGGGGCGGGCTCATCGTGCTGCCGGTGGTCCAGGGCAAGCTCGGGTTTGTTGCCGCGCTGCTGGTCGGCGCCTGCGTCAGCGCTGCCTGCGTCATCCTGCTGAAAGCCTTCGCCAAAAAGAAACCCACTGACGTCGCCGCTGACGATGAACTAGACCTTGATTTCGAAATTAACTAACAGACTGGAAGGAACAGATTATGACCCACATTATCGCTGTCACCGCCTGCCCGTCGGGCGTGGCTCACACCTACATGGCCGCTGAATCGCTGGAAAGCGCCGCCAAAGCCAAAGGCTGGCAGGTCAAGGTTGAAACGCAGGGTTCCATTGGCATTGAAAACGAACTGACGGCGGAGGAGATTGCCGCCGCCGATATGGTCATTCTGACCAAAGATATCGGCATCAAATTCGAAGAGCGTTTTGCCGGGAAAACTATCGTGCGCGTCAATATCAGCGATGCGGTCAAGCGCGCCGACGCCATCATGAACAAGATAGACAGCCACCTTTCCCAGAGCGCCTGAAGCCTTAAAAGGGCGCCTTCGCGCCCTTCGCCACAACATGGAGTTTATCATGACGAATCGTACCCAACGCCTGAAAGTCAGCCTGTTCGCCCAGCCGCGCGAAATCTCCCTTGAGCGCGCATTACTCTACACTGCCAGCCATCGGCAGACGGAGGGCGAGCCGGTGATTATCCGCCGGGCGAAAGCCACCGCGTGGATCCTCGATAAGGTGATGATTTCGATTCGTGAGGATGAACTGATCGCCGGCAACCGCACCGTCAAACCGCGGGCAGGGATTATGTCGCCCGAGATGGACCCCTACTGGCTGCTCAACGAGCTCGACGCCTTTCCGACCCGCCCACAGGACCGCTTCGCAATAAGCGAAGAAGATAAGCAAATCTACCGCGAAACGCTGTACCCCTACTGGGAAAAGCGTTCAATGAAAGATTTCATCAACGGCCAGATGACTGAAGAGGTCAAGGCCGCCGTCAACACCCAGATATTCAGCGTGAACCAGACCGATAAAGGCCAGGGCCATATCATCATCGACTATCCACGGCTGCTGAATCATGGCCTTGGCGCCCTGGTCGCCGAACTCAAAACGCACTGCGCCCGGCAACCGGAGAACCCCTTTTATCAGGCGGTACTGATCCTGCTGGAAGCTTCCCAGCGCCATATTCTGCGCTACGCCGCGCTGGCAGAGGAGATGGCTGGGCACTGTCAGGACCCGCAGCGTCAGCAGGAGCTGTTAACCATCGCCGCTATTTCGCGCCACAACGCGCAGCACCGGCCAACGGATTTCCCCCAGGCCTGCCAGCTGTTCTGGTATATGAATATCATTCTGCAGTACGAATCCAATGCCAGCTCGATTTCGCTGGGGCGTTTTGACCAGTATATGCTGCCGTTTTATCAGGCATCGCTGAATCAGGGTCAGGATCCCGCGTATCTCAAGGAGTTGCTGGAGTCGCTGTGGGTGAAATGCAACGATATCGTCCTGCTACGCTCCTCCAGCAGCGCGCGCTATTTCGCGGGTTTTCCCACCGGCTATACCGCCCTGCTCGGCGGGCTGACGGACACCGGGCGCAGCGCGGTCAACGTGCTGTCATTTTTATGCCTCGACGCCTATCAAAACGTTCAGCTGCCGCAGCCGAATCTGGGCGTGCGGGTCAACGAGCTGATTGATCGCCCGTTCCTGCGTAAAACCGCTGAGACCATTCGCCTGGGTACCGGGATCCCGCAGATTTTCAACGATGAGGTGGTCGTGCCGGCCTTCCTTAACCGCGGCGTGTCGCTGGAAGATGCCCGCGATTACGCGGTGGTCGGCTGCGTGGAGCTCTCTATTCCAGGGCGCACCTACGGCCTGCATGATATCGCCATGTTTAATCTGCTGAAGGTGATGGAAATTGTGCTGCAGGAAAATGAACATCAGCCTGACGTCAGCTGGGACGGCCTTATCTGCCAGATCCGCGACAAAATTCGCCATTACATCAAGCTGATGGTCGAGGGCAGCAACATTTGCGATATCGGCCACCGCGACTGGGCGCCGGTCCCGCTGCTCTCCTCGTTCATTGAAGATTGCGTGCAGCACGGCAAAGATATCACCGCCGGCGGCGCGCGCTATAACTTCTCCGGCGTCCAGGGTATCGGGATCGCTAACCTGAGCGATTCGCTGTACGCCCTGAAGGGTATGGTCTTCGACCAGCAGCGTCTCAGCTTTGACCAACTGATGGCCGTGCTGAAAGCCAATTTCCAGACGCCGGAAGGGGAAAAAATCCGCGCCCGGCTGATTAACCGTTTTGACAAATACGGCAACGATATCGACGATGTCGACAATATTAGCGCCGATCTGCTGCGTTTTTACTGCAAAGAAGTCGAGCAGTATCTGAACCCGCGCGGCGGCCATTTTACCCCCGGCTCCTACACCGTCTCCGCGCACGTGCCGCTGGGTTCGGTGGTGGGCGCCACCCCGGACGGGCGACTGGCCGGCGAACAGCTGGCGGACGGCGGCCTGTCGCCGATGGTCGGTCAGGATTCCCAGGGGCCGACGGCAGTGCTGAAATCGGTCAGCAAGCTGGATAACTATCTGCTGTCGAACGGTACGCTGCTGAACGTCAAATTCACTCCGGCAACGCTGGCCGGCGACGGCGGCCTGAACAAACTGGCCGATTTTTTACAGGCCTTCTGCAAGCTCAAGCTGCAGCATATTCAGTTCAACGTGGTCAATGCCGGCACCCTGCGTGAAGCGCAGCAGCGGCCGCAGGACTTTGCCGGTCTGGTGGTACGGGTCGCGGGCTACAGCGCCTTCTTTGTTGAGCTGTCGAAGGAGATTCAGGATGACATTATCCGCCGCACCGCGCATCAGCTGTGAGGTCATCGACACGCGCGCCGACCGGGCGCGTATTTTTAACCTCCAGCGCTACTCGCTCAACGATGGCCAGGGGATCCGCACGGTAGTCTTTTTTAAAGGCTGCCCTCATACCTGCCCGTGGTGCGCCAATCCCGAATCAATTTCACCCAGGATTCAGACCCTGCGCCGGGAGAGTAAATGCCTGCGCTGCACCCGCTGCCAGCAGGACGTCGCCGAATGTCCGTCCGGAGCGTGGGAACAGATTGGCCGCGATGTGACGCTGGATAACCTATTGCAGGAGGTGCTGAAGGATGAGGTCTTCTTTCGCGCCTCCGGCGGCGGCGTCACCCTCTCCGGGGGCGAAGTGCTCATGCAGGCCGGGTTTGCCGCCCGCTTTCTCCAGCGCCTGCGCCAGTGGGGGATCCGCACCGCCATCGAAACCGCGGGCGACGGCGCTTTTGACCGCTTCCTGCCGGTGGCCGAAGCCTGCAATGAAGTGCTGTTTGATTTTAAAATCATGGAACCTGAGCGGGCGCGGTCGCTGCTGCGAATGAATCAGCCACGGGTGCTGGACAATTTTCGCCAGCTGGCGGCGAGAAAAATCAACCTGATCCCGCGGGTGCCGCTGATCCCGGGCTACACACTGAATACCGATAATTTTCGCCAAATTCTGGCGTTCCTCGCCCCTTTCGCGCTAAAAGAAATGCACCTGTTGCCGTTTCATCAATATGGCGAGCCCAAATACCGTCTGCTGGGCAAACCCTGGACGCTGGCCAGCGTGAAAGCGCCTGACGAAGCGGAAATTCAACCATATCGGGTGATGGCCGAAGCGGCCGGTTTCCACGTCACTATCGGCGGTTAACGCCAGGAGGATGTTATGGACTTCAATATTGTCGCCGTCACCGCCTGCGTCAGCGGCGTGGCGCATACCTACATGGCCGCCGAACGACTGGAAAAGGTCGGTCATCATGAAAAATGGCACCTGAAGGTGGAAACCCAGGGGGCGCTCGGCGTAGAAAATCGGATCACCGCGGAAGATATCGCCCGCGCCGAAGTGGTGCTGCTGGTGACGGATATCGAAATCGACGACCCTCATCGCTTTCGCGGCCTGCGGACGATTAAAACCAGCATCAAGAGCTTCCTGCTGCAGCCGCAGCAGATCGTCGAGGCCGTGAAAAGCATCATGAAAAAGCCGGTCGTCTATGTAGAACTTCCCTGACCGGCGACAGACCTTATTCTACATCCAGCAGCCACTTTTGCGCCGGCGTCAGGCGGCTTGCCGTCTCCGGCGTGAGCCAACGCCGCTGGTCCTGCTGCGGCGTATCCGCACGATCGATATATAACCCATGCAGTACGCGTCGTCTGCTGCCTTCACGATTACGGGTGCCGCCGTGCCAGGCGTGGGCGTTGTAGATCATCACGCTGCCAGCCGGCGCGGCAAACACAATCTCATCGGGATGGGCCTGTTCCGGGTCGGCCAGCACCTCCTCTGGTAACTCGGGGCGGAGGTGGGTACCAGGAATGATCCGCGGCGCGCCGTTGGCGGCGCTCAAATCGTCTATCGCCCAGATGGTATTCACCAGGTGGACTTTGGGAAAATCCGGGCGAGGCTTTTTCCAGTCGGCGTGCAGCGGCTGGTGGCCGCCGTTATACAGCGCCTCGCGGGCGTTCAGGCTGGAGACTTTAAAATCCCCGTTGAAGATATAGCGACAAGCGGAGAGGATCAGCGGGTGTGACCAGACTTTCTCCCAGATAACCCCCTTATTAATCAGGTTAGCGATCCGCGTCGCCGTCGCCTCCTGATGGTGCTCCATCGCCAGATTATCGCCTTCGCGTTCAACCAGGGTGTCAATGAGCAGGCGCATTTCGCTCAGCCACTGGGCGTCAACGACGTTATGCACGACGGTGTAGCCGAAGGTGTCGAGCTCGTGTTTCATTTGCGCGCTGAGCGTCTGGCTGGCGCCTAACGCATCGAGAAAGTTAGCCGATGATGAGTTCATTTTACGTTCCTTTTTAACGTTCCGATAACACAAACAAACTCTACTGGTCCCTCCGCGGCATGACACGAGGCGAGCGCTACAAAAAACTGGACATACGTACGCGAGCCCACAAAGTGTGATGGACATCAATAATCTCTTTTCCGGCGATGCATGCGCTACAGCTGGCCGGCAATCCGCTGCGCAAAATGGCTAAACTAACGCTGCCGGGAAGGAAAAAATAGATTACCATCAACAGGATAATGCGCATGCTGAGGGCAAAGAATGATTGAAGATCTGCCGGATATACTGCATCGGTTAATCGGTCAAAAAGATCACCTACAGGTGAGATTTCCTGAGCCGGATATCTCCGTGCCTGCCCTCGCCTTCAACGTGCCGTTTCCGCGTCTGGAAATTGTGCTGGAGGGCCAACTGAATGAACAGGGACTGCCGCTGGCCGCCTCGACGTTAACCACGCTGCAGGTACTGTACGTGCAGGCGGGGAAGTGGACGCTGCCGCAGTGGACCGGTCCGGCCACTACCCTGAGCATTCTGTTTGGTCGGCAGAAACTGGGATTCAGTATTCAGCGCTGGGACGGAAAAAGCCTGCACACGGAAAAACAGAGCGTTTCCCGGCTTGGGCCGCGCGTGGGTTCCTACCTGTTGCTGAGCCTGAATGAAGTCAGCCTGCAGCCCGATCCGCTGACCGCGCGACTGGTGATCGCCGCGCTGCTGAGTCATTGTCGTGAACAGCTGGTCGGGCTGGAGATGCGCGTCAGCCGCAGCCGGGATCTGTTTCTCGCCGTCCAGGACTACCTCGAGGAAAATCTCAGTCTACCGCTGACGCGGGAATCGGTAGCCAAACGTTTTCACATCACGCCCAACTATCTATCGCATATTTTTCAGAAATCAGGCTCGGTGGGATTTAATGAATATCTGACCCGGGTTCGCCTGGAAAAGGCGAAGCAGCTATTGCGCGGCTATGACCTGAAGGTGAAAGAGATTGCGCACAATTGCGGCTTTGTCGACAGCAACTATTTTTGCCGGGTTTTTAAACGCTACACAGAACGCTCGCCATCGGAGTATCGGCGACACTGCCGTAGCGCGCAGCAGGCCTAACCTGCCGCACCGGCAGATGGCGCCCACTCCACGCGGCCGCGGCCGTTATGCTTGGCCTTGTACAGCGCCTCGTCGACTTTACGGATAAACGTCTCCTGCGCTTCGCCTGGCCGCCAGGTTCCGACGCCAATGCTGATCGACAGCGGCGTCTGATGATTGATCAGGATGGTGCGGGCGTTAGCAAGGATCGACTGCGCCAGAGCGTGCAGCTCGGGCTCGGACAGGCCATCGACGATAATGGCGAACTCTTCCCCACCGATCCGCGCCGGCTGGACCTGCTCGCTGGTTAGTTTCGCCAGCTGTTTCCCCAGCGAAAATAACACTTCATCCCCCACCAGGTGGCCCCAGCTATCATTGATTTTCTTAAAAAAATCGATATCCAGAATCATGAGTCCCAGCGCATGCCCGGACTTCTCGCGAATGGTATCAATGAAAAAACGCCGGTTGGGTAACTGGGTCAGTTCATCCTTCAGGGATTGCGAGCGCGCATCGACGTACAGCAAATTGATTCGCTCAATAATTTTGTAGACCCCCACCACGGTCAGCAGCATCCCGGAGAGGCGCAGCAGATCTTCGCAGTAGTAGCCCATCCAGCGCGGCTGAACCACGATCTCATCCATCACGTCAAAGGTGCCGCCGGCAATCCACAACAGCAGCCCATAGCGTACCCAGTTGACGGCAATGTGGCTCATCCGCACCTTCGCCGAGCTCCACAGCATAAACACCAGAAACAACAACGCCAGCAGATCGATATAGAGGCCGGGGTTAGTCAGGATCTCGTGTCGTGTACCGACCGGAGGCGACACCAGGGCGCAGCCGACAGCAACAGCGACGATAACCAGCAGCGCAGGCAGGAGCGTCACCCGGGCCACAGCGGCCGGGCCGGGGCGATTCGCAGGAGTATGGAGTTCAGGCATAGCGGTGTCTCATGGTAACAACAGGGCCGATCGCGAGACAGGATAACAGTTAAGCGTAGCGGGACGAATGAAAAAGCGACGGTTCGGTAAAATGGCGGGAACTGGACTGACCCCGCGGAATTGTTCCAACGTACTACCACTCCATGGCGACGAGGTCAGTGGCGCGGATACTAGCGGCTTCATCCGCCATCTAATTAGCTTTCCGTGCGGCGCCGTCGATAGCCGGCGCCGCCTGCTCAGGGATTAGCCGCTAAACACTCGCGCCTTGCCGCTGACCGTCAGTCTCACCATCGCGCCGGGCTGCCACGCCGGCTGGCTCACGGTTCGCAGGACAATCGGCCGCTCGTGCCCAGCCATCGACAGCGTCAACGTGGAAAGCTGGCCTGAGAAATCGACATCGCGGATAATGGCGGTACTTTCCTGCGGCCCGCTCACACTGACGCTCAGCTGTTCCGGACGCAGCATCACCCTACCTTCGCCAGCAGGATGCAGTGCGTCCGTCGCCAGGTCCCCCAGCGCGCAGCTTGCCCGGCCGGGGCTAAGGCGTGCGGGGAGGATCAGGGCATCGCCAAGAAATAACGCCGTCTCTTCATCCACCGGCTGCGAGTAAACCGTCAGCGGGGTTCCAACCTGGGCGAAGCGCCCCTGACGCATTACCGCCACCTGCGTAGCGAACGACAGCGCCTCGTTCTGGTCATGAGTCACCAGAATCGAGGCGATCCCCGTCTCGGCCAGCAGGTCCGCCGTCGCTTTGCGTGTGCTGGCGCGCAGCCCGGTATCCAGTGCAGAAAACGGCTCATCCAGCAGCATCAGCGCCGGCTGCTGAGCCAGCGCGCGGGCCAGGGCAACACGCTGCTGCTGGCCACCGGAAATTTCGTGTGGCCAGTGACTCGCCAGACCAGGGTCGAGGGCGACCATCTCCATTAGCGCCCCCACGCGGCGACGCTTCTCCTCACGGCTGGCGTCGAGCCCCCAGGCGATATTGTCCGCAACATTAAGATGAGGAAACAGCGCCCCTTCCTGCGGAACATAGCCGATCCGTCGCTGGTGGGCGGGGACAAACACACCGTCGGCAAACAGAGACTTACCGTGCATGACGATCCGCCCGCGATCGGGCGTTTCAAAACCGGCGAGAATGCGCAGCAACGTGGTCTTCCCCGAGCCGGACGGACCAACAATGGCCGTCCGGCTCCCCGGCGCTACGGTCAGATTGAGATTATCGAGGACCAGCGCATCAGCGAAGGATTTCGAAATAGAAGACAATTCCAGCATGTTACAACCCTGCCATTTTTTTCGACTGCATATAAAGAACCGCGGTCAGCGGCAGCGAAATGACGATCATCAATAGCGCGTACGGTGCCGCCGCTACGTAGTCGATCTCACTGGTTAACGCCCAGAAACCGGTCGACAAGGTGCGGGTGCCTAACGGCGAAAGCAGTAGTGTGGCGGTGAGCTCATTGCTGACGCCAAGGAACACCAGCGCGGCACCTGCGGCCGCGCCCGGCGCGGCAAGCCGCATAGTGATACTCCACAGGGCGCGGGCCGGACTGCGTCCGAGACTACGGGCAACGTTTTCCAGCTCCACCGGCGCCTGCGCGATACCGGCGCGCAGGTTAATCAGCGCACGCGGCATAAACATCAACAGATAGGCCAGAAACAGCGTCACTTCGGTCTGGTACACCGGACGGGCGTAGTGGATGGTGACCGTCACCAGCGCCAGCGCGGTGACGATGCCGGGCAGCGAGCTGGTGATGTAATTACACCCCTCCAGCAGGCGGAACAGCGGGCGCGGATAGCGCACGCCGAGCCACGCAATGGGGATCGCGCAAACCGTTGTCAGCAGCGCCCCGCCCGCCCCCAGGAGCAGGGTCTGGCGCAGAGAATGCCAGAGATCGGCATGCAGCCAGTTGTCGATGCCGCCCAGCCATAGCCAGCGGCACAGGACCAGTAAGGGAACCCCCATCGCCAGCATCACCAGCAGCAGAAGCAGTAGCTGCGCGCCAAAAGCGGCCCCTTTACCCAGCACAAGCCGCTTCTGCTCGCGGGCCGCCCCGGCGCCGATACGCGCGTAACGCGCTTTACCGCGTGAGGCGCTCTCAAGCAGCAGGATCGCCAGGCAGCACAAGGCCAGCACGCCTGCCAGCATATTGGCGGCCGGACCGCTGAAGGTCGACTGGAACTGATCGTAAATAGCGGTCGTGAAGGTATCGAAGCGGATCATCACATACAGGCCATATTCCGCCAGCAGATGCAGGGCCACCAGCAGCGCACCGCCGCAGATTGCCAGACGCAGCTGCGGGAGCACCACCCGGAAGAACACTTTCCACGGCGGCGTGCCCAGCGACGCGGCGACATCTTCAAGGGTGGGATCGAGGCGGCGCAGCACGGCCGCCACCGGCATATAAATAAACGGATAGTAGGCGAGCACCGAGAGAAACACCCCGGCGGAGAGGCCATGCAGCGAAGGCACGGCACTGACCCAGGCGTAGCTCTGGACAAAGGCCGGGATCGCCAGCGGGGCTACCGCCAGCGCCGACCACAGCTGCCGACCGGCAAGGGCAGTACGTTCCGTCAGCCAGGCCAGCGTCACGCCGAGCACAATGCTGATGGGGACCGCCAGCACCGTCAGCCACAGGGTATTGCTGAGCAGCTCCCCTACCCGCGGACGAAAGACCAGCGCTTTAATGGTCGGCCAGCCGGTGTCGAACCCAACCGCCACCACAAACCCTAACGGCAACAGCGCCAGCAATGAAAACAGCAGCGCTAACGCCACCATCGGAAATGCAGGACGCCTGCGCTCGGGCAGGCGTCCTGTTTTCTTTCCGAGCGACAAACTCAGAACAGACATAGCAACATCACTTCCTCAGGATCAGAGCAGGCCAGCCTGCGTCATCAGCTCAATGACCTTTTTACTGTTCAGCGAGGAAGGTTCTACCTTCGGTGCATCCAGATCTTTCAGCGGGGTCAGTTTCGGGTTAGAGGCCGCATCTACCCCCACGGCATATTCGAAGGCGTTATTGGTGCGCAGTGCATCCTGCCCCTGCTTGCCGGTGATCCATTTAATAAAGGCCTGCGCCTGCGCTTTATGTTTGCTGGAGGCCAGCACACCGCCACCAGAAATGCTGACGAAGGCGCCCGGATCCTGGTGTTTGAAGTAATACAGTTGGGTGTTTTTACTGTTTTCGCCGGTTTTTGACTGATCGACGAAGCGGTAGTAGTGGTAGATCACCCCGCCGTCGATCTGCCCGGCGTTGACCGCTTTCATCACCGTGCTATTGCCTTTGTAAGCGACAAAGTTGGTTTTCATCGCCTTCAGCCAGTCGAGAGTCGCCTGCTCACCCTTCAGCGCCAGCATCGCGCTGACGATAGCCTGGAAATCAGCCCCCGATGGCGAAGCCGCCCAGCGCCCTTTCCACTCCGGTTTTGCCAGATCCATCAGGGAATGCGGCAGCTGCGCCTCGCTGATTTTCGCCGGGTTGTAGACGAAAACGGTGCTGCGCGCGGCGATGCCGATCCAGCGCCCATGCTGCGGACGGTACTGCGCCGGAACCTGCTGCAGGGTGGCGGCATCCAGCGGGGCGAAAAGTTTGGCATTATCGACCAGCACCATCGACGGCGAGTTCTCGGTCAGAAACACATCGGCCGGCGACGCGGAGCCTTCCTGAACCAGCTGATTACCCAGCTCACTGTCATCGCCATTGCGCAGCGTGACCTTAATACCGGTCTCTTTGGTGAATCCATCCACCCACGACTTCACCAGATTTTCGTGCTGGGCGTTGTAAACCACAATCCCGTTCTGAGCGTCAGCCGCCATCCCCTGCGGCGCCAGAAACAGAGAAGCGGCAACCAGCGCTGCCGTACGGAGGGGCGATAAGCGAAATTTCATGAACGCATCCTTAATGAAATAGGGCAAAAAACGGTAAATAGCCTGAGCGGAGAGGATTAAATCACAGCAAAAAAAGAATGATAATGAAAACAATTATCATAAACTTAAAAAAGCAAAAAATAACGCCGGTCGGTTATTAGGGATTAGAAAATGCTTAAAACCATCCACTCCCGAAATTTAGATTAAGAAAACATTAAGCTGCGATTTTTTTATTACCTTCGTGACAGAACAGCCGCCTCTGCACGTTATCCGCGGTCTTTGCCGGCGGGTATTGTGATACTGATCATGTTTTTAATATGCGCCGTCATCACGAAAGATATCCCCCTTCTACGATCATTAAAAAGCCTTTACCGTCAGAGGGATGATTAACTTTATGCACACTCACCCTGGCACGCACGATAAATGAAAGAGATAAAGCGGCGAAACGCATGGATTGCCTTTTCCCTGGCGCTGGTGGTGTTTCTTGCTGGCGTGTTCGTCATTAACTGGCAACTGTGGCATTCGGACCAGGCGACTCATGTCGCGGCCGCCCGTCAGGCGGCGAAAAAGATCGCAGCCATTCTGGATGAGGCCCATGCGGCGACGGCCACGGCGCTGAACGTTAGCCGCAACGGTTGCTCTGGTCAGGGTCAATTTCAGCTCGGAACGGAGGCCGCCCTGCAGCCGCATCTGCGCACTATTCTGCTGATAAAAGATGGCCAGGTGTGGTGCTCGTCACTCCCCGGCAACCGAGTCCTGACGCTCCATCCGGAATCCTTGCCTGATGAGAAGCTGCAGCTGCTGCCCGCCAGGATGATGGTTAACAAGCGGCCGGTGCTGATCTATCATACGCGTTCAGCGCAGGTGAGAGTCATTGTCAGTATCAGCGACATCCATTTGCGCGATGCCTTGTATAGCGATGAGGATAACGCCGGGCTGGCGCTCTCGGTCAACCATCAGATGATCGCCAGATATGGCGATGTGGAGCCGCTGAAAGCCAGCCCACATCAGGATATATTTAGCTCACCGGACTACCCGTTTCGCATTATCTATCCCGAGTCGCCTTTTTTTAGCCCCGGCCGCTTATTTCAAAATGGTTTCGGTCTGCTGATTTTCATTTTCTCTGTCTCGCTATTGTTTTATTTCCTGCTGCGCAAATACCTCAATGTCTATACCTCTGAAGAAGAAAACCTGCGCTACGCCATCGCCCAGGGGTATATCGTTCCCTTCTACCAGCCCGTCGTGAATGGGAAAACGGGGGAGATATACGGTGTGGAAATTCTCGCCCGCTGGAAAAATGCTACCACGCAGCGGCGTTCGCCCGCGGAATTTATTCCACTGGCCGAACGTACCGGCTTAATTATCCCGCTGACCCGCAGCCTGATGGCGCAGGTCGCCGCCCAGATGAATCCCATCTTCAGTAAGCTGCCGGATGGGTTTCATATTGGCCTGAATATCAGCGTGTCACACATTAACGCCCCGTCGTTTATCGATGACTGCCTGCACTATCAGCGCGGCTTTGAGGGGAAAGCGGTGAAGCTGATGCTGGAGATCACGGAGCAGGAGCCGCTGTTGCTCAACGACGCGGTCGTGGACAAGCTCAATACGTTACACTCCCGCGGGTTTTCCATCGCGCTGGACGACTTTGGCACCGGCTATTCCGGGCTTTCCTGTCTCCACGAGCTGATTTTCGACTATATCAAAATCGATCAGAGTTTTGTCGGCCGGGTAACCGGGGAGGCGCCGTCAAGCAAGCTGCTGGACTGCGTGATAGAGATGGCCCGGACGCTGTCACTGCGCATCATTGCCGAGGGTGTCGAAACCCAGGTCCAGCTGGAGTATCTCAATCGCCAGAATATTCATCTGCTGCAGGGCTACTATTTCTGGAAGCCGATGCCCTACGTCGCGCTGGTGATGCTCCTGCTGAGCAAACCGAAGGCGCGGATTGTCGAAGAATGAGGGGCGTTGTGAAAAGTCCTGCCATGCGACGGGCTATGTATCCGTCAGCGCGCTGGGAATGAAAACATCGTCGGTCACTGTCCGGGTCATGCACGACCGACCGGACAAAGCAAGAAGGGGCTACCTTTCGGTAACCCCTTCTTTTATATGGCGGAAGCGCAGAGATTCGAACTCTGGAACCCTTTCGGGTCGCCGGTTTTCAAGACCGGTGCCTTCAACCGCTCGGCCACACTTCCGGTGTGAGGCGCACTATAAACACCTCGGCGGATGCTGTAAAGCACCATTTTGTTCAACTGCCTTAAAAACAAACAATTCTGTGTTATTCGTCTGAATTTCAGGCAGTTCGCACAGAAAATCAGCGCTCCTCACCACTATCAGATGACTATTTTTTAATGTACATGTCTTTGGTGTAGTAATACCCCAGCTTATCCGGCGTGAAACCGCCCACCCTGGGTTTCACTAAATGGGTACGCACATAGTGATAGACCGGAATGGCGGGAACATCCTGCGCCAGCAGATCTTCCGCCTGCTGATAGTATTTGCCCCGGGTCGCTACGTCGGAGGCTTTCGCCGCATTGCGCAGGGCCTCATCGTAAGCCGGGTTGCTGTACTGACTGGTGTTCTCGCTATCACCGGTACGGAACGTATTGAGGAAAGTGGCGGCATCGTCGTAATCGGCGATCCAGGCATAGCGGACGGCGTCAAAGTTATGCGTATGCATGGTATCCAGCATCGTCTTCCATTCCTGGTTCTGCAGCTTCACCTCGACGCCGAGGTTTTTCTTCCACATAGAGCTGGCGGCGATGGCGATACGCTGGTGCGACTCATAGGTGTTATACAGCAGGGTAAAGACCAATGGGTGACTGTCATCATACCCCGCCTGCGCCAGCAGTTTTTTCGCCTCAGCAATCCGCTTCTCGCGCGGCCAGCTGGCGTAGTCCGGGTTGCGCAGCGTCACGCCGCCGATATCCGGCTGGCTGATCACCCAGGCCGGGCGCTGCCCCTGGCCAAGCACTTTTCCGGCAATGATATCTTTATCAAGCGCCATATTCAGCGCGCGCCGCACGCGGGCGTCGTTAAACGGCGGGCGGGTAGTATTGAATTCGTAGTAATAGGTCGCCAGCTGCGGCGAAACGTCCAGCTGATCGCCCATGGTTTTCTGCAACTGCGCAAACTGATTGATCGGCACCGTATAAACAATATCGATCTCCCCCGCTTTGTAGCGGTTGACATCGGCAGCCTCCGAAGAGATGGGCAGGTAAGTCACTTTATTAATAACGGTGTGCGCATTATCCCAGTACTTCGCATTACGTTCAGCCACCAGCCGCTCATTCACCACCCATTGGGTCAGCTTATACGGGCCGCTGGTGACGATATGCTCTGGTCGGGTCCATTTATCGGCAAAACGCTCCACCAGCACTTTGTCGATCGGTACCAGCGAAGGGTGCGCCAGCATCGCCAGGAAAGCGGCATTCGGCTGGCTCAGAGTGACCTGCAGCGTGGAGTCATTCAGCGCTTTCACCCCCAGCGTCTCGGGTCCCTTTTGCCCCAGGGCAATTTCGCGAGCGTTGGCGATATGCATATTGCCGGGATAGCTCGCATAGGGCGAGGCGGTGGCCGGCGAGACCAGCCGTTGCCAGCTCCAGACGATATCCTGCGCCGTGATGGCCGTGCCGTCGGACCAGGTCAGACCGGGGCGTAAATGGAAGGTCCATAACAGGTTGTCCTTGTTTTCCCAGCGCTCCGCCAGCCGGGGCTGGATCGCCCCCGCAGGCGTCACGCTGACCAGCCCTTCAAAGAGATCGCTAATGATGTTGAATTCAATGTCGCTCTCGACTTTATGCGGATCGAGTGAGGCAGGTTCACTGCCGTTATTTCTGACCAGCTCCTGCTTTTCCGCCAACTGGGTGCCAGGCGGCACCTGTGCCGCCAGCGCCCCGCCGGTTATGACCATCAGACTCATTGCCAGGAGCGTCCGCGTGATGTGATTGTTTTTGTGTAATGTCATTTCCCTTTGCCTTTAACGTACGGAGTTATTCCCCCTTCCACACTTAGTCGCAGAATTTAAATAAAGCAATATATTTCAGCAACCTATAAGATTTCGATCGGCTCACCGAAGCGAAACGCGAAAACATATCGCTTTTCCCAATCCATGTAGAATTTTATGCTGGACAAAAGCGGCAAAAGCTAAGTAAAGATGGGTAAAAGCATTAGGGCTTCACGCTTGTTTTTCTTATTCTTTATCCCTAATTACATCTGTCATAAGAGAGTGACTCATGGATCGCATAATTACATCATCGCGTGACCGTTCCTCGCTGCTCAGCACGCACAAGGTTCTGCGTAACACCTACTTCCTGCTCAGCCTGACGCTGGCGTTTTCCGCTATCACCGCCACCGCCAGCACGGTGCTGATGCTCCCTTCCCCGGGGCTGATTTTAACCCTCGTGGGGATGTACGGTCTGATGTTCCTGACCTACAAAACGGCGAATAAACCCACCGGGATTATTTCCGCCTTCGCTTTCACTGGGTTCCTCGGCTATATCCTTGGGCCGATGCTGAACGCGTACCTTTCTGCCGGCATGGGCGATTTGATCGGCCTGGCGCTGGGCGGCACCGCACTGGTCTTCTTCTGCTGCTCGGCCTACGTGCTGACGACGCGCAAAGATATGTCATTCCTCGGCGGAATGCTGATGGCGGGCGTGGTGGTCGTCCTGATTGGTATGGTCGCTAACCTGTTCCTGCAGCTGCCGGCGCTTCATCTGGCGATTAGCGCGGTGTTCATCCTGATCTCTTCGGGTGCCATCCTGTTCGAGACCAGCAACATCATCCGCGGCGGTGAAACCAACTACATCCGCGCCACGGTCAGCCTGTATGTCTCGCTGTACAACATCTTTGTCAGCCTGCTGAGCATCCTGGGCTTCGCCAGCCGGGACTAACCGCTCCCCTGCTTCACCGAGGCCTCGCTTATGCGGGGCCTTTTTTTTTGCTACACTGCGGCCAGTTTCAGGCGGTATGTGAAAAATCATGTTTATTTTTGAAGGCAACGAAATTGAAACGGATAGCGAAGGCTATCTGAAAGATACCACCCAGTGGAGCGAGGCGATGGCGGAAGTCATTGCCGCGCAGGAAGGGATAACGCTCGCCGTTGAACACTGGGAAGTGGTGCGCTTTGTGCGCGAGTTTTACCTTGAGTTCAACACCTCTCCGGCGATCCGCATGCTGGTGAAGGCGATGGCCAACAAGTTTGGCGAAGAGAAAGGCAACAGCCGCTATCTCTATCGCCTGTTCCCGAAAGGCCCCGCCAAACAGGCGACCAAAATCGCCGGGCTGCCGAAGCCGGTGAAGTGCATCTAATAGAGAATCGCGAATTTTTCCCAGCTGCGGGTGGATTGATGGGGTTCGGTTAACACCCGGTCAACCCGCGCGCTGCGCGGCCCCCCGGCTTTCAGCCAGGCGATGAGTTTCTCCACCTGCTCTGCCTCGCCGCAGGCAAGCACTTCCACCCCGCCGTCGTCCAGATTACGGGCATAGCCGGTCAACCCCAGTTGCAGCGCTTCCCGCTGTGTTGAATAGCGAAATCCCACGCCCTGAACCGAACCGTAAACCCATGCCATCGTGCAGATACTGGCCATTATCATCTCCTTTTCGCTCACACTTTACGCTGAGGATAGCAAATTCGCTCAGCGTACGTGCTTCGGCAGTAAACCATAATGCTGACGGAAGCGCGCGGTAAAGCGCGATCCCGACTGATATCCGCTGTTCTGCGCGATTTCGCCTATTGGCCGCGAGGTGGTCTGCAGCTGCCCCAGGGCGTGAGCCATCCGCACCTCCTCGACGATCTGGCGAAAACTCTGCGATTCCTGCTGCAGCCGACGGCGCAGCGTGGACTCGCCGAGAAAGAGCATTTTCGCCACCCGCGACACGCTCCATGCCTGCGCCGGCGACAGCATGACCAGTTGTCGAACCTGCGCCGACAGATCCTGCTGCCGCTCGACGAGCAGCGGGCCCGCATAGCCCGCCTCGTGCAGGGCCAGCAGCAGGCCCATAGTCTGGTGGAGCTGTAGAGAGGTGGATAATCCCTCCCGCACCGCCTGCAGAACGCTTTGCCACATAAACGCCAGCTCTGTCGTCACCGGGGCGCAGAGCGAGGTCAGACGCCCTGGGGGTGGTTCGCTGAGATAACGGGTCTTAAACGTCGTCAGCAGCTCGGGGGTCAGCGACAGCAGATCGGAGCAAAACAGGCCGTTCTCCGGCTGGTTAATCACCTCCAGCTCAACGTCAGCCGGCAACACAATCAGCTGTTGCGGCGTCGCCAGCACCCGGCTCTCCCCTTGCACAATCACTTTGCTGCCGCGTTTCACCCGACAGAGCGCCGGGGAGAACAGCCGCACCCGATGCAGTCTGCACAGCCGTCGGGTGGTGACCTCTGCCGCGGTTAAGGCGTTATGCTGAAAGTGGATACTCTCCATCGGATCGACCCTTTATTTTAGCGCCCGGCCATCGCCGTCAACTGTACGCTGGCGAGAGCATGGCTGTGTAACAGATAGCCGACCAGCGCCCCGCTGGCCCCGGCATCCACCGGCAGCGTAGGGACATCCAGCGCCCATACCGTAAAGCGGTAGCGATGCGGTTTATCTCCCGCCGGCGGACAGGCGCCGCCGAAACCGGCATAGCCAAAATCGTTGCGGCCCTGTACCGCTCCGCCCGGCAGTGTAGCGCTGTTTTTATCTCCCGCGCCAGCGGGCAGCGAAAAGACGCTGCTGGCGATATTGACCACCGTCCAGTGCCACCAGCCGCTGCCGGTAGGCGCATCGGGATCTCTGACAGTGACCGCGAAGCTTCGCGTCCCCGCCGGGGCATTTTTCCATGCCAGCTGCGGAGAGACATTGCCTCCGGTACAGCCGAAACCGGCAAACCAGTGCTTCCGGGCCAGCGCCTGCCCGTCATGCATATCATCGCTGCTCACGCTAAACGGCGCAGCCATCGCGCCACTACTCACTGCCGCGACCATCGCCACGGCCATGCGGATACCTGTTTTCATCGTCTGCTCCTCGTTGGGGTGAGAAAACAGGGTATGAGAGTCCGCACAAACTGAATGTGCCGAAGCGCCTGCATTTTGTGCCGAAACGCTCACCTGTGCCTGCCGGGCGAAAGATGCTTGCGTGCGCCAGGTGTGCTACTCTACGCGCCATTTTTCGGTGCCGACATTCCCGTTGCTTAAAGGTAGCTCCATGACAGATTCCCTATTCCCCCGCTTAGTGTTAGCCAAAGGACGCGAGAAATCCCTGCTGCGTCGCCATCCGTGGATTTTCTCAGGCGGCGTCGCCCGCATGGAGGGTAAAGCCCGCAGCGGTGAAACCATCGATATTGTTGACCATCAGGGAAAATGGCTGGCCCGCGGCGCTTACTCGCCGTCGTCGCAGATCCGCGCCCGCGTGTGGACCTTCGACCGCAATGAAGCCATCGATAGCACCTTCTTTGAACGCCGCCTGCAGCAAGCGCAAACCTGGCGGGCATGGCTGGCCGAGCGCGATGGTCTCGACAGCTACCGTCTGATCGCCGGCGAGTCCGATGGGCTGCCGGGCGTCACTATCGACCGCTTTGGCAACTTTTTCGTGCTGCAGTTGCTCAGCGCAGGCGCCGAATACCAGCGGGCCGCCATCATCAGCGCCCTGCAGAACCTGTTCCCGGACTGCGCCATTTACGATCGCAGCGATGTCGCCGTGCGTAAAAAAGAGGGACTGGAGCTGGCCCAGGGGCCGGTGGTGGGCGAGCTGCCCCCGGCGCTGCTGCCGATCACCGAGCACGGCATGAAACTATTGGTTGATATCCAGGGCGGGCACAAAACCGGCTACTACCTCGACCAGCGCGACAGTCGCCTGGCTACTCGCCGCTATGTCGCGGATAAGCGGGTGCTGAACTGCTTCTCTTATACTGGCGGCTTTGCGGTGTCAGCGCTGATGGGCGGCTGCCGCCAGGTCACCAGCGTGGATACCTCTCAGGAAGCGCTGGACGTCGCCCGACAGAACGTCGAGCTCAACGGACTGGATCTGTCCAAAGCGGAATTTGTGCGCGACGACGTGTTCAAACTGCTGCGTAAATACCGCGATCAGGGAGAGAAATTCGACGTGATCGTGATGGATCCGCCGAAATTCGTGGAAAACAAAAGCCAGCTGATGGGCGCCTGCCGCGGTTATAAAGATATCAATATGCTGGCGATCCAGCTGCTGAACCCCGGCGGCGTGCTGCTGACTTTCTCCTGCTCCGGCCTGATGACCACCGATTTATTTCAGAAAATCATCGCCGATGCCGCAATTGATGCCGGGCGTGATGTACAATTTATAGAACAGTTCCGTCAGGCTGCCGACCACCCGGTGATCGCAACCTACCCGGAAGGGCTGTATCTGAAGGGGTTTGCCTGTCGCGTCATGTAACTTGAAAAACGAAACATGAGCCTCATATAGGGAGTATTCATGTTTCCCAGGAGGTGCCTATGATAGCCAGCAAATTCGGTATCGGCCAACAGGTCCGCCATACGCTCTTGGGCTACCTGGGTGTCATCGTCGATGTCGATCCCGAGTATTCACTCGCGGAACCGGAAGAGGATGAGATTGCCGCCAATGACGAACTGCGTGCGGCGCCCTGGTACCATGTGGTGATGGAAGATGATGATGGTCAGCCGATCCACACCTATCTGGCAGAAGCGCAGCTGAGCAGCGAAACCCGCGACGAACACCCGGAACAGCCGTCCCTCGACGAACTGGCCAAAACGATTCGTCAGCAGCTGCAGGCTCCGCGCCTTCGCAACTAAAACAAAACCCCGCCAGGCGGGGTTTTTTGTTATTTTGCTAATCCCAGTCGCGGTAGCTCAATGGCCGGGCAACGATCCATCACCACGTTCAATCCGGCTTCTCTGGCCAGCACCGCGGCCTGCTCATTGATCACCCCCAGCTGCAGCCACAGCGTTTTCGCGCCGATGGCTATCGCCTCCTGCGCCACGCCCCACGCCGCTTCTGAATTACGGAAGACATCAACCATGTCGACCTTTTCCGGAACGTCGGCGAGCGTCGCATACCCTTGCTGTCCCAGCAGCGTCTTGCCCGCCACCTTCGGCGAAACCGGGATAACGTGATACCCCTGATCCAACAGATACTTCATGACCCGGTAGCTCGGGCGGTCAGGTTTGTCGCTGGCGCCAACCAGCGCAATCGTCCGTGTCGACGTCAGGATGCCGGCAATATCGTTCTCTTTCATGGGTTCCTCCTGCTATTTCACCTAAGTGTATGCTAATCCGCAGCAGGCGGCCATCCAGGCTAACCCACAGATTCGACAAAATTTTCACCCCGATGCTTGCAGCGGCAGCCACATTCAGTAATCTGTCTGCAGGTCAAAATGTGGAATGAAAATATGGAACTGACAACTCGTACCCTGTCCGCGCAAAAACATATCGCGCTGGTGGCTCACGATCACTGTAAAGATATGCTGATGAAATGGGTCGCTCGCCATCAGGCGTTGCTGGCGCAACACGTTTTGTATGCCACCGGCACCACCGGTAACCTGGTCTCGCGGGCTACCGGACTGGAGGTCAATGCCATGCTGAGCGGCCCGATGGGCGGTGACCAGCAGGTTGGCGCGCTTATTTCAGAAGGCAAAATCGACGTGCTGATCTTCTTCTGGGATCCGCTGAACGCCGTGCCTCACGACCCGGACGTCAAAGCGTTGCTGCGCCTGGCCACCGTCTGGAACATTCCGGTCGCTACTAACGTCTCCACCGCTGACTTTATCATCCAGTCACCGCACTTTAATCAGCCGCTCGATATTCTGATCCCGGATTATCCGCGTTATCTTGCCGAGCGCCTGAAATAACCCACACGTGATTAGGGTTTCCTGGCCACCGGCACATCCAGGGCCTGCAGGATGTCGACAAACGGCGAAGGTTGCGCTTTGTTAAACAACAACCACACCCGATGACGTGCGCGGGTTATCGCCACGTACAGTAGTCGACGCTCCTCCGCATCAGGAAAATCTTCCGGCTGCGGCAGGAGCGCCTGCTCCATGATCGACTCGCGCGCCGGCGCGGGAAACGCATCCTCTCCCTCCTGCAGTCCCAGCACAATCACATAGTCCGCCTGCTGGCCCTTGCTGGCATGAATAGTCATAAAATCAAGCTGCAGATGCGGCCAGCGCGTCGCCGCCTTGTTGAGCGCGTCGGGCTTCAGATGATGGTAACGGGCAAGCAGTAGGATCCGCTGCTCGGGCTTAACGTAGCCGCTCAGTTTATCCAGTAAATCATCCAGCTTATCGTCGGCTAACAGCGTGACGGCCTTTTTATCGCCCGCCGTCAGGCTGTTCAGCGGCTTACTTAACTGATGCGGATTCTGCTGGATAAAGCCATTGGCGATTTCGCCAATGCGGCCGTTAAAGCGATAGGTGGTATCCAGCGCGCAGCTATCCCCTTCGCCAAAGTAATGATTAAACGCGGTGGTCAGGGAAAGCTGGGCCCCGCTGAACCGGTAAATCGCCTGCCAGTCATCCCCGACGGCAAAGAGCGTGGTTTGGCTGTTCTGCCGGCGTAATGCAGCCAACAGCGAGGCCCGCTGCGGCGAGATATCCTGAAATTCATCCACCAGAATGTGTTTCCAGGGGCTGACGAAGCGGCCTTTATCGAGAATATTGACCGCCTGATGGATCAGGCCGGAAAAATCGACCGCATTCTCGGCCTTCAGCGCCGCCTTCCACTCTTTCATCAGAGGCGACATCAGTTTCACCCGTTTACTGAACTGATCGCGTACCGCCTCCGGCGCCCCGGCAATCATCTCTGCCTGGGAGCCGCCGTGCATACGCATCAGGCTGACCCAGCGGTCGAGCCGGCTGGCCATACGCCGCTGCACCTTCTTGTCCTGCCAGAAATCGCCTTCCGGCAGTTGCCAGCCCATCTCCTCTTCCAGCCACAGGCGCCAGCCTTTCGCCTGCGCTTTTTTCTCCTGACACTGCTGCTGCCAGCTTTTCACGAGCAGCGCCTGACGAGCTGCGCTATCGCTTTCCAGTTTACTGATGGTGGGGACTTTTTTGCTGCCCTGCTGAATAATATGTAGCGCCAGCGAGTGGAAGGTACGCGCGGTGATATCGTCGGATGCAAGACGCTCGCGGATCCGCGCATCCATCTCTTGCGCCGCCTGGCGGCCGAATGCCAGTAACAAAATTTGCTCTGCTGCCGCTTCTCCCCTCGCCAGCAGCCAGCCTGCCCGCGCCACCAGCACCGAGGTTTTGCCGCTGCCCGCGCCCGCCAGCACCAGCAGGGAACGTTCGCCGTTCACCACCGCCCGCGCCTGTGAGGCATTAAGAGGGGACGACTCAACGCCGTCAAAAAAGCCGCGATACTGCTCAAGCATCGCCTCGGTGAAGGCCTGGTTATGGGCCAGGCGTGTCGCTTCAATATCCCCTAACCAGCGCTGACACTCCCGCCACAGCTCCCGACAGTTGTCAAAGGCCTCAAGCCGGCTGGTGGGCATCGGCAAACCAGTCAACGCCTGGCGAATGTTATCCTGCACATCCGCCACCTGCTGACGCGTCAACCATTTGCCTTCCGCACGGGTGCGCTCGATCGTCGCCAGCTGCCGCTTCAGTACGCCAGCGGCGATGTCACTCATTTCCGCGCTCCACTGCTCCCAGAGCGTTTGTAAATGGTGATAGAAGCGCTGCGTTTCGCTCCACTCGGTACCGTGCAAACGCACGACTTTGCTGTCAGGCAACACAAACTCCAGTTCGCCCCAGACCAGACCGCGCTTACAATGCACTGACAATAACTGATTGAAAGGGATAAGATACTCGTGACGGTCGCCGGAAACCTTTACGCCGGCGTTCAGTAACTGCACCCGATCATAAGGGTGCTGAGCCATGCGTTTGCCCAATGTTGTCGCTTTAAGTTCCATATAATGTCGATTTTCAATCAGGGTGGATTGTTTTTCAGTTTAACCGCCCGGGACCAGGTGCTCCAGCGCAAAAAAACGTTACAATTGTCAGGTCTTATTATCCACAGGGCAAAACCGAGGCTTTATGCGTACCATTCTGAATATTTTGAACTTTATCCTTGGCGGTTTCGCCACCACTCTAGGCTGGCTGCTCGCCACGCTGGTTAGCATCATTCTGGTCGTCACGCTGCCGCTGACCCGCTCCTGCTGGGAAATCACCCGACTCTCCTTATTCCCATACGGTAACGAGGCGATTCATGTGGATGAGCTGGAGCCGGGCCGTAAAAATGGCCTCCTCAACGCCGGCGGCACCGTGCTGAATATTCTGTGGTTCATTTTTTTCGGCTGGTGGTTGTGCCTGATGCATATTTTCAGCGGCATAGCTCAATGTCTGACCATTATTGGCATCCCGGTGGGGATCGCGAACTTTAAAATTGCTGCCATTGCCCTTTGGCCTGTAGGGCGCCGGGTCGTCTCTGTGGAAACCGCGCGTGCCGCACGTGAAGCCAATGCGCGTCGTCGCTTTCAGTAACCGAACGGAACACGGACATGATTAGCCCCCTGCTACGCCGCTATACCTGGAACAGTGCCTGGCTTTATAACGTACGGATCTTTATCGCGCTCTGCGGCACAACGCTGTTTCCCTGGTGGATCGGCGAAGTCAAACTGACCATCCCTCTCACCCTTGGCGTTGTTGCCGCGGCCCTGACCGACCTCGACGACCGGCTGACCGGTCGTCTGCGCAACCTCGCCATTACCCTGGTCTGTTTTTTTATCGCCTCCGCCTCCGTGGAACTGCTGTTTCCGTGGCCGCCGCTGTTTGCCCTCGGCCTGACCGTGTCTACCATCGGCTTTATTTTGCTCGGCGGCCTCGGCCAGCGCTATGCCACCATCGCCTTCGGCGCCCTGCTCATCGCCATCTACACCATGCTCGGCGTCACACTGTACGATCACTGGTATCTACAGCCGTTGTTCCTGCTGGCGGGGGCCGTGTGGTACAACCTGCTGACGCTGTCCGGGCACCTCATTTTTCCGATTCGTCCATTGCAGGACAACCTGGCGCGTAGCTATGAGCAACTGGCTCGCTATCTGGAGCTCAAATCCCGGCTGTTTGATCCTGACCTGGAGGATGAGAGCCAGGCGCCGCTGTACGATCTGGCCCTCGCCAACGGCCAGCTGGTTGCTACGCTTAACCAAACCAAGGTCTCGCTGCTAACCCGACTGCGAGGCGATCGGGGCCAGCGCGGCACCCGCCGCACCCTGCAGTACTACTTTGTGGCCCAGGATATTCATGAACGCGCCAGCTCATCGCATATTCAGTATCAGACTCTGCGCGATCAATTCCGCTACAGCGACGTGATGTTCCGTTTCCAGCGCATGCTCTCGATGCAGGCCCAGGCCTGCCAGAAGCTCTCGCGGGCGATTTTACTGCGCGAACCCTACCAACATGACGCCCATTTTGAACGCGCGTTTATGCATCTCGACGCGGCGCTTGACCGTGTGCGCGCCAGCGGCGCGTCCGACGAGCAGATCAATGCCCTTGGGTTTTTACTCAATAACCTGCGCGCTATCGATGCGCAGCTGGCCACGATTGAATCGGTGCAAACGACCGCCCCTGCCGGGAGCAACACCGAGACGCTGTTGGCCGACGACAGACTCGGCGGGCTGAACGACATCTGGCTGCGTCTGCGGCGCAACATGTCACCGGAGTCCGCTCTCTTTCGCCACGCGGTACGTATGTCGCTGGTGCTCTGCGCCGGCTATGCCTTTATCCAGTTTACCGGGCTCCAGCATGGCTACTGGATCCTGCTGACCAGCCTGTTTGTCTGTCAGCCGAACTATAACGCCACCCGCCACCGACTAGCGCTGAGGATCATCGGCACGCTGGTGGGGGTGGCGATCGGCCTGCCCGTCCTGCTGCTGGTGCCTTCGATTGAAGGGCAACTGGTGTTGATCGTGCTCACCGGCGTGCTGTTCTTTGCCTTTCGTAACGTGCAGTACGCCCATGCCACCATGTTTATTACGCTGCTGGTGCTGCTGTGCTTTAACCTGCTTGGCGAAGGTTTTGAGGTCGCGCTACCGCGCATTATTGATACCCTGATCGGCTGCGCCATCGCCTGGGCGGCGGTCAGCTTCATCTGGCCGGACTGGAAATTTCGCAATCTGCCGCGCGTCCTGGACCGGGCGATGAACGCGAACTGCCGTTATCTGGATGCCATTCTGGAGCAGTATCACCAGGGCCGCGACAACCGTCTGGCCTATCGTGTCGCCCGCCGTGATGCCTACAACCGTGATGCCGAACTGGCCTCCGTGGTCTCGAATTTGTCGACTGAACCGCGCGCGGATGGCGCCCAGCGCGAGACCGCTTTTCGCTTGCTGTGTCTCAACCATACCTTCACCAGCTACATCTCCGCTCTCGGTGCGCATCGGGAAAAACTGTCCACCCCCGATATTCTTGCCCTGCTGGATGATGCTGTTTGTTATGTTGATGACGCCCTGCACCATACCCCCGCCGATGAACATCGGGTGCAGAAGTCTTTGACCAGCCTGCAAAGCCGGATCCAGCATCTGGAACCACGCGCGGACAGTAAAGAGCCGCTGGTATTACAGCAGATTGGCTTGTTGCTCGCGCTGCTGCCTGAAATTTGCCGCCTGCAACAACGCGTTCACGCTCAGACAGAATAACGGCGGCTGTCCGCTAGCGGGCTCCAGCCCATTCGAGCAGCTCCTGACGCCGCAGCGTCGGGAGCGCGGCGGCGTGAACGCCGACAATCGCCCCCTCCAGCGCCAGCAAGACATTGAGCGACAGAGAGGCGTTGTTTTCTCGTAGCCGTTGCCAGGCCTGCTGAGCGCCTACCTCCCGAAGCGTCCTGACATCCGGTATGCCCGCGTGGATCAGCTGCAATTCCATATGAAAGCTGATATTGGGTAAATCCTTCAGACGGCCCGACGCCCGTCGGTGGTTCTTTTCACGCTGCGCACTCTGCCACGACAACAGCGACAGCCGAAAAAGCTGAGTCTCATCGCGCCACAATGCGTCGTCAATTTGATAATACTTCATCGGCACGATGCGCCCATGTCGGCGCAGCGTTAATAAAGGATTGCGATGTTCAACCCGATACGCGGCGCTCTGCTCGCAGGCCCTCAGGTAAATATCGCCCTCTGCCACCATCGCAAACACCGTATCATCAATGGCCAGGCTATAGCCGCCAAAAAGCGGACGAGAATGTAACTGACCCAGCTGCGAGACGCAGGCCTGAAATTGCGGGAACCGCGGACATACTAGTTTTCTCATGATCATTCCTTTGTTAATCATGTAATTAAACTTAAGTTGTTAACGGATCCGCTAAGAGAAAACATAAGGGACTTCCCGAACAGCAGCAAGATGATTTTCGCCGACTTTTCCACCAGAATGCGGTTTTGCGAGACGCTTTCAGAAAATCACTGACGTTGCTGCAATCAACAGGGTGGAAAGAAATCATTAGCCGGCATTAAGGATATCGTTGAGGAGAGGTGCGCATCGCTATAAATCAGACGCGGCGGGAAATGATTAAATTTCAGCCAGCAAAATGGCAAATTGCGGTTGATCTTTTCCCCAGGTAGATATACTGTATATGCATACAGTAACTACAGGCGGGATAGACTATGTTTACTTCAGCTCACGCAAATCGTTCAGCACAGGCTTCTGCTTCTGCAGGCCACTACGCTCATCGTTCTGGCGAACAGACCGCCAATGGGCTGATCAGTGAAATTGTCTATCGTGAAGATCAACCCATGATGACACAGTTACTGCTGCTACCTTTATTACAGCAGCTGGGTCAACAGTCTCGCTGGCAGCTGTGGCTCACGCCGCAACAAAAGCTTAGCCGTGAGTGGGTCCAGTCTGCCGGTCTGCCGCTGTCTAAAGTCATGCAAATTAGCCAGCTGTCACCCTGCCATACCGTAGACTCAATGATCCGCGCGCTGCGCACCGGTAATTATAGTGTGGTTATCTGCTGGCTAACGGAGGAGCTAACCGCGGAAGAACATGAGCGTCTGGTCAATGCCGCCCAGGAAGGTTGCGCGATGGGATTCATCATGCGCCCGGTGAGAAATCAAGGCACGCTCGGCAGACAACTCAGCGGGCTAAAAATTCACTCAAATTTGTATCATTGAGTGAAATTAGGATTATTCCTGGAATTTTTTTTACCGATGGTAAAGACACAGCGTTTTTCAGGGACTTTTTCGCGCAATGCCTGTCACACGGGGATTTCTGCCTTTTTTCTGCGTACGAAAATCAACCATATTTGTTAAATATTGTGTACACAACCCTTTTTTTTCATATGCCTGACAGAGTTCACACTTGTAAGTTTCGAACTAAGTTGTAGACTTTACATCGCCAGGGGTGATCGGCTTACGCTGCATGTATCAGCATAGTTAACAACAAGTCACGCCCCGGGTGAAGGATTTAACCGTGAGGTCTTTTGTAACTTCATGGCGAATTTTGGATGATAATGAGGCGCAAAAAATGAAAAAGACAGCTATCGCGATTGCAGTGGCACTGGCTGGCTTCGCTACCGTAGCGCAGGCCGCTCCGAAAGATAACACCTGGTATGCAGGTGGTAAACTGGGTTGGTCCCAGTTCCATGACACTGGCTGGTACAACAGCTCTCTGAACAACAATGGCCCGACCCACGAAAGCCAGCTGGGCGCTGGTGCGTTCGGTGGTTACCAGGTTAACCCGTACCTCGGTTTCGAAATGGGTTACGACTGGCTGGGCCGTATGCCGTACAAAGGCGACCAGGTTAATGGCGCATTCAAAGCTCAGGGCGTTCAGCTGACCGCTAAACTGGGTTACCCGATCACTGACGATCTGGACATCTACACCCGTCTGGGCGGCATGGTATGGCGCGCAGACTCCAGCAACAGCATCGCTGGCGACAACCACGACACTGGCGTATCTCCGGTATTTGCTGGCGGCGTAGAGTGGGCTGTGACTCGTGACATCGCTACCCGTCTGGAATACCAGTGGGTTAACAACATCGGTGACGCGGGCACCGTTGGCGTTCGTCCGGACAACGGCATGCTGAGCGTGGGTGTTTCCTACCGTTTCGGTCAGGAAGATGCTGCACCGGTTGTAGCTCCGGCTCCGGCTCCGGCTCCGGAAGTGACTACCAAGCACTTCACCCTGAAGTCTGACGTTCTGTTCAACTTCAACAAAGCAACCCTGAAACCGGAAGGTCAGCAGGCTCTGGATCAGCTGTACACCCAGCTGAGCAACATGGATCCGAAAGACGGTTCTGCAGTTGTTATGGGCTTCACCGACCGTATCGGTTCCGAAGCTTACAACCAGCAGCTGTCTGAGAAACGTGCTCAGTCCGTTGTTGACTACCTGGTTGCTAAAGGCATCCCGGCTGGCAAAATCTCCGCACGCGGTATGGGTAAATCCAACCCGGTTACTGGCAACACCTGTGACAACGTGAAAGCTCGCGCTGCACTGATCGACTGCCTGGCCCCGGATCGTCGTGTAGAGATCGAAGTTAAAGGCTACAAAGAAGTTGTAACTCAGCCAGCGGCTTAAGTTATAACTGATGAAAAAACCCGCCTCGGCGGGTTTTTTTATGCCTTCTCTCCCGCTTTTGCGGTGGTGGGCCCCATATCAGAGTAGCCTCTGACAGGCCGCCGTAAAGACTACTCTTTGCCTAACAGTTCCTGCAGATCGTGTTTCAGGCTCGACATTTTGCTGGCGTACTTCTCTTTATGCTCAGCATCCTCAATCAGCTGCACGATGGTTTCGGACAAGGTTTTACCCCGCCGCTGCGCCAGGCCGGCAAGACGCTGCCAGACGACAAACTCCAGATCGATAGACTTCTTGCGCGTGTGCTGATGCTCCGCGTTAAAATGCCGTTTCCGTCGCGCGCGGATGGTCTGCTTCATGCGGTTCATCAGCGCCGGATTCATATGCTGCTCAATCCAGGCATGCACCAGCACAGGTTCATTCTCGAGCGTCAGCAAGTCATCTACCGCAGCTTGCGCAGCGCTGGCCTCAATGTAGCGGGTAATCAGCTCACCTTCCCGGTGCTTCTTTACCAGATATTTCCATTTCCAGCCGCTTTCAAGATTTTCCAGTTGTTGATATTTCATTGCGATCTCAATGTGACCGTGTAACTCATTTCAGGATATCAGTTTTTTCCTGATGTGCTGAATATAAATCATTATTCGTGAGGTGTATGGCCGGGGAATCATCGGGGTAATCATAATCCTCCGTGTGCTCAGTCGCGGCATCAGGTATAATTGCGCGCTTTACATCTAACTAAAAAACAGCGACTTTGACCATTACGAAACTGACCCGAACCGACCTTGCGCCCGATATGGAACCTTATCAGGCGCTGTTTGCCCAAGCTGCTCTCTCTCAACCGGCCCCCTCTCTCTCGGGCGATCTGCAGCCGCGTCTGTTCTACGCGCTTGAGCAATTGCTGTGCACGCCGGCAGTCTCCTCCTTCATGCTGGTGAAAGCCCCCGAAGAACCGGAGTATCTGCAATGGCTGACGGCAGAAACCCGTACGCTGCATGAACCTACCGCCCCGCTCTACGGGGTCCGCTATGACGTTGACGGCGCTCGCGTGACGCTCTCCCCGGCGCAACGGGCTGAGGATAATTTTGCCAGCACCGCCCCGGTCGTCGCGGCCGATTGGGTAGAGGCGGAACAGCTGTTTGGCTGCGTACGCCAGTTTAACGGCGACATCACCCTCCAGCCAGGCCTGGTTCATCAGGCCAATGGTGGCGTGCTGGTAATCTCGCTTCGCACACTGCTGGCGCAGCCGCTTCTGTGGGTGCGCCTGAAAAATATGGTGACCCGTCAACGGTTTGACTGGCTCTCCATCGATGAGTCGCGCCCGCTGCCGGTCAGCATTCCCTCCATGCCGCTGAGCCTGAAAGTCATGCTGGTCGGCGAACGCGAATCGCTGGCGGATTTCCAGGAAATGGAACCAGAGCTTTGCGCTCAGGCGATCTACAGTGAGTATGAAGACACTTTGCAGTTTGCTGACGCCGAGACGCTGAAAGCCTGGTGCCAGTGGGTATGGCAAAATGCCCAGCAGCTGACGCTGCCAGGTCCGGCGGCCGACGCCTGGCCACTGCTGATCGATGAGGGGACGCGCTACACCGGCGATCAGGAGACCCTGCCACTCAGTCCGCTATGGATAGCCCGCCAGCTGCGAGAGGCCGCCGCGTTCTGCGAAGGCGAGGAGATTACTGGCGAAGAAATGCAGACGATGCTGGCACGCCGGGAGTGGCGTGAAGGCTACCTCGCAGAACGAATGCAGGATGAAATCCTGCAGGAACAGATCCTGATTGAAACCGAAGGCGAATGCGTCGGGCAGATCAACGCCCTGTCGGTGATTGAATTTCCCGGCCATCCGCGCGCGTTCGGTGAACCTTCGCGCATCAGCTGCGTCGTGCACATTGGTGATGGCGAGTTTATTGACGTCGAACGCAAAGCCGAGCTCGGCGGCAATATTCATGCGAAAGGCATGATGATCATGCAGGCTTTTCTGATGTCCGAGCTGGAGCTGGAGCAGCAGCTTCCCTTCTCCGCTTCGCTGACCTTCGAACAGTCCTACAGTGAAGTGGACGGCGACAGCGCCTCCATGGCTGAACTCTGCGCCTTAATCAGCGCGCTGGCCAATGTGCCGATTAATCAGAGCATTGCGATTACCGGTTCCGTTGACCAGTTTGGTCGCGTGCAGCCGGTCGGCGGTCTGAACGAAAAAATTGAAGGTTTCTTCACTATCTGTCAACAGCGCGGGCTAACCGGTAAACAGGGCGTCATTATCCCTGCGGCCAACGTGCGTCATCTCAGTCTTAGCCAGGAGCTCCGTCAGGCCGTTGCCGAAAACCAGTTTGCCATCTGGGCCATTGACGATATTACCGAAGCGCTGCCGATGCTGACCCAACTGATGTGGGACGGTGAAGGGCAGACGCTGCGACAAACCATTCAGGAGCGGATAGCGCAGGCGACCCAGCAAGAGACTCGCCATCGTTTTCCGTGGCCGCTACGCTGGTTAGGTGGGACAAGTTCTAACTGATCGGACTTGTTCAGCTTACACGTGTTAGCTATCCTGCGTCCCGAACTTAAAATAAGGCTTACTGAAAACATGGTAGATAAACGCGAATCCTATACAAAAGAAGATCTTCTTGCCTCTGGTCGTGGTGAACTGTTCGGCGCGAAAGGCCCGCAGTTGCCAGCGCCAAACATGCTGATGATGGACCGCGTCATCAAAATGAGCGAAACCGGTGGTAACTATGACAAAGGTTATGTTGAGGCGGAACTCGACATCAACCCGGACCTGTGGTTCTTCGGTTGCCACTTCATCGGCGATCCGGTGATGCCGGGCTGCCTGGGCCTGGATGCGATGTGGCAGCTGGTCGGGTTCTATCTTGGCTGGCTCGGCGGCGAAGGCAAAGGCCGTGCGCTGGGCGTTGGCGAAGTGAAATTCACCGGTCAGGTTCTGCCGACCGCGAAAAAAGTCACCTACCGCATCCACTTCAAGCGCATTGTTAACCGTCGTCTGATTATGGGCCTGGCGGATGGCGAAGTGCTGGTTGACGATCGTCTGATCTATACCGCGAACGATCTGAAAGTCGGCCTGTTCCAGGATACTTCCGCTTTCTGATAATTATCGGCAGCGATTAAAAGGCGAAGCCCCCGCTATGCGGAGGCTTCTTTTTTAAAGAGACAGTGTCAGGCCGTTAGTACCCTGTCCTCCATGGCTTCTCGCCAGCCTCCCAGCCACCATGAGCGTTGATTCAAGCTCTGGTATGGACACATTTCTTTCGATCTCCCCGCGATACCCGCTTGATATCCACGTTGATGTGCCCGTTCCAGGCGATCTCGTTTTTGTCTCTTCATGCCTCGTTTCCCTCATTCTTTGATCTGGTGGAAAAGAAAACAGTGGTCGCAAATTGTGCAGCCACGGGTTACGAATACCGCGAAATGAAGACAACGTCAATGCGCAAAATTCACGCCAGTGTCATATTTGTGACCTATATAAGAGTTCATTTTTTGTTCATTCGGCGCAGCGCTCGGTAACAAACTGACCTGGCAAAAAAAATGCCGCGCGGCTCAGATGAACCACGCGGCATATCACTTTTATGAAATTTACTTATGGCAGACGGTTAAGCTCTCCGGCAATGGCCACCGCCTCCTGGCTCCACGCCTGGGCCAGGGTCTTCACCATCGCGTCATAGCCATCCTGCTGCTGCTTGAGCACGATGTTAAACGGGCGCTTAATCAGCTGTCCCTGATGCTTCAATAGCCACTCGCCGCTGACGATAACCCGCCCGTCGTAGCGCCCGTGAAAGCCATTTACCGCCACATTGAGCGTATCCTGCTCGCTGCCCAAGGGTTGGGACGACACTACCCAGCCCGGCAACTGCTGGCTGAGGTTTGCCACCAGCGTAGTACGCAGCTGCTGGTCCAGCGGGCTGGCCCACAGATTATTATTGGCGATTACATACTGCACATCGGTGGTTTGATAGACCACTCCATTGCCCGCCAGATAATCCGGGATGCTGACCTGCTCAACCCACAGCAGACGTGCCCCCTGGCTGGCGGCGCTCTGCGCGCCGCCCTGCACCACCGGCAACTGGTAATATGTTTTGCTCTCACCGCCGCTACTGCACGCCGTCATCACGCAAACGGCTGCCACCAGTAACCATTTTTTCATTATTTCGCTCCCTTCGGCTGTGGGTCTTTTTTATCCTTCGCCTCAAATACCAGCGCATTGCTCTTATCATTGAGCGTTTTCAGGACCGGCTGCAGCTCACGCAGCACCTGATCCAGACGCTGCATATCGGCCACCATCTTATTGTAGGCCGCGGAGCCCGGCTGGAAGCCCTGCATGCTGCGGTTCAGCTCGCGCAGCGTCGTCTGCATATCGGCAGGTAGCTGCTGCATCGACTGACTGGAGGTGATCTTATTCAGACTATCCAGCGTGGTCTGTACATGCTGCATGGTCTTCTCGCTTTGCGCCAGCGTACTGGTTGCCTGTTCCAGTAGCGGATTGAGCGGCAGGTTATTGATTTTATCCAGCGCATCCATCAGACGCTGCTGGATCTGCGCCAGTCCACCGCTAATGGTCGGGATAATCGGATAGCCGTTAAACTCCTGAATTTTCCCACGCGGCGGCGCTTTCGGATAGAAGTCGAGATCGATATACAGCGCGCCGGTCACCAGGTTACCGGTTTTCAGCGAGCCGCGCAGTCCGCGGTTGATCAGATCGTCAATGTGAGCGCGAATATTCGGATCGCCGCCGAGCTGGTTGACCAGACGCTGCGGTTCAACCCGCACTTCCACCGGAATGCGATAGTCATCGTTCAAACGCTGCTTCAGCCCAGGAATAAAGAACGGCACTTTGCCGACGGTTCCCAGACGGATGCCGCGGAACTCCACCGGCGCGCCGGGCTGCAGGCCACGAACCGAGTCTTTGAAGAACATCACGTAATCGATATGCTCGGTAAAGACCGAATCCTGGATGCTCTTCTGATCGTCAAACAGGTGATATTCCGTTTTGTTCGCCACCGGCTCGCCGAGGTCCAGTCCTTCCGGAATATCGAAGCTCACCCCGCCGCCAAACAGCGTCGACAACGAGCCCATCTCGACGCGCATCCCCGCCGCGGTCAAATCAACGGCGATCCCGCTGTCCTTCCAGAAGCGAACGTTAGTGGTCACCAGGCGGTCATTAGGCGCATTGATGAACAACTGATAAGTGATATGACGTTTCTGCGCATCAAAGGTGCTGGTTTCCACCGACCCCACGCGATAGCCGCGGAACAGCACCGGGTCGCCTGGCGACAGCTGGCCTGCCTTGCTGCTTTCCAGCAAAATCCGGATCCCCTTGGCATCCGGCGAGGCCAGCGGCGGAGAATCCAGCAGCGGATACTGCGCCGGCACCGAACCTTTCGACCCCGGCTGCAGTTCAATATAGGCCCCGGACAATAATGTCCCGAGACCACTGATCCCCTCGCGCCCTACCTGCGGTTTCACCACCCAGAAGACGGAATCGTTATGCAGTAATTTCTGCATCCCGGAATTGAGGCGAGCTTTGATTTCCACGTGGGTTAAATCGTCGGTCAGCGTCGCGCTCTCTACCACCCCAACATCCACGCTGCGGCTCTTGATCCGGGTTTTTCCCCCTTCAATGCCTTCCGCGTTAGTGGTGATCAGCGTGACCTCTGGTCCCTGATGGCTGTAATGATAAAACAGGATCCACGCCCCGATCAGCGCAGTGACGATAGGGAAGATCCACACCGGTGACCAGTTCTTCACCTTCTGCACTTTCGCTTCTCCGCTCTTATTTTCCATGTTGTTGTATTTCCTCATGGCTTGAATCTGGCTCACGATCCCACAGTAAACGGGGATCAAACGTCATCGCTGAAAACATGGTCATCACCACCACCAGCGCAAACATGACCGCGCCGATGGCGGGATAGATATTCATCAACCCTCCCATGCGCACCAGCGCAGAGAGCACGGCGATGACAAAAACGTCAATCATTGACCAGCGGCCAACAAATTCCACCACTTCATAAATCAGATGCATGCGTTCCGAATCGCGCGCGCCGTTGCCGTTAGCATTCCAGCACAGCCAGGCGATAGCGATCATCTTCAGCGTCGGCACCATAATACTGGCGATAAAGATCACCAGCGCCACCGGATAGGAGCCCTCGCTCCACAGTAACACCACCCCGGCCATAATGGTCGACGGCATTTTATCGCCCAGCAGATCGGTGATCATGATCGGCATAATATTGGCGGGAAGATAGAGAATAAATGAGGTCACCAGCAGCGCCAGCGTCCACTGCAGGCTATTTTTACGCCGCGCCGTCCCTTTGCTGTGACAGCGCGGGCAGACGGTCTGGTCGGCCGGTAACACCGCCGTGCAGCAGCCGCAGGAGCGCAGCCCCTGGCGGATCCCGGCTACCCCGACCTTCAGCGGCTGGGTAATCGCCGGCATAGGGGCAATATCATCCCATAGCCAGCGGCGGTCGACGCACTGGAAGGTGCGTAACTGCAGCAGGCAAAACATGCACCAGGGAATAAAGCTCAGGCCGATGCCGATATCGCCGTAGGCCATCAGTTTGACGAAGCTCACCAGCACGCCGGCAAGAAAGATCTCCGCCATGCCCCAGGTCTTGAGGTGAAACAAAATGCGCGCCAGAAACGCCTTAAGCCCAGCGGGCATCCTGACCCGATTGACCAGCAGCAAAATGGTGACCAGACAAAAGGCCGGTACCAGTTGCACAAAGAGTAAAAAGAAGGTGCCGAGGCTGGCGTAATCCTCGGTAAACAGCACGTTGGGAATTTCCAGCAGCGCTATTTCGCTGCTGATGCCACCCACTTTCATATAGATAAAAGGAAAGAGGTTGGCCAGCAGCAGCATAAACAGCGCGACCAGCGCGTAAGCCGTGGGACGCTGGCGAGGCGCGTCCCACGTGGTGGTTAACGTTGTACCGCAGCGCGGGCAGGCGGCTTTCTGGCGATGCTCAAGCTGCGGCAAAGCCACCAGCAAATCACATTGGGGACATAAAATATGTCGCGCAGCATGATGGTGATCGCACATGACAACTCCTCGGCTCAGGCGCCGTTCTTTAATCCTTCGAGATATTCCCAGCGTTCAAAGGCGGCTTCCAGCGCCTGCTCCGCTTCGGCCAGCTGCGCCAGCACTTGCTGCGTACGATCGTGCGATTGGCCAAAGAAGTCAGGATCGGCTACCTGCTCCTGCAGCGTTTGCAGTTCGGCCTCAAGCGTTTCCAGCTTCTGCGGCAGTTGCTCCAGCTCGCGCTGCAGGTTATAGCTTAGTTTGTTCCCGCCGCGTTTGACAGTTTCTGCTTTTGGCTGAGCGACTTCCGTCGTTTTTTTAACGATCGTCTGCTTTTGCGCCAAAGACTGGGCCTGCTGACCGCGGGCGTCGTGATAACCGCCTACGTACTGACCAATATGGCCGCCGCCTTCGAAGATCCAGCACTCGGTCACGGTATTGTCGACAAACTGACGATCGTGGCTGACCAGCATCACGGTGCCCTGATAGCCATCGATCAGCTCTTCCAGCAGCTCCAGCGTTTCGACATCAAGGTCGTTTGTCGGTTCATCGAGAATCAATAAGTTACTGGGTTTCAGGAACAGTCGCGCCAGCAGCAGACGGTTACGCTCCCCGCCGGACAGCGCGCGGACTGGCGTCATCGCCCGTTTCGGATGGAACAGGAAGTCCTGCAGATAGCCCAGCACGTGCCGCGGCTTACCGTTAACCATCACCTCTTGCTTACCTTCGGCGAGGTTATCCATCACCGTCCGGTCCGGATCCAGCTCTGCACGGTGCTGGTCGAAGTAGGCGACTTCCAGCTTGGTGCCAACGTGGATCCGCCCGCTGTCGGCCTGCAACTGGCCAAGCATCAGCTTCAGCAGCGTGGTTTTCCCGCAGCCATTGGGGCCGATCAGGGCAATCTTATCGCCGCGCTGGATTTGCGCGGAGAAATCTTTCACCAGCACTTTGCCGTCAACCTGATAGTTGACGTTCTCCATTTCGAAAACGATTTTGCCGGAGCGCGAAGCCTCTTCCACCTGCATCTTCGCACTGCCCATCACTTCCCGGCGCTCGCCGCGCTCGCGACGCATCGCTTTCAGGGCGCGAACGCGGCCTTCGTTGCGGGTACGACGCGCTTTAATCCCCTGGCGGATCCACACCTCTTCCTGGGCCAGCTTGCGGTCGAATTCAGCATTCTGCAGCTCTTCAACCCGCAGCGCTTCTTCTTTTTCCAACAGATACTGATCGTAATTGCCCGGATAAGTCACCAGCTTGCCGCGATCGAGATCGACGATGCGCGTCGCCATGTTGCGGATGAAGGAGCGGTCGTGCGAAATAAAGATAATGGTGCCTTTAAAGCTTTTCAGGAACCCTTCCAGCCAGTCGATAGTTTCGATATCGAGGTGGTTCGTCGGTTCATCCAGCAACAGCACGCGCGGCCCGCTGACCAGGGCACGGCCCAGCGCCGCTTTACGCAACCAGCCGCCGGAAAGCGAAGCCAGCTGCGCGTCGGCGTTAAGACCAAGCTGCTCGATCACTTCATTGATGCGGCTATCCAGCTGCCACAGGCCCAGGTTATCCAGCTGTTCCTGCAGACGGGCCAGTTCATTTAAATTTTTGTCGCTCGGGTCGGTCATCACCTGATGCGAAACATCATGGTAGGCCTTCAGGTAAGCGGCCTGTTCGGCGATCCCTTCGGCGACGAAATCGTACACCGTACCGGCAACGTTGCGCGGCGGATCCTGCTGCAGACGCGCGACGATCAGATCCTGTTCATAAATAATACGCCCGTCATCCAGCCCCTGTTCACGGTTAAGGATCTTCATCAGGGTCGATTTACCGGCGCCGTTGCGCCCAACCAGACAGACGCGTTCGTTATCTTCGATATGCAGTTCAGCATTATCCAGCAGCGGCGCATCGCTGAATGAAAGCCAGGCGCCGTGCATACTAATCAGTGACATTCTTTATTCCTTTCAGGCTGCAGTAATCAGCCAGCAGTTGTGGATCTGACGGTTGCGGGCAAAATCCTGCGACAGCGTTTTTTGCGAAATCTCTTGCGCCTTCAGGCCAAGCGCCGCCAGCCCGTCATGATCCATACGGAAACCGCGTTTGTTGTTCGAGAACATAATGGTGCCGCCTTTACGCAGCAGACGTTTCAGATCGGTCATCAGGCGAATATGATCGCGCTGCACGTCAAAGGCATCTTCCATTCGTTTGGAGTTAGAGAAAGTCGGCGGATCGATAAAGATCAGATCGAACTGCTCGGTGCTTTCCCGCAGCCAGCCCAGCACGTCAGCCTGCATCAGGCGATGCGCACGACCGGTCAGGCCATTAAGACGCAGGTTGCGCTCCGCCCACTCCAGATAGGTACGCGACATATCCACCGTGGTCGTAGAGCGCGCGCCGCCCAGACCGGCGTGGACGCTGGCGCTGCCGGTATAGGAGAACAGGTTAAGGAAATCCTTACCCTTGCTCATCTGGCCGAGCATACGACGGGCGATACGGTGGTCGAGGAACAGACCGGTATCGAGGTAGTCGGTGAGGTTAACCCACAGGCGCGCGTTGTACTCCTGCACCTCGATAAAGTCGCCCTTCTCCGCCATCTTCTGATACTGGTTTTTACCCTTTTGCCGCTCGCGGGTCTTCAGCACCAGCTTGTTGGGGGCGATTTCCAGCACGGCGATGGTCGCCGCGATAATATCAAACAGACGCTGGCGCGCTTTGTGCGCATCGACGGTTTTCGGCGGCGCATACTCCTGGACCACCACCCAGTCACCGTAGCGATCGATCGCCACGTTATATTCCGGCAGATCGGCATCGTACAGGCGATAGCATTCAATGCCTTCCTGACGGGCCCACTTTTCAAATTTCTTCAGATTCTTACGCAGACGGTTGGCAAAATCTTCCGCCAGCATCGCCGGCTTGCCGCCTTCGCTTTCCGCCAGGTGATAGTTTTTCTGTATGCAGTCCAGCGGGCCGTTCTTCGCTTTGAACTGTTTATCGGCACGCAGCTGCAGGCAGCTCAGCAGTTCCGGCGAGGCGCTGAACACCGACAGGTTCCAGCCGCCAAACTGACTTTTCATGATCCGGCCCAGCAGGCTGTGCAGGGCAATCAGCGCCGGTTCGCTTTCCAGGCGCTCGCCGTACGGCGGGTTGCTGATCACGGTGCCGTACGGGCCTTTCGGCAGCGGGTTATTCAGCTGGGCGACGTCTTTGACTGCAAAATCGATCAGCTCGCCGATGCCGGCCCGGCGGGCGTTGCGGCGCGCGCGCTCAATGACGCGCTCGTCGACGTCAGAGCCATAGAAGCGCGACCCATAGGCCGCCAGCCCCTGGCGGGCGCGGGTTTGCGCTTCCGCCTTCACCTCTTTCCAGATAGCGTCATCGTGCTGCGCCCAACCGCCAAAGCCCCAGTGGCCGCGGTGCAGACCCGGCGCACGATCGGTCGCCAGCATCGCCGCTTCAATCAGCAGGGTACCGGAGCCGCACATCGGATCGAGCAGCGGCGTACCCGGTACCCAACCAGAGCGCATGACGATCGCCGCCGCGAGGTTTTCTTTGATCGGCGCCATACCGGTACCATCGCGGTAGCCGCGCAGATGCAACCCTTCCCCGCTCAGATCCAGGGAGATATGCGCCGTCTCTTTGTTCAGCCAGACGTTGATCCGCAGATCGGGCGACTCACGATCGACATTCGGGCGCGGCAGGTTTTTACGCGTGAAGCTGTCGACGATGGCGTCTTTGACTTTTAATGCGCCATACTGGCTGTTGCGGATCTCGTCATTGAGGCCGCTAAAATGTACCGCGAAGGTGGCGCCAGGGTTAAACATCTCCGTCCACGGAATGGCCTGTACGCCGAGGTACAGATCCAGATCGCTGTATACGCGACACTCGCCCAGCGGCAGCATGATGCGCGAAGCCAGCCGGCTCCACATCAGGCTTTGATACAGCAGGCGCGTATCCCCCTGAAAATGGACCCCGCCCTGGACGACCTGGCAGTCCGTCGCGCCAAGTCCTTCCAGTTCAGTTTTTAACAGCTCTTCCAGCCCACGAGCCGTACTGGCAAACAGAGAATTCATATCGTCACTTTTACTTAAAGAAAATTGGTGCGCATTATAGCCAATATGTGCCCTATGTCATAAAGTTATAGGCTTATTTTTGGAACCCGGAGGCAGCGTATGGTAACGCTCTCGCGACTTTTTATTCATCCCGTTAAATCCATGCGCGGCATGGGCCTGACCCACGCCTTTGCTGATATCAGCGGCCTGGCCTTCGATCGCCTGTTTATGGTCACCGAAACCGACGGGACCTTTATTACCGCCCGCCAGTTTCCGCAAATGGTAAAATTTATTCCGGCGCCGCTGCATGATGGCCTTCACCTGACCGCGCCGGACGGCAGCAGCGCCGTGGTGCGTTTTAGCGATTTCGCCCTGCAGGCCGAGCCCACCGAAGTCTGGGGCAACCATTTCACCGCCCTTATCGCACCCGCCGCCGTTAACCAGTGGCTCAGCGGCTTTTTCAAGCGCGATGTCCAGCTGCGCTGGCTGGGGCCGCAGTTAACCCGCCGGGTGAAGCGCCACGATGCGGTACCGCTCTCCTTCGCCGACGGCTACCCGTACCTGCTGGCTAACGAGGCCTCGCTGCGCGATCTGCAGCAACGCTGCCCGGCCAGCGTAAGCATAGAACAGTTTCGTCCTAACCTCGTGGTCACCGGCGCGGCCGCCTGGGATGAAGATAGCTGGAAAGTGATCCGCGTCGGCGAAGTGGTGTTTGACGTCGCTAAGCCATGCAGCCGCTGCATTTTTACCACCGTCAGTCCAGAGCGCGGGCAGAAGCATCCCACCGGGGAGCCGCTGGAAACCTTAAAGCGTTTTCGTACTGCGCTGGACAATAGCGATGTCGATTTTGGCCAGAACCTGATTGCCCGCAACAGCGGGGTGATCCGGGTGGGTGATGAAGTCGAAATCCTCGCCCGCGGCCCGGCGAAAGCCTACGGCGCCGGCGAGAGCGACGATACTCCGGCCCCGGAAGCGCAGCAGCAGGCTACGGTTGCCATCGAATGGCAGGGTCAACAGTTTAGCGGGAATAACCAGCAGGTGCTGCTGGAGCAACTGGAGCAACAGGGCATTCGCGTACCCTATTCGTGTCGGGCAGGGATCTGCGGCAGCTGCCGCATTCGGCTGGAAGAGGGCGAAGTCAGCGCGTTAAAGAAAAATGCGGTCGCCGGGGACGGCACCATTCTCGCCTGCAGCTGCGTACCGAAAACGGCGCTGCGCCTGGCGCCTTAAACCGCCTGTCCCAGGCTGTAGCTGACCGCGCTCTGTGCCGGCTGCAGCCTGTCGTTCATGATTTTAATAACGTCGCCTAACTGCATCACGCGCCCGGCAAGGGTGAGACCCGGCTGGGCCAGCAGACAAAGCGCGGCGTTATCTCCCGGCTCCACCACCAGCAAATTCACCTGCTCCCCGGTATCGCTCAGCCAGACGCAGGCGGCGTCGCCGCCGCTCGGCTGCCACTGGTGGGGATGAGCGATAAAGTGCCAGCTTTTCGGCATCTGCGGTTTGAGAAAACGGATCGCGGTTAACGCATTGAGGACTAATTCCGCTCGCTGTTCTTTCGACAGTTCGAGATCGCGACATTTTTCTTCAAAGGAGAAATAGAGCGCGGCGTCATCGACGCAGAATCCCGACGGCGCAAAGGCATCCGGGGTCAGCATTCGCCGGGCGAAGCGCGAGCGAAATAACATGCCATTGGCCAAATCGAGCATCATGCGGTCATGCTCTTCATCGTAATACCAACGCCAGTTATCGTCAGGTTTAATGCGCATTTTTCCCCCTGTCCCCTTTCATACGCCTCTGCAAAGTTGTTGCGACTTGCCGCAGAATATTTTCTAAAATTAAGAAAAGTCTAAAATGTTTAAATAAGCAACAGTGAGGGAATATAAAACAACCAGGGCCGGAAATAAAGCCCTGGGTGGGTTTCAGCGGAGGAAAAGATTAGATGTGGGTAACAATTTCTTTAATCAGCGGCGGACCTTTAAAAATAAATCCGGAATAGATCTGCACCAACGATGCTCCGGCGGCTATCTTTTCTCGCGCAGCAATCACCGAATCAATACCGCCCACGCCGATGATAGGCAAACGACCATTCAGCTCAGCGGAGAGCATACGGATAATTTCAGTGCTCTTTAATTGTAATGGACGACCGCTAAGCCCACCGGTCTCATCACAATGTTTCATTCCCTGAACCAGAGAACGATCGAGGGTGGTATTGGTTGCAATTACCCCATCAATATTATGACGCACGAGGCTATCGGCAACCTGGATCAATTCCTCTGGTAAAAGATCCGGCGCGATCTTCACGGCGACCGGAACATATTTCTGATGCTTTTGCTGCAGCTCAAGCTGCTTATTTTTAATACCGGAGAGTAAATCATCGAGCGCTTCACCGTATTGCAGCGTACGCAGCCCCGGGGTATTCGGTGAGGAGATATTAATGGCGATATACCCGGCGTAAGGATAGACTTTTTCCATACAAATCAGGTAATCATCTTTACCGTGCTCCACCGGCGTATCTTTATTTTTGCCGATATTGATGCCCAGCACGCCGTCAAAATGCGCCTTTTTCACGTTCTCAACCAGGTTATCAACGCCATGGTTATTAAAGCCCATGCGGTTGATCAACCCCTCGGCATCCACCAGACGGAAGATCCTCGGTTTATCGTTGCCCGGCTGCGGACGCGGGGTGACGGTGCCGATCTCAATCGAACCAAAACCCATCGCGCCCAGCGCGTCAATGCATTCCCCATTTTTATCCAGCCCGGCCGCCAGACCCAGCGGATTTTTAAAGGTCAGCCCCATGCAGGTAACGGGCCTGGCCGGTACCTTCTGGCGAACCAGCATTTCCAGCGGCGTCCCGGTGACACGGCGTAATTGTTGAAAGGTAACTTCATGAGCGCGCTCAGGATCGAGCTGAAAAAGGGCTTTACGAACGAAGGGGTAGTACATGAACTCTCCTGGATTCCCGGTGTGCAAACCGGGGGCGTATTATGTGCGATCCGCAGCTGAAAGGGAATTGACCTGCGACAAAAAATCACCCATCAGCGCAAACGATTACCTCTCCCCGCGCCGTTATGCGCTTTTCGGCTATCTAACGGTGGATAAATCATTTAGGGAAATAATGGTGCTCTGTCACACTCACTGCAAATGTTATCAATTATAGATAAATGCAAACATTTAGTTATAAGGAGAGAGAGATGCGCGTCATTACGCTTGCGGGCAGCCCGCGTTACCCTTCCCGTTCCAGCGCCCTGCTGGAATATGCCAGAGAGACGCTCACCGCCGCCGATATCGAAGTCTGCCACTGGCATCTGCAGAACTTTGCCCCGGAAGACCTCCTGTACGCTCGCTTTGACAACCCGGCGCTACAAACGCTCAATGAGCAACTGGCCGGGGCCGACGGTCTGATTATCGCCACGCCGGTGTATAAAGCCTCGTTTTCCGGCGCCCTGAAAACCCTGCTCGATCTGCTTCCTGAGCGCGCGCTGGAGGGCAAAATCGTGCTACCGCTGGCCACTGGCGGCACCATCGCCCACATGCTGGCGGTGGACTACGCTCTGAAACCCGTCCTGAATGCCCTGAAGGCCCAGGAGATCCTCCATGGCGTCTTCGCCGATGACAGCCAGGTCACGGATTACCAGCATAAGCCGCAGTTCACCCCTAACCTGCAGCGGCGCCTGGATGAGTCCCTGGAGACCTTCTGGCAGGCGCTGCATCGTCCCAGCAGCCGCGCCCCGTCGTTAACGTCTCTGCGTGGGGTGGAACATGTTTAATCCTCTCCGCGCGCTGACCCTCGGCGGACTGCTGTTGTTCTCCGCGCTGGGCCACGCCGCCCCGGCGGCGCCCGATGCCCTGCGCATTGGTTATCAGAAAGGCAGCGTCAGCATGGTGCTGGCGAAGAGCCATCAGCTGCTGGAGCAGCGCTATCCGGGCACCCATATCTCGTGGATTGAATTCCCGGCCGGTCCGCAGATGCTGGAGGCGCTGAACGTCGGCAGCATTGACATCGGCAGTACTGGCGACATTCCGCCTATCTTTGCTCAGGCGGCGGGCGCCGATCTGGTCTATATCGGTTCGGAGCCGCCCAAGCCGAAAGCGGAAGTCATCCTGGTGGCGCAAGGCAGTCCTATTCACAACGTTGCCGAATTAAAAGGGAAAAAGGTCGCTTTCCAGAAAGGTTCCAGCTCCCACAATCTGCTGCTGCGCGCCCTGCAGCTGGCGGGCCTGAAATTTAGCGATATTCAGCCGGTTTACCTTGCCCCCGCCGATGCGCGCGCCGCCTTCCAGCAGGGTAATGTCGACGCCTGGGCCATCTGGGATCCGTACTACTCCGCCGCGCTGCTGCAGGGCGGCGCCCGGGTACTCACTGACGGAACCGATCTGAAACAGACGGGATCGTTCTATCTTGCTTCCCGCCCCTACGCTGAACGCAATGGCGCTTTCATTGAAGGCGTACTCGATACCTTTACTCAGGCCGATGCCCTGACCCATAGCCAGCGCGCGCAAAGCATTACGCTGCTGGCGAAAACGATGGGATTACCGGAAGCGGTGATCGCCAGCTATCTGGACCATCGTCCCCCCACCTCAGTAACCCCGGTGAGTGCCGAAACCGCCGCTCGCCAGCAGCAGACGGCCGACCTGTTCTATGAGAACAAGCTGGTGCCGAAAAAAGTTGATATCCGGGCCCGTATCTGGCAGCCCGCCGCCGCACAAGGAGCGAAATCATGAGTCTGAATATGTTCTGGTTTTTACCGACCCATGGTGATGGTCGTTATCTGGGCACCGAAGAGGGCGCCCGTCCGGTCGATTACGGCTATCTGCAGCAAATCGCGCAGACGGCGGATCGGCTGGGGTTCACCGGCGTGCTGATCCCGACCGGACGCTCATGTGAAGATGCCTGGCTGGTTGCGGCCTCGATGATCCCGGTGACGCAGCGGCTGAAATTTCTTGTCGCCCTCAGGCCTAGCGTGGTGTCGCCGACGGTAGCCGCCCGCCAGGCGGCGACCCTGGACCGACTGTCAAACGGCCGGGCGCTGTTCAATCTGGTCACCGGCAGCGATCCCGCCGAGCTGGCCGGCGACGGCGTCTTCCTCGACCACACCGAGCGCTATGAGGCCTCAGCTGAATTTACCCACATCTGGCGCAAGCTGATGGAGGGAGAAACCGTCACCTTTAACGGCAAGCATCAGCGCGTTCGCGACGCTAAGCTGCTGTTCCCGCCGCTCCAGCAGCCCCGTCCACCGCTCTATTTCGGCGGATCGTCTGACGTCGCGCAGGATCTGGCCGCCGAGCAGGTCGATCTCTATCTCACCTGGGGTGAACCGCCGAAGCAGGTGGCAGAGAAGATTGCTCAGGTCCGGGAGAAAGCGGCCCGGCATGGGCGCCGGGTGCGTTTTGGCATCCGTCTGCACGTGATCGTGCGGGAAACCAACGAGGAAGCCTGGCAGGCGGCGGACAGCCTTATCTCCCACCTTGATGATGAAACGATCGCCCGCGCCCAGGCGGCCTTCGCCAGAACCGACTCCGTCGGTCAAAAGCGAATGGCTGCGCTGCACAACGGTCGACGCGATCAGCTCGAGATCAGCCCCAACCTGTGGGCCGGCGTCGGCTTAGCGCGCGGCGGCGCCGGTACTGCGCTGGTGGGCGATGCCGCCACCGTTGCCGAACGAATCAATGAATACGCTGCGCTGGGTATTGATAGCTTTATCTTCTCCGGCTATCCGCATCTGGAAGAGGCGTATCGGGTCGGCGAGCTGTTGTTCCCCCTGCTCGACGTCGCCGTGCCGTCTATCCCGCAGCCGCAAAACCTGCGCCTGCAGGGGGAAGCGGTCGCCAACGAGTTTATCCCGCGTAAAGTGGCGCAAAGCTGAGGAGACACTGATGGCAAAATCAACCCATCCCCTGTTGTTACGCCTCGCCCCCTGGCTGCTGCCGGTGGGGACGGTCATTATCTGGCAGCTGGCCTCGTCCGTCGGCTGGCTCTCGACGCGGGTGCTTCCCTCGCCGGAGGGGGTATTGAAAGCGTTCTGGACGCTCTCGGCCAGCGGTGAGCTGTGGCAGCATCTGGCCATCAGCTCGTGGCGGGCGCTGGTCGGCTTCGCCATCGGCGGCTCCATCGGGCTGGTGCTCGGCCTGATCAGCGGCCTGTCACGCTGGGGCGAGCGTCTGCTGGACACCTCGATCCAGATGCTGCGCAATGTCCCGCATCTGGCGCTGATCCCGCTGGTAATTCTGTGGTTCGGCATCGACGAGACCGCCAAGATCTTCCTTGTGTCGCTGGGCACCCTGTTCCCGATCTATATCAACACATGGCATGGGATCCGTAATATCGACCGTGGGCTGGTAGAGATGGCGCGCAGCTATGGTTTATCCGGCTTCGCGCTGTTCCGTCACGTGATTTTACCCGGCGCCCTGCCCTCAATTATGGTCGGCGTGCGTTTCGCTCTTGGCCTGATGTGGCTGACGCTTATTGTCGCTGAAACCATCTCGGCGAATGCCGGTATCGGTTATCTGGCGATGAATGCGCGTGAATTTCTACAAACCGACGTGGTGGTGGTCGCCATCATTCTTTACGCCATCCTTGGCAAACTGGCCGATGTCTGCGCCCAGCTGCTGGAACGGCTCTGGCTGCGCTGGAACCCGGCGTATCATCTTCAGGAGGCTAACGCATGAACACTGCCCGTCTGACCCCAGGTATCCCGCTGCTGCTGAACGGGGTGACGAAACGCTATGGCGATAACACTATTCTTAACGAGCTGGATCTGCATATTCCCAGCGGCCAGTTTGTGGCGGTGGTGGGCCGCAGCGGCGGCGGCAAGAGTACCCTGCTGCGCCTGCTGGCGGGTCTGGAAAAACCGAACGCTGGAGAGCTGCTGGCGGGCGCGACACCCCTGGCGGCGATCCAGGACGACACCCGGATGATGTTTCAGGATGCGCGCCTGCTGCCGTGGAAAACGGTGATTGATAACGTCGGGCTGGGGTTAAAAGGCGCCTGGCGCGACGCCGCCCTACAGGCATTGGCCAGCGTCGGACTCGAGAGCCGTGCGCAGGAGTGGCCGGCGGCGCTGTCAGGTGGGCAAAAGCAGCGCGTTGCGCTGGCCCGCGCGCTGATCCATCGCCCGCGCCTGCTGCTGCTGGACGAGCCGCTGGGAGCGCTGGACGCCCTCACCCGTCTGGAGATGCAGGAGCTGATCGTCTCCCTGTGGCAGGAGCATGGTTTTACGGTCCTGCTGGTGACGCACGACGTCAGTGAAGCGGTGGCCATGGCCGACCGGGTGCTGTTAATTGAAGAGAAGAAAATTGGCCTCGATTTGAACGTGGATATTCCGCGACCGCGGCGCACCGGGTCGGCGAAGCTGGCCGAGCTGGAGGCAGAGGTGCTGGATCGGGTGATGAAACGCGGCAAGAGCGAGAGCGCACCGCGTTTGTTTAGTCATGGCTAACTAACGTCCCCGGCCCGCGCTTCGCTCGGCCGGGCTACCAAATCGCACAGCGCTGTAGCCCCGGTAAGCGAGAGCGCAACCGGGGATTTTGCCACCGTTACGCCAGCGCCTTACTGATTTTCTCGAACAGATCGCCGGAGAGATTCTCCAGCCCCTTTAACTGCTCCAGCGCAGCGCGCATCAGCGCCTGTCGCTTCTCATCATAACGCTTCAGACGAATCAACGGCTCAATAAGACGCGACGCCACCTGCGGGTTGCGCTGGTTAAGTTCGGTCAGCATCTCCACCAGGAACTGGTAGCCGCTGCCGTCTTCAGCATGGAACGCCGCCGGGTTGCTGCTGGCGAAAGCGCCGATTAACGACCGCACACGGTTCGGGTTGCTCATGCTGAATGAACGGTGATTCAGCAGACCACGCACTGTTTCCACCACATTGGCCGCCGGGCTGGTGGACTGCAGGATAAACCACTTATCCATCACCAGACCGTCCTGATGCCATTTATCGTCATACTCCTGCATCAGCGCATCGCGGCTCGGCAGCTCGGCGGCAACCGCTGCCGACAGCGCAGCCAGCGCGTCGGTCATGTTATCCGCCTGGTGATACTGCGCCGACACCAGTTTATCGCCCAGCGTTGGCTCCGCAAACGCCAGATAGCGCAGGCAGGTATTGCGCAGGGCACGCTTACCAATATCGGCGTGCTCCACACGGTAGCTGTCGAGTTTATTGGCGTGATAAACCGCGAGGAATTCGTCCGCCAGTTCGTTCGCCAGAGTGCGGGTGAGCGCTTCGCGCACGGTGGCGATGGCGATTGGATCGATAATGGCGAACATCTCGGCGATTTCGTTGGCCGACGGCAGGGTTAAGATCTCGGCGGCCAGCGCCGGGTCAATCTTCTCGTCCAGCAGGATGGCGCGGAAGGCGTCCGCCACGTGTACCGGCAGCGACAGCGGCTGTCCCTGCTGATGACGGTTGACGTTCAGCTTGATGTAGGTCGCGAGCAGGCTCTGCGCCGCATCCCAGCGCGAGAAATCATTCCGCGCATGGCGCATCAGGAAGGTGAGCTGCTGATCGCTCCACTTATATTCCAGTTTCACTGGTGCTGAAAATTCGCACAGCAGCGCCGGCACCGGCTGGAAATAGACGTTATCGAAGACGAAAGTCTGCTCGGCCTGAGTTACATTGAGCACCGGGTGCAGCGGATGGCCGCCCTTCTGCAGGGGGATCACCTTGCCTTCGTTATCGTACAGCTCAATGGCAAACGGGATATGCAACGGCTGCTTCTCGGCCTGCTCAGCGGTCGGCGGCGTACGCTGGCTGATGGTCAGCGTGTACTGCTCGGTTTCCGGGTTGTAGTCGTCATGCACGGTGACGATTGGCGTACCGGACTGGCTGTACCAGCGGCGGAAGTGTGACAGATCGACGTTAGAGGCATCCTCCATCGCCTGGACGAAATCATCGCAGGTCGCGGCGCTGCCGTCATGGCGTTCAAAGTACAGCTGCATCCCTTTCTGGAAGTTTTCTTCACCCAGCAGGGTGTGCAGCATGCGGATCACTTCGGCACCCTTTTCATAAACCGTCAGGGTGTAGAAGTTGTTCATTTCGATAACCATATCCGGGCGGATCGGGTGCGCCATCGGGCTGGCGTCTTCAGCAAACTGCAACCCGCGCATGGTGCGCACATTGTTGATGCGGTTAACCGCCCGTGAGCCGAGGTCGGAGCTGAACTCCTGATCGCGGAACACGGTCAGCCCTTCTTTCAGGCTGAGCTGGAACCAGTCGCGGCAGGTGACGCGGTTGCCGGTCCAGTTATGGAAATACTCATGACCAATCACCCGCTCGATATCAAGATAGTCTTTATCGGTGGCGGTATCGGTACGGGCCAGGACATATTTGGAGTTAAAGACGTTGAGTCCTTTGTTCTCCATCGCGCCCATATTAAAGAAGTCGACGGCGACAATCATATAGATGTCGAGGTCATACTCGAGGCCAAAGCGCTCCTCATCCCATTTCATGGAATTTTTCAGCGAGGTCATTGCCCACGGCGCGCGGTCGAGATTGCCGCGATCGACGTACAGCTCCAGCGCCACTTCACGACCGGAGCGAGTGGTAAAGGTGTCACGCAGGACGTCAAAATCACCGGCCACCAGCGCAAACAGGTAGCACGGTTTCGGGAACGGATCCTGCCACTGTACCCAGTGACGGCCATTCTCCAGCTCTCCCTGCGCCATGCGGTTGCCGTTGGAGAGCAGGAACGGGTATTTCGCTTTGTCGGCGATGATTTTGGTGGTAAACCGCGCCAGCACGTCCGGGCGGTCCAGGTACCAGGTAATATGGCGGAAACCTTCCGCTTCGCACTGAGTACACAGCGCTTCGCCTGACTGATACAAGCCTTCCAGCGCGGTGTTCGCCGCCGGGCTGATCTCATTGACGATGGTCAGGGTGAAATGCTCCGGCAGACCGCCGATCACCAGCTGATTGTTTTCTTCTTTATAGTCACTCCACGGCTGGCCGTTCACTTGCAGCGCGATCAGGGTCAGATCTTCGCCGTCGAGGCGCAATGGCACATCAGACGCAGCCGCGTGGCGGGAGACCTTGCTCTCGGCCGTAACGACGGTTTTTGCGGCATCCAGGTCAAAGGTCAAATCGATATCGCTAATCAGATACTCCGGCGCACGATAGTCGTGGCGGTATTTGGCTTGGGGCTGTTGTGTCATAAAAAACCTTTCGCATCTTGGGTAAAGTGTCGTCCCAGTCTATTCCCGTTGTGTCAATCGCGCTATGCAGAATCTTCATCTTTTCAATGTGAAACACGAAAACCGCTACATTTTGTTAACACGCGCGGCACGAAATGCCCTCGACCCGACGCAAAGCTTGTGGTGTGATCCATGTTCAATATATTAAACTAGGCCTCGCAAATGACCGTCAGCGTCGCCATCGCTCGCCATCGCGGGACAGAGCCGGGTAATAAAGGTATACTCCGCCTCCTTTTTTCGCGTTGGTTTGGATGGAACGCTCCAGTGAGAGGATGCTACTGCGCACCATGACACAATTCACTTCTCCTGTACTGCACTCGCTGCTTGATACGGATGCCTACAAGCTGCACATGCAGCAGGCTGTCTTCCACCGCTACGGCGATGTGCATGTGGCGGCGGAGTTTCGCTGCCGCGGAGACGACCTTCTCGGCATTTATGCCGACGCGATCCGCGAGCAGGTGGAGTCCATGCGCGACCTGAGACTGCGGGATGATGAATATCACTGGTTGTCCACCCTTCCCTTTTTCCGCCAGGATTATCTCGACTGGCTGCGCGATTTTCGCTATGACCCGCGCCAGGTCACGGTCAGCAATGACAACGGCAAGCTGAACATTCGCCTTACCGGCCCGTGGCGTGAAGCCATCATGTGGGAAGTCCCGCTGCTGGCGGTGATAAGCGAGCTGGTCCATCGCTATCGTTCACCAGAAATGGGCGTCGATCAGGCGCTGAACACGCTGGAACATAAGCTAGGCGACTTCGCCAGCATGACCGCTGGCCTCGATATGCGCGCCTTCCGCCTGATGGACTTCGGCACCCGCCGTCGTTTTTCACGCGAAGTGCAAGAGGCCATTGTGCAACGTCTGCAGCAGGAGCCGTGGTTTGTCGGCACCAGCAATTACGATCTGGCTCGTCGTTTACATTTAGCCCCGATGGGCACCCAGGCGCACGAATGGTTCCAGGCCCACCAGCAGATCAGCCCGAACCTCGCCAGCAGCCAGCGGGCGGCCCTTGCCGCCTGGCTGGAAGAGTATCCCGACCAGCTGGGCATCGCGCTGACCGACTGCATCACCATGGATGCGTTCCTGCGCGATTTTGGTCCGGAATTCGCTACCCGCTATCAGGGTTTGCGCCATGACTCCGGCGACCCGGTGGAATGGGGTGAAAAAGCCATCGCCCATTATCAGAAGCTGGGCATCGATCCGCTGAGCAAAGTGCTGGTCTTCTCCGATAATCTCGATCTCGCCAAAGCGGTCGATTTGTATCGCCACTTCGCCTCGCGGGTGAAATTGAGCTTTGGTATCGGCACCCGTTTAACCTGCGATCTGCCGCAGGTTAAACCGCTCAATATCGTGATTAAGCTGGTGGAATGTAACGGCAAACCGGTGGCGAAACTCTCCGACAGCCCGGGAAAAACCATCTGCCACGATAAGGCCTTCGTCCGCGCCCTGCGCGAGGCGTTCGACCTGCCGCCGATTAAAAAGGCGAGCTAATTCCCCTAAGGAGCCTTTCAGGCTCCTTTTTCTTTATTATTTATTGCCGAATTATCCGCTTATGATGCGAAATCTACTTGTCTGATGGAAGATGACAGGTAACATAGATATCCCCCCGCTGTAGGGGGAAGAGACTTTTTTATTGGACTACATAGAGAGATTATTATGAGCGTTGTGCCTGTAGCCGACGTACTCCAGGGCCGCGTTGCCGTTGACAGCGAAGTCACGGTCCGCGGATGGGTGCGTACCCGCCGAGATTCTAAAGCTGGCTTTTCATTCCTCGCCGTCTATGACGGTTCCTGCTTTGATCCTGTACAGGCCGTTATTAATAATTCTCTGCCCAATTACAATCAGGAAGTGCTGCGTCTGACCACCGGTTGCTCGGTGATTGTCACCGGTAAAGTCGTGGCTTCCCAGGGCCAGGGTCAAAGCTTTGAGATCCAGGCGACCAGCGTGGAAGTCACCGGCTGGGTGGAAGACCCGGACACCTACCCGATGGCGGCCAAGCGCCACAGCATCGAGTATCTGCGTGAAGTAGCGCACCTGCGTCCGCGCACCAACCTGATTGGCGCGGTAGCTCGCGTGCGTCATACCCTGGCGCAGGCGCTGCACCGATTCTTCGACGAACAGGGCTTCTTCTGGGTTTCCACCCCGCTGATCACCGCTTCCGATACCGAAGGCGCCGGCGAAATGTTCCGCGTGTCGACGCTGGATCTGGAAAACCTGCCGCGTAACGATCAGGGCAAAGTCGACTTCGATAAAGACTTCTTTGGTAAAGAGTCGTTCCTGACCGTATCCGGCCAGCTGAACGGCGAGACCTATGCCTGCGCACTGTCGAAAATCTACACCTTCGGCCCAACCTTCCGCGCCGAAAACTCCAACACCAGCCGCCACCTGGCGGAGTTCTGGATGCTGGAGCCGGAAGTCGCCTTCGCGAGCCTGAACGATGTTGCTGGTCTGGCGGAAGCGATGCTCAAGTACGTCTTTAAGGCGGTACTGGAAGAGCGTGCGGATGACATGCAGTTCTTCGCCGAGCGCGTAGACAAAGACGCTATCGACCGTCTGCAGCGTTTCGTCTCCGCTGATTTTGCTCAGGTGGATTACACCGATGCCGTCACTATCCTGGAAAACTGCGGCAAGCAGTTTGAGAACCCGGTTTACTGGGGCGTGGATCTCTCCTCCGAGCACGAGCGTTATCTGGCTGAAGAACACTTCAAAGCGCCGGTCGTGGTGAAAAACTATCCGAAAGACATTAAGGCCTTCTACATGCGCCTTAACGAAGACGGTAAAACCGTCGCGGCAATGGACGTGCTGGCGCCGGGCATCGGCGAGATCATCGGTGGTTCCCAGCGTGAGGAGCGTCTCGACGTGCTGGACGCGCGTATGGCAGAGATGGGGCTCAACAAAGAAGACTACTGGTGGTATCGCGACCTGCGCCGCTACGGCACCGTACCGCACTCCGGCTTCGGTCTGGGCTTCGAACGTCTGATCGCTTACGTCACCGGCGTGCAGAACGTCCGCGATGTCATTCCGTTCCCGCGTACCCCGCGCAACGCGACATTCTAAATTTTTCTGACATAAACCTGAAAGGCCAGCGCAAGCTGGCCTTTTTTTATGTCAATTACTGTTAGCAAAATTCAACAAACTTAAACATCAAGGCCTGGAAATCACATTTATGTTACGCACTGTTTCGGTGCACACCGGTGATGCAGATCGCACTTTATGTTCATATCAGAGCAAAACCCCTGATAAATTTGCTCATTTTTTAACCATGCGCCGCACGTCTTGCCAAGACAGAGGCTGAATAAAAAGAAGACGAATTCAACACATAAAATGAACGAATTGCCGCTTATCCAAATTAATCATAAATAATTCATATAGATAGATAAGCAATGACGTTTTACCTCATCAGGTGGAACGGAATTTTGATTAAGTTCACAAAGTTCCCCAAAATACACACTTAGTTACATGATTTTTCGTTTTGTTACTCATATGAGATATTCGTAGCATTTTCCGGCTAGCGAAACGTTGTCGCGGATGGAAAGATGCCTTCAGACACCAAACTCTCATCAATGGTTCTGTAAGTTTTTATTGACAGAACTTATTGACGGCAGTGGCACGTGTTCATATAAAAAATATTAATGAGGGTAATAAATAATGATGAAGCGCAATATTCTGGCAGTGGTGATCCCTGCCCTGCTGGTAGCCGGTGCAGCCAACGCTGCAGAAATCTATAACAAAAACGGCAACAAACTGGACTTCTATGGGAAAATGGTCGGCGAGCACGTCTGGACCACCAATGGCGACACCAGCAGCGACGATACCACCTATGCCCGTATCGGCCTGAAAGGCGAAACTCAGATCAACGATCAGCTGACCGGTTACGGCCAGTGGGAATACAACATGGATGCGTCCAATGTTGAAGGTTCCCAGCCGACGAAAACCCGTCTGGCGTTCGCGGGTCTGAAAGCGGGCGAATACGGTTCATTCGACTACGGCCGTAACTACGGCGCGATCTACGACGTCGAAGCAGCAACCGATATGCTGGTTGAATGGGGCGGCGACGGCTGGAACTACACCGACAACTACATGACCGGCCGTACCAACGGCGTGGCAACCTACCGTAACTCTGACTTCTTTGGTCTGGTTGACGGCCTGAGCTTCGCGCTGCAGTACCAGGGTAAAAACGACCACGACCGTGCGGTTCGCAAGCAGAATGGCGACGGCTTCAGCACCGCAGCCACTTACGCGTTCGACAACGGTATCGCACTGTCTGCAGGCTACTCCGGCTCCAACCGTAGCGTCGATCAGAAAGCTGACGGCAATGGCGACAAAGCCGAAGCCTGGGCAACCTCTGCAAAATATGACGCCAACAACGTCTATGCAGCGGTCATGTACTCTCAGACCTACAACATGACTCCGGAAGAAGATAACCACTTCGCGGGCAAAACCCAGAACTTTGAAGCTGTCGTACAGTATCAGTTCGACTTCGGCCTGCGTCCGTCCATCGGTTACGTGCAGACCAAAGGTAAAGACCTGCAGTCACGTGCTGGCTTCTCCGGCGGCGATGCGGATCTGGTTAAATACATCGAAGTGGGTACCTGGTACTACTTCAACAAGAACATGAACGTCTACGCTGCGTATAAATTCAACCAGCTGGACGACAACGATTACACCAAAGCGGCTGGCGTAGCCACCGACGACCAGGCGGCCGTGGGTATCGTTTACCAGTTCTAATCTGCAGTACACCCCTTCGTGATATGCCTTCAAAGCAGGACTTCGGTCCTGCTTTTCTGTATTCGTGAGGCAAAGATCGTATCTTTCGAAAACCTTCTCGCTTTTTGTCGCAAACGGTTGGCAATTCGTTATTCTCCCGTTAACCTGATAGCGGATTTCCCTTCAGTAATCACAATGGAACCTCGTCATGTTTGAGAACATTACCGCCGCCCCAGCCGACCCGATTTTAGGTCTGGCCGATCTGTTTCGTGCCGATGACCGCCCTGAAAAAATTAACCTCGGAATTGGTGTTTACAAGGATGAAACCGGTAAAACACCCGTTCTGACCAGCGTCAAGAAAGCAGAGCAGTACCTGCTGGAAAATGAAACGACTAAAAACTATCTGGGCATCGATGGTATTCCTGAATTTGGTCGCTGCACTCAGGAGCTGCTGTTCGGTAAAGGCAATGCGATTATCGCTGATAAACGCGCCCGCACTGCGCAGACCCCTGGCGGTACTGGCGCTCTGCGTGTCGCAGCTGACTTCCTCGCCAAAAACACCGACGTGAAACGCGTGTGGGTGAGCAACCCAAGCTGGCCGAACCACAAGAGCGTGTTTACCTCTGCCGGGCTGGAAGTGCGCGAATATACCTACTACGACGCCGCTAACCATGCGCTGGACTTTGATGGTCTGCTGGCCAGCCTGAACGAAGCCCAGCCCGGCGACGTGGTGCTGTTCCACGGCTGCTGCCACAACCCGACCGGTATCGATCCGACGCTCGACCAGTGGCAGCAGCTGGCTCAGCTGTCAGTGGAAAAAGGCTGGCTCCCGCTGTTTGATTTCGCCTACCAGGGCTTTGCCCGCGGTCTGGAAGAAGATGCTGAAGGTCTGCGCGCCTTTGCTGCGCTGCACAAAGAGCTGCTGGTCGCCAGCTCCTACTCGAAAAACTTTGGCCTGTACAACGAGCGCGTCGGCGCCTGCACGCTGGTCGCCGCCGATCAGGAGACCGTGGACCGCGCATTCAGTCAGATGAAATCGGTGATCCGCGCCAACTACTCCAACCCGCCTGCGCATGGCGCCTCCGTGGTCGCCACCATTCTGAGCAACGATGCGCTGCGTGCGATCTGGGAGCAGGAGCTGACCGATATGCGCCAGCGCATCCAGCGTATGCGCCTGCTGTTCGTCAATACCCTGCAGGAGAAAGGCGCGAGCCGCGACTTCAGCTTTATCAGCCAGCAGAACGGCATGTTCTCATTCAGCGGCCTGACTAAAGAGCAGGTGCTGCGCCTGCGTGAAGAGTTCGCCATCTATGCGGTTGCTTCCGGACGTATCAACGTGGCCGGGATGACGCCTGACAATATGGCGCCGCTGTGCGAAGCCATCGTCGCAGTACTGTAAGCGACAGCGTGCTCTAAGCGAGATAAAAGAAAAAGGCCGCGAATGCGGCCTTTTTTATGTGTTCGCGTCATGTCTGTTACCAGACCGGCATCTCATCCTGCAGGAACGGGTTGTTACGACGTTCCTCACCCAGCGTCGACAGCGGACCATGGCCGGGAATAAAGGTCACGTCATCGCCCAGCGGCAACAGCTTATCCTTAATGGCCGCAATCAACTGTCCATGGTCGCCGCGTGGAAAATCGCTGCGCCCCACCCCGCCTTTAAAAATCACGTCTCCGGAAATGAGCAATCGGGAAGCGTCATCAAAGAAGACCACGTGACCCGGCGTATGGCCCGGACAGTGCAGTACCTGCAGCGCCACATTCCCTACATTGACCACATCGCCTTCATTGAGCCAGCGATCCGGACGCAGCGGCTGGCAATCCTCCAGGCCGAACATCCGGCTTTGCGCCGGCAATCCTTCCAGCCAGAACTCATCTTCTTTTTCCGGACCAATAACCGGTACGCCATAATGCTGCGCCAGTTCCGCAGCGGCGCCGACGTGATCGAGATGGCCATGCGTCAGCAGGATCTGCATCAGCGTGACGCCCGCCTCCGCCACCACCGCTTTGATGCGTTCAGCATCGCCGCCAGGATCGACCAGCGCCGCCAGGCGGGTTTGTTCGCACCAGATGAGAGAACAGTTCTGCGCGAACGCGGTAACCGGAATAATACGATAGTTCATGACGCTCCTTTCGTTACCAGTGCCTTACGGGACCGGTATCAATATGCACAAAGTTACTACGTGGGTAATATCCTACACCACCTGCGCGCATAGATAACGCCGCTTTGCGAATATTGCTTAACGAAATACCTTCAATATGGAAATCCATTGCCTGCCCCTTGGTGTGATAGCTGTGTTTTGCCACACCACGGCTTCGTGCGCGAAGCTCATCATTGGTATCGAGGGAACGATAACCAGAAATAAGCTGGACAGGTTTGTTAGTGCCAAGCAATCCCTGCAACCGATAAAGATGATCGAACAGATTTGGATCGATGGACTTAATTTTATTCGCGCGGTAATCACGGAAAAAATGATTAAGTCTTGCTAATTCATCCTGAATATAGCCTCTGCCATCGAAAAACTCCGCCTTGAGCGATTCACCGGTATGCAGGTTATTCAGCGTCAAAATACGCGGACGGGGGGTCGAGAGGGTGGCAAATGCCGGCGCAGGGAGAATGGCGGCAGCACCCAGCGCAGCACCACCCAACGCCAGCAATCTGCGGCGATTAGCGTCAAATTTGTCCATGATAATCAGGTCTACAGTCAATGAATCGTTATATACTTTTTCCGCATCGCGCGAGGCTAACCGCCAGCTCGCCATCGCTCGCCACAGCCGTGATGCTTTCCGGCAAAGGAGAGCGTTCGCGCTGACCGCGCTACGCATTGAGCGGAATGATATGTATATGCACTTCTGGCGCACGAAAGGCACCTTACCGGGCATTATTGCCAACGTCAAGGCAGCCTCACCCCAGGAAAATCGGGCGCTGCAGAGGAGCAGCGCCCTTTTTTACCCAGTGCTAGGACAACAAAATTCATTGAACTACTTCATTTACCTGATTAATTGTTCAGCTTTCGTCAGAATTTGTGCACTGGATCGCGCGGTGAGATCGTAATTGTAAATATCTGTTCGATATTGTGTACGTCCATCAGCGTCCACAAAAGCCGTTAAGTAATATAAATTCACCGGTATATTTTGCCGAATATTGACATAGCGCGTGTCCCCTTGCTTCAGGGCATCGGAAATACGCGTGTCGTTCCAGCCCGCGTCCTGCAGCAACATATTGGCCAGCTCCGAGGCCTTATTGACGCGTACGCAGCCGGAGCTGAGCGCGCGAACATCTTTCTGGAACAGATTATGGTTCGGCGTATCGTGCAGATAAATAGCATCTGAACTCGGCATATTAAACTTGTAGCGGCCCAGTGAGTTACGCGCTCCAGGCGCCTGCTGAAAACGGAACGGTAAATTATTCTCGGTGATGGTCGACCAGTCGACCCGATAAGGATCGATGGTCTCTTTACTGTTCCAGCCGCGCATCACGGTGTAGCCATGCTGCTCCAGATAGCCTGGATTGTTACGCACCTTCGGCAGGATATCTTTGCGCGCCAGCGTCGGCGGCACGTTCCACGGTGGATTGACCACCACGTTGTTCAGCGCGCTGCTCATCATTGGCGTTTTGCGGTCCGGACGCCCGACGATCACCCGCGAGGCCAGCACCTGGCTGCCATCCTGGTAATAGACCAGCGAGAAAGCGGGAATATTCACCATAATGCCGGTCGACAGTTTGCCCGGCAGCAGGCGTAAACGCTGAATATTCAAGGCGAGCACCCCCGCACGCTGCGCGGAAGAGACGTTGAGCCAGTCGCGGGTGGACTGGCCAATGACGCCATCCGCACCCAGCCCCTGCATGGCCTGAAAGCGCTTAACCCCCTCCACCAGCTGGCGATCGTACACGCCGCGCGCCGCGGGTTTGCTCTTTTTCTTCGCCGACGGGCTCACCACATCGCCGGGCAGAACGATATTGGCGGTATTGTCCAGCATCCCGGTACGCTGGAGGATCTCGCGCAGGGCACCGATATCATTGCTCCATTCGCCGGGGCGCAGCGAGCCGCTACCGGTCATCTGCGGCCACGGGCGAGAATCAGCCACCAGCGCCAACAACGACTGGTGCATGGCCTCATACTGCGGATGATGCGGCGCCAGGCCAGCGATAAACGCCGGCAGGGAGCCATTGTCCAGCGCCAGCTGCCACTGGTTAATCACCGATAGCGGCGGGGTCGCCATCTTGTACGGCGTCGAGCTATATAGCCAGCGGGTCCCCTGGGTGGGGATGCCGCTGATAAAGTGCAGATAGCCCATCATGGCATCCGACAACACCACATCGCGCGCCATGCCGCTGACGGCGGGATCGGTCAGCAGGCTGACCCAGGTGGTAAACTGCGGCTGAAAACCGGCGATGGCGATCTCCGCCAGCTGCTGCTGGAACGCCTGCACCGCCTCGCGGTTCTCCCACATCGGTTTCATATCCCTGGCGGCGTACAGCGACACCAGCGGATTGATAAAGACAGGTTTGTACCCTGCCGGCAACAGCGCCTCGATCTGGGCGCGACTGTTTGCCGCCGCCTCCATCGACAGCGGCTGCTCACCGGCCAGCTTCGCGACCGCCGGCGATTGCCCATCGCTTTGCGTCAGCGCGACGGAAAGCTCTCCAGGCGTAGCGGAGCTATCACCAGGTACGACTTCAGGCTCTGCGGCCTGGACATTGAACAGCGGAGCAAATGCCAGTGCCAGGCTCAGGCTGAGCGCTGACAATGGACGACCATACCGTTTCTTTAGCAACATCCCTTGCCCCCTGTTGTCACACATTGCCGCCCACAAATTAGTGGGCTTTATCACAGTATATAAAGACGGAAAGGCTTTTGCCTTACCTAATGTAAAGAAGCTTAAAGATTATACCACCCAGGCATACCAGGCTGGATAGCAAAAAGGGCAACTTAACGTTGCCCTTTTCAGCGCTTAGCCGCCAGAATTTAGCCGCAGCCTCAGGAGGCGTCGGCCGTACCCGGCAGTGCTTCCGGTACCGGCGCGGCAAAACCGCGCAGGCCGACAACGTGTACGTGTTCGTGATTATTAAACACTTTACGCACCAGTTTATAGGTCGTGCCTTTTTCCGGGCTGATATTTTCCGGCGCCGCGATAATCAGCTGCATCTCCAGACGTTCGCACAGCTCGAACAACGTGGCGATGGAGCGGGCGTCGAGACGCGCCGCTTCATCGAGGAACAGCAGACGGCAAGGCGAGATATCCTTGCCGCGCAGGCGACGAGACTCATCTTCCCAGCTCTGCACCACCATTACCAGAATCGACATCCCGGTACCGATCGCTTCCCCGGTCGACAGCGCGCCGGACTCCGCGCGCAGCCAGCCGTCAGAGCCGCGGTTAACTTCCACTTCCATCTCCAGATAGTTGCGGTAGTCGAGTAGCTCTTCGCCGATGGTTTGCGGCGTGCGCTGCCCCATGTCGATCTGCGGGTTCAGGCGCTGATACAGCTTGGCCAGCGCTTCCGAGAAGGTCAGGCGATTGCTGTTAAACAGATCCTGATGCTGCTCATGCTGTTCAGACAGGACATCCAGCAGCGTCGAGTGGGTCTCGCGCACGTTAACGTTCAGACGCACGCTGTTAACCTGGCCGAACGAGACGCTCTGCAGCCCCTGGTTGAGCATCCGGATACGGTTCTGCTCACGCTGAATAGTTTTGCGAATGATATTCGCCACGCTGCGGGAACTGATCGCCAGCTTCTGTTCGCGGTTGGTCAGCTCTTCGGTCAGACGACTGAGCTCGATCTCCATCTGCTCGATCGCTTCCACCGGGTCATCGGTACGAATAATATCCTGACGGATACGCTCGCGCAGATGCTGATAGACGGCGACGAAGAACTGGATTTTGCGCTCCGGACGTTTCGGATCTTCCGATATACGCAGCACGTCGCGCAGATGTTCGTTATCGGCGACCGCCAGACGCAGCGCACCGAGCGCCTTATCCGACATCGAACGCAGTTCGTCGGCAGAGAGATAGGCCAGTTCGCGGCGATGCAGACGACGTTCGACGCCATTGTCTTTCACCAGACGCATCACCGCGCACCAGCCCGCCTTGGCGCTGACAACCTGCTCACGCATTTCGCAGTAATCGCGTTCCAGCTTGCGCAGTTTACGGGTCAGGTTGTCCATTTCCGCTTCGCAGAAGGTCAACGCTTTTTCCAGCTGATTGCGACGGGAGCGGTTGTTGCTCAGCTGCGTGTGCAGCTCGTCACGACGCTGACGCGCGCGCTCTTCCGCCCCGGCATCGGCACGCACGCCGATATCCTGCAGCTCTTTATACAGATCGTTGAGCAGCTCTTTTTTGGTGTCATACGAGCTCTTCAGCGACGCCAGCACCTGGTTGTACTGGTTCAACTGCGCAACGTGGCTACGCATCGCTTCGCGCGCGCGGCTACGCTCAGATTCCGCTTGTTGCAGACGCTGGCGCAGCTTCTCGTTGAGATCGCTGTTGCCACTGAGCATCTCCGCCGAATCGGAGTAGCTGAAGTGGGCCCGGCGCTGCACGACTTCCGCCAGCGCAAAGGCCTGCTGACGCGCATCGCGCTGGGTTTGCTGCGCATAGGCGTAATCTTCTTTCAGCTGCTCAAACTGCTCCGGATCGCTCTGCAATACCGAGACGATCGGCTCCAGCTTCGCCAGCTGATTGCCATGCTGCTGAATAAAGCGCACTGCCTCCTGCGCTTCGTCCAGACGTTCCTGGATCTCGTCCACGCGGTCAGCCAGCGTATCATCCGCCAGCAGGTTCAGGCGCGGCAGCAGGCGGTTGAGCGCCGACACGCCCTCTTTCGCCTGCTCATACTGCACGCGGTTCTGTTGGTTATCGCTCTCATGGGCGTTCAGCGCACGCTCCAGCTCGCCGCGGCGGCTGTTAAGCTTGCGGATCTCTTCTTCCGGATCGTCCTCGAAAGCCACCGCCAGATGGCTGCCAATGAAGCGGCTGAAAGCCTGGTGCAGACGCTGGGTTTTCTGCACGTCGAACGACAGGGTCGCGAAACGCTCGGAGAGACTCTCACGCTCAGCATGCAGTGTTTCGATGCGATTTTCGCGCGCCGCGCGACCAAACAGCGGCAGCGTTGGGAAACGTGAATAACGCCACTGGCGGTCGGCAATCTTCACCACCACCGCTTTTTCCAGCTCGTCAACGCTGAACACGCTGTCGTCGAAGGACTGCGGATCGCCTTCGATCAGATACAGGTCTTCCGGACAATCTTCCAGCCCTTCGAGCTGCTCCGCCACCTGCGACAGATCCGGCACCACGATCGCATGGCGCGATGGGCCATACAGCGCGGAGAAGTACGGCGCATCTTCGAGGCTAACGTCGTCATAAATTTCCGACAACAGGACGCCGCCAAAGCGCTCCGCCAGCGCGTTCAGACGCGGGTCTTCAGAGCCGCCCGGCTGACTGAGTCGCTCGATCTCTTCGTCGATGGCACGCTTGCGGGCGCCGACCTCGTCACGTTCAACGATAGCCTCGCGCTCGCGCTCCAGCAGCTGCTGCAGGTATTCGGTGACCTCCTGGCCGGACTCAAACTGTTCGCCGCTCTGCTCGCACAGCTGGTTGAGGCTGTTTTGCGCCGCCAGCCAGATCGGCGCCCGGCGCATCAGCGTCTGGGTGCGCGACTGCAGTTGCTCCAGCTCCTGACGCAAGGTCATGCGCTGTTCCTGAGCGTTAGAGACGCTGTCGGCCAGCGACGCGATGCGCGCTTCCAGCTCCTGATGCAGCGTTTCCAGATCGTCGATATCGTAGCGTTTGCCCTGGCGTTTGCAGAACTCAGCCAGCTGACGCTCGGCGTCCTGCTGCTCGCGCAGACGCTGTTCCAGCTCGTTGAGACGGCTGCGCAGCCCCTGCGCCTGCTCGGCCTGATGGCGCTGGTTAACGCCGTCGCGCAGCAATTCGCGCGCCACGTCCCAGGCTTCATTACGCGCCAGCGGGCCGTTAATCGCCGCCACCAGCTGGTACGCCTGTTCGAACTGGCTGTGCGCGGTTTGCGCCACGCTCATTTTCTGTTCCAGCGACAGCATTTTCTCCGTCGCTTCCTGCTCTTTCGCCTGGAAGGTTTCCAGCCACTCGTCGGCGCTCTCAGGCGTCAGATCCGGCAGATGGCACAGCGCCTTCGCGCGCTCCAGCGCCTGCAGCGCCTGGTTATACTGAATGGCGCGGGTCTGCTGGACGTCGAGCGCCTGCTGATAGTCGGCGAGCTGGTTTTTCAGCTCATCCACTTCCAGTTCGGCGGCTTCGGCGCGGGCTTCGTTCTCTTCCTGCTGGTCGGCGGCTTCCGCCACCACTTCATTCTGCTCTTCCAGACGGATCTGCAGCTCGTCGAGATCCGCTTCGTAGCGCTCAATTTTTTCCTGCTGACGCAGGGCGGTCTGCACCAGGTTCAGGTGATCGCTGGCGGCCTGGTAATCGGCTTCCAGATCGCCCTCCGCGCCGTTGTGCTCCTGCAGCTCGCGCGCCATCTCGACGTGCTTATACTGCTCGGCCGCCAACTGCGAACGCGAGGTAAAGAGATCGCGACGATACTCCAGCGCCTTATCCAGGTGAATGCGCCGCTCGTTGGCGTGACGCATATAGTCCGCCGCCACGTAGTTGGTGGCTTCGCTGATCAGGTGTTTAAACAGATCGCGGTCAGACTGGGTTACGCGAATGGCTTCCAGCGTCATGCGGTTTTCCCGCAGCGCCGCTTCCATATCCTGGAACGCTTTACGCACGCCGCTGTTTTCCGGCAGCAGGTAGTCGCGCAGCGAGCGGGTAATGGTGCTGGAGATCCCGCCGTACAGCGAGGCCTCAATCAGGCGGTAGTATTTGCTACGATCGGAGGCGGAACGCAGACGACGCGCCACCACGCCCAGATCGAACATTAGCGAGTGATATTCGGTGATCGAGTTGAACTGTTTAAACTGGACGCCTTCCATCGCCTCGAGTTTGTCTTTCAGCTCATTGAGACTGACCACGCGCGCCTGACGATCGTTCAGCGTTTCGGTCAACAGCTGGGTCGGCAGGATAGAGGTCGGCAGCCCCTGAATGGCGAACGGCTTAATATCGACTTTACGATCGCGTCCGGCGACCTGCTGCAGGCGCACGCCGACCACCACGCGCTGGTGGCGGGAGTTGATCACATCAAGCACCGAGTAACACACCCCGGCGCGCAGCTTACCATGCAGGCCTTTATCGCGTGAGCCGCTGGTGGCCCCCGCTTCAGTGGTGTTACGGAAGTGCAGCAGGGTTAAATCCGGGATCAGCGCCGTGACGAAAGCCGCCATGGTCGTGGACTTACCCGCGCCGTTCCCCCCGGAGAGGGTGGTCACCAGTTCATCAAGATCAAAGGTCCGGGCAAAGAAACCGTTCCAGTTCACCAGCGTTAGCGAGCGAAACTTACCGCGTTCAATCATTACTCTTCCTCCCCGCTATCCGGCTGGTTTTCTTCATTCTCATCATTGAGCTGCAGGTGATTTTCCAGAGCCATCGCTTCCCCGTCGCGGATCAGGCGGCGCTGCGCCTCGCGCGGGTCGTCGCCGGCGCGCACATCGGCGCCAAAGCGGAATACCGATTCGGTAATGCGAAACTTGCTACTGTCATGGCCCATAAACCACACCATCCCCAGGCGGCGCAGGCGGTTAAGCGACGCGCGCATTTTTTCCTGCAGCTTCTGGCGGTCCAGATCCGAACCGGTGGAACGATTGTTCACCAGCTTCAGCAGCCTGGATTCATCCGCCAGGGTCAGCAGTTCGTCATAGAGCTCCTGCTGGGTGAAAATCCCTTCGTTTGCCAGGCGCTCCGGGCTGAGATAGAGATAGCAAAGAATTTTGCCCACCATCATATCCAGCTCCGACAGCACCGAGCGCGAAATCAGCGTGGTGGAGCGCGGGCGCAGATAGAAGAACCCTTCCGGTGCGCGGATCAACTCGACGTTATAGCGAGCGTAAAATTCTTCCAGGTAATCCTGGAAATCCATCAAAAATGCGTGATTATCCAGCTCGTCGAGACCGATATGACGGCCCGCGCGCAGGGCGCTGTCCAGCGCCGGAAATAACGGATTGGCCAACGCCTGCGCCAGCTTAACCGGCATCACTTGTTCAATATTTGTCAATGACATGCGCCTGTACCTTGGCTCCGTAATCATTAATCGGCTGCCATTTTGCCGGCAGTCCGGTGAAATCTGCCTGGGCGACGCCCAGCTGTACCGCCTGATCCACGACGATCCGCGCCACGTCGAAGTGACGTCCGCGCGGATACTGCGCCAGGAACTCCCGCGCCACCAGGCCGAGGTCCAGCGGTATTCCCTTCTCTTTATAGACCGCCAGCTGCGCTTCGATCAGCGCCGCCAGCTGCTCGCGAATTTCGTTAAACTCTTCAAATTCGAGATCCGCCGGCAGTTCGCCGGTGACCTCTTCATCGCGCAGCGCCATCTCTTCATCGCGCATATCCAGCAGACGGTCGGCGTTGGCGTAAGTCAGCGCCCACGGTTCATCAAAATAGGTCTGTACCGACTGGCGCAGACGCTGGGCGAAGACGCGGTTCTTATCCATATCGATAGCGGTACGGATAAACTTGTGCACATGGCGGTCGTAGCCGATCCACAGGTCAATCGCCTGCTGACCCCAGCTGACGATGCGGTCGAGTTTGCTTTGCAGGTCGAATACCAGCCGGTCGACAAAATGCAAATCGTCGCGCGCCATGGTCGAATCCTGAATGCGCAGCAGATTCGCCTGCAGTTTATCCCCCGCCGCATCCAGCGTATCCTGCAGTTCGCGCAGGGTGCCGGAGGTTTCCGACAGCAGCAGTTCACAGCTGGAAATCGCCGCGCGCCAGTCTTTATTTAACAACTGTGCGATATCGTCTTTCACCAGCTGCTGCTGCTCATCCATAATGCGCTGCGTCAGGTCGATGCTGTCGAAAATTTCCGCCACGGAATATTTCAGCGGAGCGAAAACATTGCGATGCCAGTGGAACTCATCCCCGCCCTCTTCTGCCGCATCCGCCGCACGCTTCAGCTCGCCGGCGACGATCGACAGCTGCATCGAGAGACGCAGCGTCGAGAATTCACGCTGACGGATATAGTAATCGGTGATCCCGATCCCCAACGGCGTCAGGCGATAGATCGCATTGCCTTCGGTAATTTCGCTGGTAAAGCGGTTCAGCAGACGCTGGCGCACCAAATCGTTGATCGCATTATTGGCGCGCTGGCTGATGGTTTCGCTGGTCTGCTCAAACGCATCACTGACGTGGCGGAACGCATCCACCAGTTCTCCCTCGCTCATTTCCCCTTCCAGCCGTTCGCCGTTCAGCGTGGCGACCGCCAGCAGAAAAGAGAGTCTGTCGACCGGCAGCGAGATAGAAAAATCATTTTTCCTGGCCCAGGCAACCAGTTCGGGGACTGTCTGGGAAAATTCACTCATACTTTATCCTTGCATCTGCGGCTATGAGCCTGGCTCTTAAGCGCGGTGACATGAATATAACGGCCCAGGCTGAGATACGGCTCCTGACGACAGTAGCGCGTTTCCAGCTCCAGCAGCGCCGCATAGCTGTCATGCTGTTGGCGTTTTTCACGCAGATAATCATGAAACACCCGCACGCCGGTTTTGCTGACAATCTGCCAGCCAATCTCTTCCAGCCAGTGATAAACCTGCTGCGGCTCACGCGGATAATCCGGCGACAGCGTGCGTTTTTTCTTTTTTGGCATGCCCAATTGTACGTAATCGAAATTACCGGCCACCATATTGTGCATCAGCAGGCCGTTAGCATTGTAGAACATCAACGACAGCCCACCGCCAGGACGCAGTGTCGACCACAGCGTACGCAGCACCTCCTGGGGCTCCGCCACCCACTCCAGCACCGCATGAAACAGTACCAGATCAACCGGGCTTTCCAAATGCTGCGCAATATCCTGAGCCGCGCATTGTACAAAATGCATGTTGTCGATCACACCTTTATCGACGGCCGCCTGGCGGGCGCGCGCCACCATTTCAGCGGAGAGATCGCACAGCGTCACGTGATGGCCCAGTTGCGCCACTTTAATGGCTGTTTGCCCTTCGCCGCCGCCGGCATCCAGCACCCTCAGCGGTCCCGGCCCCAGCTGCGCCAGCAGCGGTTCCAGATCCTGCCAGAGGATCGCCTGGCGCAGCTGACCTTTTGTGGTGCCGTAAATATTGCGCGAAAACTTTTCAGCAATGTCATCGAAATTGCGATCCTGCACGGGCGACTCCACAAGCCAACACAAAACCGCTATTTTGTCATACCCACGCCGAGAATGAAGCGATCTGTTATAAGATCCGAACATAACTTTGGTTATATGGTTAAAAAAGGAACCATCTGGCATGCTTTTCACGCTAAAAAAGATCGTCGGCGGTCTGCTGTTGCCGCTTCCCGCCCTGCTGTTGCTGATCGGGATCGGGATCGCGCTGTTATGGTTCAGCCGCTTTCAACGTACCGGCAAGCTATGCGTGAGCCTCGGCTGGCTGCTGCTGGCGCTGCTGAGCCTGCAACCGGTGGCCGACAGCCTGTTGAAACCGATTGAAGATAGCTACCCCACCTGGCGCGGCGAGCAGCCGGTGAGCTACGTGGTGGTGTTGGGCGGCGGCTATACCTGGAATCCGGAGTGGGCGCCAAGCTCTAATCTTATCAATAACAGCCTGCCGCGCCTGACGGAGGGCATTCGCCTGTGGCAGGCGAATCCCGGGTCGAAAATGATCTTCACCGGCGCGGCAGCGAAAACGAATCCCGTCAGCACGGCAGAAGCTGGGGCGAGAGTGGCCGAGAGCCTCGGCGTACCACGCAGCGATATCATCGTGCTCGATCGGCCGAAAGATACAGAAGAGGAAGCGCAGGCGGTGAAGCGCGCCATCGGCGATGCGCCCTTCCTGCTGGTCACTTCGGCGTCACACCTGCCACGGGCGATGATTTTCTTTCGTCATGCCGGTCTGGATCCCCTGCCCGCGCCGGCAAATCAGTTAGCGGTGACCTCGCCGCTTAATCCGTGGGAACGAGCCATCCCCTCCCCGGTATGGCTGATGCACAGCGACCGGGTCGGCTATGAAACCCTCGGTCGCGTCTGGCAATGGCTGAAAGGTGGCTCAGGCGAGCCAGGGCAGGAGTGATTTTGTCGCGAGGTCGAAACGGGCGCGGTCAAAGCGCCCGGTATTGACCAGATTATCCACCTCATCCCACAGCAGATAGAGCCAGCGCCGCCAGACAAAGGCCTCGGAAACTGGCGCCTGCTGCAGGTAGCGCCACAGCAACTGTTCCGCCTGGCCGCCTTCTGCAAGGCGGAACAGTTCATACTCGCGTGGCGCCCACAGCATCATCCCCGGGCCCACCATCGCCAGCAGCTGATCGCTGCGTGGGTCTTTCAGCATACTGCGCAAGGTGAAATTACCGTGTACCAGCACGGCATTGTCATTGAAATCGCGAAACAGCTCCGGAAGGCACTCGCGGGAGCGGAACAAAATACGCTTATCCTGCATCGTCAGGCCGGTATCCTGATACAGGTTCAGGGTGCTCCACAGCATCTCTACCCGCTGACGGTACCAGTTCGACCACAGATTGTCCTGGGTATTGTCGACCATTCCTACGCAGCCGCCGCTGTCCTGACGATGCCAGGCGAGCAGCGCCTCGACGATTTGCTCCTGCAGTTGCTCCCAGCGCGCTGGTGTGCGCGTGGGGGCCTCCACCGGAACGCCGCGCAAGCGCTCAAGCAGCAGCACATCCGGCCCGGGATGCTCTTCATGCGTCATCACGCCGTAAACCACCGGCATGCGCACTGTACCACTGCGCGCGAGGGTGGAGATCTTCCATGCCAGTTGCCGCGCCACACCGGGCGTGGTGAAACTGCGCGCCAGCAGCGGCATCGGGTTTCCCTGCGCGTCGTACAGGGACCACAGCGCCGTAGCGGGTTTTTCACTGACACACTCCACCCGGCTCAGCTTTTCGCCAAGCAGGTGACTGAGTTCGGTTCGCAACTGTTCCATTGTCGATTACCCCTATGAACACTACTGGTTTCATAATGAGCGCCCGCACCTGGGTTGTCATCGAATAAGATCAAAAAGGGACAAAAAAAGCGAAAAACCGGCGGGGATATCCCCCCCTGCAAGGAGGGGACAGGGGATTAACGCAGTTCAGCGCGGACGCGCTCCAGATCTTCCGGGGTATCCACACCGGTGCCGGGCACTTCTGCCGCCACGGCAACATGGATTTTCTCGCCATACCACAGCACCCGCAGCTGCTCGAGCATTTCAATCTGCTCCAGCGGGCTCGGCGCCCAGCTGACATAGCGGCGAATAAAGCCAGCGCGGTAGCCATAAATGCCGATGTGACGCAGCAGGGAATCACCGATGTTCTCGCGGGAGTGGGCAAAGCGATCGCGATCCCAGGGAATGGTGGCACGTGAAAAATAGAGCGCATAGCCCTGGGCATCCATCACCACTTTCACCGCATTTGGATTAAACGCCTCTTCCGCATCGTGGATCGGTACCGCCAGCGTCGCCATTCCACTGCTGCTGGACGCCAGATTCTCCGCCACCTGGCGGACGATCGCCGGGGGGATCATCGGCTCATCGCCCTGAATATTGACGATAATAGTGTCATCGCTGAACGCGCACTTCTCCACCACTTCCGCCAGCCGTTCGGTGCCGGACTGGTGATCGGCGCGGGTCATGCACACTTCACCACCCGCCGCTTCAACGGCGCTGGCTACGTCCGGATGATCGGTGGCGACAATAATGCGATCCGCGCCGGATTCGCGCGCGCGCTCCAGCACGTGGACAATCATCGGTTTGCCGTTAATGTCCTGCAGTGGTTTTCCCGGCAGGCGCGTAGAGGCGAAACGCGCAGGAATAATAACCACGAAACTCATGAGTGACTCTCTTCAACCGTCAGCGCTCGGGCCTCTGTCTCCAGCAGCACAGGAATACCATCGCGCAGCGGAAACGCCAGACTATCAAGTTTGCAAATAAGTTCTTGCTTATCCTGACTGTAATACAGCTTACCGTTACAGACCGGGCAGGCGATGATTTCAAGTAAACGGTGATCCATGTTTCCTCCTGATGGACCGGATAGATTTCACAGCAGCATATCACAGGAAGGTCGGCGCCGGGATCAATCGGCGTTGATTTCCCACCCCTGCTCCTGGCCGACAAACAGCCCTTCCGGCAAGCGTCGGCACAGGATCCGCTCCGCCGATTGCCATCGCGCGAAGTCGTTAATCGCCCGGCGCAGCCCCTGCTCAAGGCCACGGGTGATCTTCACCCCCTCCTCCAGCCACAGGGAGAAGATCTCCAGCTCCTGGCTTTTGCGATGTATTTTACTGTCCATCCGCCCAACCAGTTTTCCCTGGTGCAGCAGGGGCAGTACGAAGTAGCCATACTGCCGCTTCGGCGCTGGGGTATAGCACTCCAGGCGATAGCTGAAGTTGAAGAGTTGCTCCGCGCGTTTCCGATCCCAGACCACCGGGTCAAAAGGAGAGAGCACGGCGCTATGGCTGGCGATCAGCTTACCGCCAGGCGCTGACTCAAGCTGCGCCAGCGCGTCGCGATGCAACCACATCTCGCCGAGTGCTTCCACGTTAACCAGCACCACCAGGCCCTCTTCCTGCCAGGCAGCCAGCAGACCCGGTAGCGACGGCTGGCGCAAGCGATAGTAATCGGCCAGCCACTGGGGACGAAAGATACCGAGGCTGCGGGCGCTGTTGCGCAGCATGATGGCCTCTGCGTCTTCGCGGGACAGCGCGTCGCGTTCGTCATCCCAGTCCGGCATCACCCGCTGGGTTAAATCATACACGCGGTGAAAATTGCGCCGTTCCACCACCATCACTTCGCCGGCGGTAAACAGCCCTTCCAGATGGCGCTTATGCGGTTTCCACTCCCACCAGCCGCTGGCGCCTTTGCGCGGGTGGGTAAAATCCGCCGAGCGAACCGGGCCGTTTTGCCCGATATGCGCCAGCAGCTCTGCAATACTCCCGGCATGCTCCTCCATCCACGCGCGATGGTATTTCCAGCCCATATTGTCGGGATTCAACATGCGATGGCGCACCAGGGCGAAATCGCTGCGCGGTAGAAAGCAGGCTTCATGCGCCCAGTATTCCATTAGCTCGCCGCTGCGCAACGACTCATCCAGCCAGTGCTGCGGATAGCTGCCGAGGCGGCTGAACAGCACCAGATAGGGGCTGCGGGCCACCACGTTGATGGTATCGATTTGCAGCAGCGACATCTGCTGGATGGTGGAAAGAATGTCTTTCGGGCGAGCGCGACGTCGGGGCTTCTTTAACAACCCCTGCGCCGCGAGATGGAGGTGGCGCGCCTCGTTAAGCGATAATTGCAATACCGACATGCAGGTTCTCCGTCAGGAATTCCAGCACAGCGGCGAGCAAAGCCGGCGCGTCAGTTAACGTTGCGCCAACGTCGCTAAGTCCGCAAGCAACCGCTGTGCGCGTTCATCGGCCATTATGGCGTCGACCGGTAAATACCACCAGTTTGCGGCGGCGAAATCGCGACATTTCACCGCGTCTTTCTCGGTCATTAGCAGCGTCTGCCCGGTGGTTACCAGGGCGGCGACATCGGCCTGGCTCAGCGCCTGATGGTCCGCCAGCGCCACGGTTTTGACCGGCTGGACGCCACAGCTTTCAAGGGTGGCGAAAAAGCGCGGCGGATGGCCGATGCCAGCCATCGCCACTACGTTCGTGAAAGTCGAGACATCGCGACGTTCGCCGGTAAGCAGGTTAACCACCATCCCTGGACGCAGTTGCATCGGGATCTCCCCCGGACGCGCCACGCCGCCGTTAACGATAACCGCATCAACGCTTTGCAAGCGCGACGCCCGCTCGCGCATCGGCCCGGCAGGCAGCCACCAGCCGTTGCCAAAGCGGCGCACGCCGTCGATAACGACAATTTCTCTGTCCCGCGCCAGCTTATAGTGCTGCAACCCGTCGTCGGTCACGATAATCTGCAGATCGTGCGCGCTGAGCAGCGCTTTCACCGCGTCGCTGCGCAGCGGAGAAACCGCCACCGGCGCGCCGGTACGCTGATGAATTAACACCGGCTCATCACCCGCCTGCGCCGTACTGGTCCGGTCAGTTAATACCAGTGGGTAGCGGTCGGCTTTACCGCCGTAGCCGCGAGAGACCACCCCCACGCGAATACCGCGCTGCTGCAGCTGCTCCACCAGCCAGATCACCACCGGCGTTTTACCATTGCCGCCGGCGGTCAGGTTACCGACCACCACCACCGGCACCGGCGCGCGCCAGGCTTTTTGCCACCCCAGCTTATAGCTGAGGCGAATCACCGCGCTCACCAGGCCATACAGCCAGGAGAGTGGCAGCAGCAGGCGCCACAGCGGCGATTCCCCGGACCAGATGCGCGCGATCATTCGCCGAATTGCATCTTATGCAGCTGGGCGTACACGCCCTTATGCTCCAGCAGATCGTGGTGCGTTCCGCGTTCCACGATCCGCCCATCTTCAACCACCACAATTTCATCAGCCTGCTCAATGGTCGACAGACGGTGGGCGATAACCAGCGAGGTGCGGTTTTTCTGCAGCTCATCCAGCGCTGCCTGAATGGCTCGCTCGGACTCGGTATCCAGCGCCGAGGTGGCTTCATCAAGGATCAGGATCGGGCTGTTACGCAGCAGCGCACGGGCGATAGCAATACGCTGGCGCTGGCCACCGGACAGCATTACGCCATTCTCACCAATGATCGTATCCAGACCATTGTCCATCTTGTTGATGAAGTCCATGGCGTAGGCCATTCGCGCGGCCTCTTCAATCTGCTCGCGGCTGTACTCTTCGGTACGGGCATAGGCGATGTTGTTGGCGACAGTATCGTTGAACAGATGCACGTTCTGTGAAACGAGTGCCACCTGGTCGCGCAGCGAGCTCAGCTTGTACTCGCGCAGGTCGTGACCATCCAGCAGGATCTGGCCGTCGTCAACATCGTAGAAGCGGGTGATCAGGCTGGCAATGGTCGATTTACCCGACCCTGAGCGCCCCACCAGCGCGACGGTTTTCCCTTCCGGGATATCGAGATTGATATTGCGCAGCGCGGCCACTTCGCGCCCCGGATAGGTGAACGTGACGTTCTCAAACTTGAGATTGCCTTTGGCCCGCTCAATGACCCGCGTACCTTCGTCTTTTTCCTGCTCGGAATCGAGGATCGCAAACAGCGTCTGGCACGCCGCCATCCCACGCTGGAACTGGGCATTGACGTTGGTCAGCGACTTCAGCGGGCGCATCAGCGCAATCATTGAGGAGAAGACCACGGTAATGGTCCCGGCGGTCAGGGTGTCCATTACGCTCGGGAAGCTGGCGGCATACAGGACAAAGGCCAGCGCCAGCGACGCGATAAGCTGAATGATCGGGTCGGAGATAGACGAGGCAGAAACCATCTTCATCCCCTGCAGACGCATTTTATTGCTGACCTTATCAAAACGTTTGGTTTCCACCTCCTGGCCACCAAACATCAGCACCTCTTTGTGCCCTTTCAGCATCTGCTCAGCGCTGGTGGTGACCTGCCCCATCGTGTTCTGCATATTCTTACTGATATTACGAAAACGCTTGGAGACCACGCGGATTGCTACCGACACGATCGGCGCCAGTACGATCAGGATCAGCGACAGCTGCCAGCTGTAATAGAACATCATCACGAACAGGCCGATAATCGATGCCCCTTCGCGGACCACGGTGATCAGCGCGCTGGAGGAAGATGAGGCGACCTGCTCAGAATCATAGGTAATGCGTGACAGCAGCGTCCCGGTAGACTGCTTGTCAAAGAAGGCCACCGGCATGCCCATCATGTGGCCGAACAGGCGACGACGCATGGTCATCACGACTTTGCCGGAAACCCAGGAGATACAATAGCTCGAGATGTAGCTGGTGATCCCACGCAGCACCATCAGCCCGATAACCACCAGCGGCATCCATAGCAGCACTGAGCGATCCGTTTTACCAAAACCATCATCCAATAACGGTTTAAGAAGCGATAACATGAAGGTGTCACTGCCCGCGTTAAGCACTAACGCCACCGCCGCGACGATTAGCCCGGCTTTAAACGGTGCAATAATCGGCCAAAGTCGGCGGAAGGTCTGCCACGTGGAGAGATCTTTATCGTTCTGCATTCAATAAACCAGCTTGTGTTGAAATAGCCGCATATTCTACCCGTTATCGGCGGGCGCGCCAAACCACTGATGATACCAACGTGGTAAAACTTGATCCCGTAAGCTATGGATTTGCCACCCTTCTGCGGAAAAAACCACCGTTATCTGTCCCTGCTGCGGCGTGGCGAACCAGCGATACCCCCGCTGGCGATAGCGCTGAACCACCTTGTACGAGGGCATCCGCCACGCATTGTAGCGCGAAGCGGATGCCAGCGCGGCCTCACCCTCTACCCGGTGGACCAGCAATTCGCTGGAAGAGGTGTTGCTACCGTGGTGGGGAACCTGGATAAGTGTAGACGTCAGATGCTGCCAGTAACGGCTGATCATCGCCTGCTCTGCCTGACGTTCTATATCGCCGGTGAGCAGGATGCTGGAGCGACCATCATCGATGCGCACCACGCAGGAGTGATTATTACCCTTTGCCGTGCTGCCCGGCAGCGGCCACAGGGCCTGGAAGTTGAGTCCCTGCCATTGCCAGCGCTCGCCGCGATGACACGGCAGATGACGCGCCCAGCCTAAAGGGCTGCGCACCCACGCCTGCGGCCATGCCTGTAGCACTGAATTAAGGCCGCCGCGATGATCCAGATGCTCGTGGCTTAGCACAATGCCCTGCAGCTGCAGATGATGCCAGCGCAGCCACGGGATAATCACCTGCTGACCGCTGTCGCCCTGCGGCCATGCTGGCCCGGTATCATAGAGGAGCGCCTTGCCGTGACGTTCGATAACCATCGCCAGCCCCTGCCCGACATCCAGCATCGTCACCCGCCATTCGTCCGCGGGAAACGGCCTCCAGAAGGGCCGCATCAGCAGGAACAGCACGCTCAGACACAGGGCCGGGAAATGCCGCCAGCTCTGAAAGCGCCAGCCCATCACCAGCAGCCACGGCAGGCTACTGATCCAGAGCCAGCGGGCGTCCAGCGGCAGCCAGCCGTCCGGTAAACGCCGTAATGCCCAGAACAGCAGCGCCAGCACGCGATCGGCCGCCAGCCAGAGCAGCGACTCCACCATCCCCGGTCCTGTGAGATGCAGCAGCATCGCGCCGAGAATAAGCGGCACCGCCAGCAGGGTCACTAAGGGTACCGCCAGCAAATTGGCGGCCATGGACGTCAGGCTGACGCCATGGAAGAGCAGGAGCTGGAGCGGCATCAGCAACAGCGTCACGCCAGCCTGCAAATGAACGAGGGCGAACAGTGCCTTCCATGGCCAGCGCCAGCGACCGGCAGGCAGCGGTACCCACTGAAACCAGAAGATCAGCCCCGCCACGGCGAAAGCGGATAGCCACAGGCTTTGCGACAGCACCGCCAGCGGGTCGGTAACGAGTATCGCCCCCAGACAGCAGAGCCACACCTGCCACGCCGTCCAGCGTTGGCCCGACAAGCGTAAGGCGCAGCACACGCCCAACCCTACGCAGGTGCGCAGCGCCGGCGGCTGCATGCCGGTCAGCCAGGCATAGCAGACGGCGCCGGCCAGCCCGGCCAGCAGCGGCAACCGCCAGCCGATCCAGCGGCCCGGGAGAATATACTGCACGCCGCGCAGCAGGAGCACGATAAGGGAAGCCGCGAGGGCGATATGGAGACCAGAGATGGCCATCAGATGGGAGGTGCCCGTGTTCTGCATCAGGACCTTAATCGCCGTCGGCAGGGTCAGTCGCTCCCCCATCCCTAATCCCAGCATCACCGCACGCCAGGGATAAGGCTCCAGACGCCGGGTCAACGACGCCAGGTAGCGGGCGCGCAGGCTGCAGCGGGGATCCAGCGCGGAAGCTGCAACAATCCCCCCGCTCAGCGGCCGGTGCTGCGCCAGCGCATAACGCTGGCTGTCGAAGCCCCCGTCGTTGAGCTGCCCGTGCACCGGGCGCAGGCGCAGCGTCATCAACCAGTGCTGACCCGCACAGGCGGGCGCAGGTGTAAGTTCCCCGTACAGCGTCACGCCCACCGGGGGAAACAGGTAGCGGCCCGCCAGGCGCACAATCTGACAACGGTGCAGGGCCTGGCCATCCGTCTCGCTGAGGATCACTTCCGCCTGCCGGATGGCGCCGGTAAGGTGCCGGGTCGGCCACAGCGCCTGATGCGCGCTCAATACTCCCCAGATCATCAGCAGAAGCGTCATCGCCACACAAGCCATGGCCGTTCCGCGCAGGCGGGTCAGCAACAGCGCCGCAAGGCACGCGCTCGCCAGAACGTGCGGGCCCGGCAAGACGGGTAGCCAGAGTAGCGGCAGCATCGCGATGCTGGCGCATCCGGCAAGCCATGGTAGACGCATAAACACCTCCCTGTGAGCAGGCAGTGTTACGCAAAGCGACGGTGGCGTCCCGCCGCTGAATTCAGGCGTGCGTAGCGCCTTCCAGACAATCGTATCTGTTGCAGTCAGGCACGGTTTTTTTGCGAAGCTGGAGGTAAATCGCGGACACAAAAAAAGCACCCGCAGGTGCTTTTTTTATCATCAGGCAGGTTGCACGTCGTGCAACTTACTCTTCATAAATATTGGCGCGGTCACGTAATTCTTTCCCGGGCTTAAAGTGCGGAACGTACTTACCTTCCAGTTCGACTTTATCACCAGTTTTCGGGTTACGTCCGGTGCGAGGTGCTCGATAGTGCAGAGAGAAGCTGCCGAAACCGCGGATTTCAATGCGCTCACCTTGAGCAAGCGTTGAGGCCATATGTTCCAGCATTTCTTTAACAGCATCTTCCACCGCTTTCGCCGGAATGTGAGATTGCTGGCTGGCAAGTCTTTCAATCAATTCTGACTTGGTCATTATTCCTCCGGTTTCCTTCAAGGCAAAAATTAGCTAACAGCTTAAACAAGGGCGGCCGTAGCCGCCCTTTGTGCTTGATTACAGGACGAATCCTGCAATCTGTCAAGTAAACTCGTCACTATTCAGGTTGTTATTACCTGAATGACAAAGATTACTCGCCTTTCGCTGCTTTGAACGCTTCAGCCATAGCGTTGTTGGAGAAGTTCGCGTCTTCCTGCTTGTTCACGGTAGCGATAGCGTCTTTTTCTTCCGCTTCGTCTTTCGCACGTACAGACAGGCTCACTACGCGGTTCTTACGATCCACGCCGGTGAATTTCGCTTCAACTTCGTCGCCAACGCTCAGAACCAGAGTTGCGTCTTCAACGCGGTCACGGGATGCTTCAGAAGCACGCAGGTAACCTTCTACGCCGTCAGCCAGTTCTACGGTTGCGCCTTTAGCGTCAACTGCAGTGACTTTACCAACAACGATAGCGCCTTTCTTGTTCAGAGCAACGTAGTTGTTGAACGGATCTTCCGCGAGCTGTTTAACGCCCAGGGAGATACGCTCACGCTCTGCGTCAACCTGCAGAACAACTGCTGCGATTTCGTCGCCTTTTTTGTATTCACGAACTGCTTCTTCGCCTGCAACGTTCCAGGAGATGTCAGACAGGTGAACCAGGCCGTCGATGCCGCCGTCCAGGCCGATGAAGATACCGAAGTCAGTGATAGACTTGATTTTACCTTCAACACGGTCGCCCTTGTTGTGGGTTTCCGCGAACTGCTGCCATGGGTTAGATTTGCACTGCTTCAGACCCAGGGAGATACGACGACGCTCTTCGTCGATATCCAGAACCATCACTTCCACAACGTCGCCAACGTTAACAACTTTGGACGGGTGGATGTTTTTGTTGGTCCAATCCATTTCGGAAACGTGAACCAGGCCTTCAACGCCTTCTTCGATTTCAACGAAGCAGCCGTAGTCGGTCAGGTTGGTCACGCGACCGGTCAGTTTGGTACCTTCCGGATAACGTTTAGCGATAGCTACCCACGGATCTTCGCCCAGCTGTTTCAGGCCCAGGGATACACGGGTACGCTCGCGGTCGAACTTCAGCACTTTAACAGTGATTTCGTCGCCAACGTTTACGATTTCGCTCGGATGCTTAACGCGTTTCCAGGCCATATCGGTGATGTGCAGCAGGCCGTCAACGCCGCCCAGATCAACGAATGCACCGTAGTCAGTGAGGTTCTTAACGATACCTTTGACTTCCATGCCTTCCTGCAGGTTTTCCAGCAGCTGATCGCGCTCTGCGCTGTTTTCGGATTCGATAACGGCACGACGAGAAACAACAACGTTGTTACGCTTCTGGTCCAGCTTGATGACTTTGAACTCAAGCTCTTTGCCTTCCAGGTGCAGCGTGTCGCGCACCGGACGAACGTCTACCAGGGAACCCGGCAGGAACGCACGAATACCGTTCAGCTCAACAGTGAAGCCACCTTTAACTTTGCCGTTGATAACACCGGTAACAGTTTCAGCGTCTTCGTAAGCTTTTTCCAGCGTGATCCAAGCTTCGTGACGTTTAGCTTTCTCACGGGACAGCAGAGTTTCACCGAAGCCGTCTTCTACTGCATCCAGAGCAACGTCAACTTCGTCACCAACCTGGATTTCCAGCTCGCCCTGGGCGTTTTTGAACTGCTCAGCCGGGATGGCGGACTCAGATTTCAGACCGGCGTCAACCAGTACTACGTCTTTGTCGATAGCAACAACAACACCACGAACGATGGAACCCGGGCGGGTTTCGATTTCTTTTAAGGATTCTTCAAACAGTTGAGCAAAAGATTCAGTCATGTTTAATCTTCAGGTTAATATTAACGTCCACCTGGCTCCGTGCCGGATGGGGTTGTTTCACATACCCGCTGACCATCCATTGCCGCGGGGTACTGCTATAATTCGGAGGCTTCGGCGCGCTACCGGTTAAGGCTCACGCAACGGCCAATTTTTCGCGCGCATATTGTAGCGCTTTTTCAATCACTTGCTCAATGTTTAGTTCTGTTGAATCGAGAACTAATGCATCGGCAGCCGGGACAAGCGGCGCCACGGCGCGATTTCGGTCGCGATCGTCACGCTCTTTTATCTCGGACAAAAGACGTTCAAAGTTAACATCAAAGCCCTTTTCCTGCAACTGCCGCATGCGGCGATGCGCCCGCTCATCGGCCGAGGCATCGAGGAAAATTTTCACCGGCGCGTCCGGGAAAACCACCGTGCCCATATCGCGCCCGTCGGCGATGAGCCCCGGCAGTTCACGGAAAGCACGCTGGCGGCGCAGCAGCGCTTCGCGAACGCGGGGGAAAGCGGCCACTTTCGAGGCGGCATTGGCGACCTCCTGAGTGCGAATTTCGCCGCTGACATCTTCCCCTTCCAGCACCACTTCCAGGGTGCCGTCAGTAGAAATAAAGCGCACGTCAAGATGGGCCGCCAGGGGCACCAGCGCCTCTTCGGACTCTACGTCAACATGATGATGCAGCGCCGCCAGCGCCAGAACGCGGTAGATCGCGCCTGAATCTAACAGATGCCAGCCCAGCGCTTCCGCCATTGCCTTGCACAACGTACCTTTACCCGCACCGCCAGGCCCATCAATGGTGATTACCGGAATATTCGCCGTCATCTTTTTCTCCTTCAGCAAGGCGCATGGAATATAAACGCCGCGCATTATACGCATCAATACGCCGGAAAGTGAGCATTGCTTGTAAATTACGGACTACAGGAAATGAAAAGCAGAAGTTTTGCGCAATTATAGCGGGCTGACAGGACATCAGCCCGCGGGATGACAAAGTTTTACTCAGGCGAGGGTACTGATCCGCGCCAGTTGCTCAAAATAGTCCGGGAACGTTTTGGCCGTACATTTGGGATCAAGGATGGTCACCGGCGTATCAGACAGCGCCACCAGCGAGAAGCACATCGCCATCCGGTGGTCGTTATAGGTGCCGATTTCAGCATATTTCAACTTTGCCGGCGGGGTGATGCGAATATAATCTTCACCCTCTTCCACCTCGGCGCCCACTTTACGCAACTCGGTCGTCATGGCGAACAGACGGTCCGTCTCTTTGACCCGCCAGTTGTAGATATTGCGCAGCGTAGTGGTCCCTTGCGCGAACAGCGCGGCGGTGGTGATGGTCATCGCCGCGTCCGGGATATGGTTCATATCCATATCGATAGCCTTGAGCTCGCCGCGGGTGCAGGCGATAAAATCGTCGCCCCAGGTCACGGTAGCGCCCATTTTCTCCAGGACGTCGGCGAAACGGATATCGCCCTGCACACTGCCGCGGCCGATACCGGTGACTTTTACCGTGCCGCCCTTAATGGCGCCAGCGGCGAGGAAATACGAGGCCGAGGAAGCATCGCCTTCCACCAGGTAATCCCCTGGCGACTGATACTGCTGCTTGCCGCGCACCACAAAACGCTGATAAGACTGATTGTCCACCTCAACGCCGAAGGTTTTCATCAGGTGCAGCGTAATGTCGATATAGGGTTTCGACACCAGATCGCCCTTAATGGCGATCACGGTATCCTGCGGCGCCAGCGGCGCGGTCATCAGCAGCGCGGTCAGGAACTGACTGGAGACGCTGCCGTCAACCTCGACGTTCCCGCCCTGAAAACCGCCGCGCAGGCGCAGCGGTGGATAATTTTCCTGCTCAAGATAGTCGATCTGAGCGCCGCCCTGACGCAGGGCATCCACCAGATGGCCGATCGGGCGCTCTTTCATCCGCGGTTCGCCGGTCAGCACAATATCGTTGCTGCCAAGGCACAGGGCCGCCGCCAGCGGACGCATCGCGGTTCCGGCGTTGCCGAGGAATAGCTCCAGCGCCGCAGCAGCGCGCAGCGGGCCGCCGTTGCCGGTCACTTCGCAGCGGGTGCGGTCGGCAGACAGGGTATATTGAACCCCCAGCGCACTCAGGGCATTCAGCATATGGCGCACATCGTCGCTGTCCAGCAGGTTGGTCAGCACCGTCGTGCCGCGGGCCAGAGCGGCCAGCAGCAGCGCGCGGTTGGAGACGCTTTTCGAACCTGGCAGGTTCACGGTGCCCTCTACGCGTGCGATGGGTTGTAACGTCAGGGATTCCATCAAACTTCACTCTCAAACAAACAGAATAAAAACCCCGCAGACAGGCCGCGGGGAGGAAGAAAGAAACAGGCGATTAACCGTGGCGGCGTTCGAAGTCCAGCATAAAGTCGGTTAACGCCTTCACGCCGTCCAGCGGCATCGCATTGTAGATGGAGGCGCGCATGCCGCCCACCACGCGGTGGCCCTTCAGCGCGTGCAGCCCGGCGGCAAACGACTCTTCGAGGAACAGTTTGTCCAGTGCGCTGTCCGCCAGCTGGAACGGCACGTTCATGCGTGAGCGGTTGGCTTGCGCCACATCGTTACGGTAGAACCCGCTGTTATCGATAACGCCATAAAGCAGTTCGGCTTTCTGCTGGTTGATTTTATCCATCGCAGCGACGCCGCCCTGCTGTTTCAGCCACTTAAACACCAGACCAGCCAGATACCAGGCGAACGTCGGCGGCGTGTTAAACATCGAGTCGTTCTCGCTTAACACGGTATAGTCGAGGATCGACGGACAGGCCACGCTGGCTTTGCCCAGCAGATCTTCACGCACGATGACCAGCGTCAGCCCTGCCGGGCCAATATTTTTCTGCGCGCCGGCGTAGATTACACCGAAGCGGTTGACGTCAATTTCGCGGGACAGAATGGTGGAGGAGAAATCAGCAGCGACGATGACGTCGTCGCCGAAATTCGGCGTATCATCAATCGCGATACCGTCAATGGTTTCGTTCGGGCAGTAATGCAGATAGGCCGCGCCCGGCGTCAGCTGCCACTCGCTCATCGGCGTAACAGCTCGCTTGCCATCGACAGTGATTTTCGCGTCGATAACGTTCGGCGTGCAGTATTTCTTCGCCTCTTTGACCGCGCTGGCGGCCCAGTAGCCGGCGTCCACATAGTCAGCGACGTTTTTATCGCCGAGGATGTTCAGCGGGATCCCCGCGAACTGGCCGCGGCCGCCGCCGTGGCAGAACAAAACTTTATAGTTGGAAGGGATATTCAGCAGAGAGCGGAAGTCCTGTTCTGCCTCTTCTGCCACCTGGATAAACTCCTTACCACGGTGACTGATCTCCATGACCGACGTACCCAGACCGTGCCAGTCGCACAGTTCTTGCTGAGCCAGTTTGAGTACTTCCGCCGGCAGCATTGCCGGGCCCGAACTGAAGTTATAGACCTGAGCCATTTCCCCTCACCACGTTGCTATGTTGTTTTGCCCGCGAACCGCCGCGGGCATAAGTTATTCCTGTGGCTATCGGTTTTATCATTCAGTGACACGGTCCGCAATGGCTAAAACTCGCCGACGGTAAAACGCGGCCACCGTCACACAACAGAATCTATCGGCTTGACGTAATAAAACCGACATATTTGCTGTCAGGTGAGTCGTTTCGCTCGGCTGGCCTTCGACCATTCTGCATTTGCGCAGCGGGAACATATTCGCTTTTCTCCCGCCTGCATCGCCATCACGATGCTGCAGCGTACGCAGGCATAGATCCCCTCCTGCGGAATCGTGGTGTAACGCGCAGTACAGTGGGTAGGCAGGATAGACAACCCCGCTCTGACCTCTTCATCCGGATAATAAAACACGCTGATCTGCCCGTTGGTTTCAAGGATCGCCAGCCGGACCTGGCCAAGCTGCTCGACGCTGTTGACCCGCAGCTCCATAAAGAATTCGAATTCGGTCATGTTTTCCGCATGCAGCTTCTCCCACGCCAACTGCCCCTCCTCGACCACCACGATAGGTTTACCTTCCAGGAGATCCTCCAGCTTTTCGCTGTGCCCCATCAGCCACATGATGCCGCGATACAGCAGCGCCAGCGTGATGAAGACCACCAGCACCGGCAGTAGCGGTACATCGTCATAAAACGCCACGTCCCCTGCCGCCGAACCGAGGGTCAGAATAATCAACACCTCGAACAGCGACATCTGCCGCACGCCGCGCCGTCCGGTAATCTTGAGGAAAATAAAGACCAGAACGAAGGTATAGAGGCTGCGCAACGCCACCTCGGCAAGAAACTCCACCGGCACTTTATCGAGCGCCATCCGCTGCCAGTCAAAGGCTTTCATCTATCATCTCCCTGTGGGTCATAAGTTGCCTCTAAGCATAGCCAGATGATGGAGATAGCACCTGTCAGATAAAAGCCGTATCATTGCGCGCTTTCCGTACGACAAAAGTGATCGCCATGACCCAAACGTTTATTCCCGGCAAAGATGCCGCCCTGGAAGATTCCATCGCTCGCTTCCAGCAAAAATTGCTCGACCTCGGATTTGATATCGAAGAGGCCTCGTGGCTGAACCCGGTGCCGCACGTGTGGTCCGTTCACATTCGCGATAAAGAATGCGCGCTGTGCTTTACCAATGGTAAAGGCGCCACCAAAAAGGCAGCCCTGGCCTCCGCGCTGGGCGAATATTTCGAGCGCCTGTCCACCAACTATTTCTTCGCCGACTTCTGGTTAGGCGACACTATCGCTAATGGCCCGTTTGTTCACTACCCGAACGAAAAGTGGTTCCCGCTGACCGAAAACGACGATGTCCCGGAAGGTCTGCTGGATGCCCGTCTGCTCGCGTTCTACGATCCGGACGATCAGCTGACCGCCAGCATGCTGGTGGATCTGCAGTCGGGGAACGATGAGCGCGGCGTATGCGGCCTGCCCTTTACCCGCCAGTCCGACGGCGAAACCGTCTATATTCCGATGAATATCGTTGGCAACTTGTACGTATCCAACGGTATGTCTGCAGGGAATACCCCGAATGAAGCACGTGTGCAGGGCCTGTCAGAGGTCTTTGAACGTCACATAAAAAACCGCATCATCGCAGAGAGCATCAGCCTGCCGGAGATCCCGGCGGAAGTCATGGCGCGCTATCCTGGCGTCGTGGAGTCGATCGCAAAACTTGAAGCCGAAGGCTTCCCGATTTTCGCCTACGATGGTTCGCTGGGCGGCAAATACCCGGTTATCTGCGTCGTGCTGTTTAACCCGACTAACGGCACCTGCTTCGCTTCCTTTGGCGCCCACCCGGACTTCGGCGTGGCGCTGGAGCGTACGGTCACAGAACTGCTGCAGGGTCGCAGCCTGAAAGACCTTGATGTCTTTACGCCGCCGACCTTTGATGACGAAGAAGTCGCCGAGCACGCGAACCTCGAAACCCACTTCATCGACTCCAGCGGCCTGATCTCCTGGGATATGTTCAAGCAGGATGCCGACTATCCGTTCGTTGACTGGAGTTTCTCCGGCACCACCGAAGAAGAGTTCGCCACCCTGATGGCCATCTTCAAGGCCGAAGATAAAGAAGTGTACATTGCCGACTACGAGCATCTGGGCGTTTACGCCTGCCGTATCATCGTTCCGGGCATGTCGGATATTTATCCGGCAGAAGACCTGTGGCTGGCAAACAACAGCATGGGCGCCCATCTGCGGGACACAATTCTGTCTCTGCCGGGCAGCGAGTGGGAAAAAGAAGATTATCTGGCGCTCATCGAACAAATGGATGACGAAGGCCTGGATGATTTCACCCGCGTTCGCGAACTGCTGGGCCTTGCCACCGGGAAAGACAACGGCTGGTATACCCTGCGCGTCGGCGAGCTGAAAGCGATGCTGGCCCTGGCTGGCGGCGATCTGGAACAGGCGCTGATCTGGACCGAATGGACCATGGAATTCAATGCCTCTGTCTTCAGCCCTGAGCGCGCAAACTACTATCGCTGCCTGCAGACCCTGCTGCTGCTGAGCCAGGAAGAGGAGCGTCAGCCGCTGCAGTATCTGAACGCCTTCATCCGTATGTATGGCGCCGATGCGGTCGAAGCCGCCAGCGCTGCGCTGAGCGGCGAAGCCCCGTTCTATGGCCTTCAGGCTGTCGACAGCGATCTGCAAGCCTTCCCGGCTCATCAGTCGCTGCTGAAAGCGTATGAAAAGCTGCAGCGGGCGAAAGCGGCGTTCTGGGCAAAATAAGCCCCCATTACGCCAACATGCTTGCCAACAACGGAGCCCGATGCGGCTCCGTTATTTTAACCTGGCGAGGGAGCCACTATAGTTTGTAGTTGTAAAGTTAATTAATAGTAAATATCGCACTTATATCATTTACCAATTGTTAATTTAAAATAAAATACTCCATTTTAATTAACTCAAATACTGGGGCAAAAACGAAAAAATTCAACATAACTTATAAATTTTAAAATTTATTTTCCATAAAAAATTCAAATAGTTAAGCATCAAACAAGCAAAAACCACACACTAAAAAGGCATATAGTTCCGGTGAGATATGATCTATATCAATTTCCCTTCTATAATGCTTTGTTAGTATCTCACCGCCAACTTATATAAAGAGAGAGTTAGTGTGAAAGCTGACAACCCTTTTGATCTTTTGCTCCCTGCCGCGATGGCGAAAGTCGCCGAAGAAGCAGGTGTCTATAAAGCAACGAAGCATCCGATGAAGACCTTTTATCTGGCGATCACCGCTGGCGTTTTCATCTCCATCGCTTTCGTATTCTATATCACCGCGACCACCGGCACTGCCGCGATGCCTTTTGGGATTGCCAAGCTTATCGGTGGGGTCTGTTTTTCCCTGGGTCTGATTCTGTGCGTTATCTGCGGCGCTGACCTCTTTACCTCTACTGTGCTGATCGTGGTGGCGAAAGCCAGCGGTCGAATCACCTGGGGGCAACTGGCAAAAAACTGGCTCAACGTCTATTTTGGTAACCTGGTGGGCGCACTGCTGTTTGTGCTGCTGATGTGGTTATCAGGCGAATATATGACTGCCAACGGCGGTTGGGGGCTAAACGTCCTGCAGACCGCTGACCACAAATTGCACCATACTTTTGTGGAGGCCGTGAGCCTGGGTATCCTCGCTAACCTGATGGTTTGTCTCGCCGTATGGATGAGCTATTCCGGTCGTAGCCTGATGGATAAAGCGATGATCATGGTCCTGCCGGTAGCGATGTTTGTTGCCAGCGGCTTTGAGCACAGCATCGCCAACATGTTTATGATCCCGATGGGTATCGTAATCCGCAATTTTGCGAGCCCGGAATTCTGGACCGCTATCGGTTCAACTCCGGAAAGTTTCTCACACTTGACCGTTATGAACTTCATCACTGATAACCTGATTCCGGTGACTATCGGGAACATTATCGGCGGAGGTTTGCTGGTCGGGTTGACATACTGGGTCATTTACCTGCGTGGCAACGACCATCACTAAGGGTTGTTTCAGGCAGTAAATAAAAAATCCACTTAAGAAGGTAGGTGTTACATGTCCGAGCTTAATGAAAAGTTAGCCACAGCCTGGGAAGGTTTTGCGAAAGGTGACTGGCAGAATGAAGTCAACGTCCGTGACTTTATTCAGAAAAACTACACCCCATATGAAGGCGACGAATCCTTCCTGGCTGGCGCAACTGAAGCGACCACCAAGCTGTGGGACACCGTAATGGAAGGTGTAAAACAGGAAAACCGCACTCACGCGCCTGTTGATTTTGACACTGCCCTGGCTTCCACCATCACCTCTCACGACGCTGGCTATATCGAGAAAGGTCTGGAAAAAATCGTTGGTCTGCAGACCGAAGCGCCGCTGAAACGTGCGATCATCCCGTTCGGTGGTATTAAAATGGTTGAAGGTTCCTGCAAAGCGTACAATCGCGAGCTGGATCCGATGCTGAAAAAAATCTTTACCGAGTACCGTAAAACCCACAACCAGGGCGTATTTGATGTTTACACCAAAGACATCCTGAACTGCCGTAAATCCGGCGTGCTGACCGGTCTGCCGGATGCTTACGGCCGCGGTCGTATCATCGGTGACTACCGTCGCGTTGCGCTGTACGGTATCGACTTCCTGATGAAAGACAAATACGCTCAGTTCCAGTCTCTGCAAGAAAAACTGGAAAGCGGCGAAGATCTGGAAGCGACCATCCGTCTGCGTGAAGAGATCTCTGAACAACACCGTGCACTGGGTCAGATCAAAGAGATGGCGGCTAAATATGGCTACGACATCTCCGGTCCGGCAACGACTGCTCAGGAAGCTATCCAGTGGACCTACTTCGGTTACCTGGCTGCCGTGAAATCTCAGAACGGCGCAGCAATGTCCTTCGGTCGTACCTCCAGCTTCCTGGATATCTACATCGAACGTGACCTTCAGGCCGGTAAAATCACCGAGCAAGACGCGCAGGAAATGGTTGACCACCTGGTCATGAAACTGCGTATGGTTCGCTTCCTGCGTACCCCGGAATATGATGAACTGTTCTCCGGCGACCCGATTTGGGCAACAGAATCCATCGGCGGTATGGGTGTTGACGGCCGTACTCTGGTCACCAAAAACAGCTTCCGCTTCCTGAACACCCTGTACACCATGGGGCCGTCTCCGGAGCCGAACATTACTATCCTGTGGTCTGAAAAACTGCCACTGAGCTTCAAGAAATTCGCGGCTAAAGTGTCCATCGATACCTCTTCTCTGCAGTATGAGAACGATGACCTGATGCGTCCGGACTTCAACAACGACGACTACGCTATCGCATGCTGCGTAAGCCCGATGGTTGTTGGTAAGCAAATGCAGTTCTTCGGTGCTCGTGCTAACCTCGCGAAAACCATGCTGTACGCTATCAACGGCGGCGTGGATGAAAAACTGAAAATGCAGGTAGGTCCGAAATCTGAACCGATCAAAGGCGACGTCCTGAACTTCGACGAAGTCATGGATCGCATGGATCACTTCATGGACTGGCTGGCGAAACAGTATGTCACCGCGCTGAACATCATCCACTACATGCACGACAAGTACAGCTACGAAGCCTCTCTGATGGCGCTGCACGACCGTGACGTTATCCGCACCATGGCGTGTGGTATCGCTGGTCTGTCCGTTGCTGCTGACTCCCTGTCTGCTATCAAATATGCGAAAGTTAAACCGATTCGTGACGAAGACGGTCTGGCTATCGACTTCGAAATCGAAGGCGAATACCCGCAGTTTGGTAACAACGATGCTCGCGTCGATGACATGGCCGTTGACCTGGTTGAACGTTTCATGAAGAAAATTCAGAAACTGCACACCTACCGCAACGCTATCCCGACTCAGTCTGTTCTGACCATCACCTCTAACGTGGTATATGGTAAGAAAACCGGTAACACCCCAGACGGTCGTCGCGCTGGCGCGCCGTTCGGACCAGGTGCTAACCCGATGCACGGTCGTGACCAGAAAGGTGCTGTTGCCTCACTGACTTCCGTTGCTAAACTGCCGTTTGCTTACGCGAAAGATGGTATCTCTTACACCTTCTCTATCGTGCCGAACGCGCTGGGTAAAGATGACGAAGTTCGTAAGACCAACCTGGCCGGTCTGATGGATGGTTACTTCCACCACGAAGCGTCCATCGAAGGTGGTCAGCACCTGAACGTGAACGTCATGAACCGCGAAATGCTGCTCGACGCGATGGAAAACCCGGAAAAATATCCGCAGCTGACCATCCGCGTATCTGGCTACGCCGTACGTTTTAACTCCCTGACCAAAGAACAGCAGCAGGACGTTATTACCCGTACCTTCACTCAGACCATGTAATTCCCAGTCTGACTGAAAAAGCGTACAATAAAGGCCCCACATCAGTGGGGCCTTTTTAACAAGTGATCCCCGCCCCAGCCTGCTTTGCCAGTTATCTATACTTTGGGTACCTGTCAAAACAGACTCGACGCAGCCGCTGAGCTGTGCACCAACACGGCCCCGGATGGGCCACATCTGGAGAAAACACCGCAATGTCAGTTATTGGTCGCATTCACTCCTTTGAATCCTGTGGCACCGTTGATGGCCCGGGCATCCGCTTTATTACCTTTTTCCAGGGCTGCCTGATGCGCTGCCTGTACTGCCATAACCGTGACACCTGGGATACCCACGGCGGCAAAGAAATCACCGTTGAAGAGTTAATGAAAGAGGTGGTGACCTATCGTCACTTTATGAATGCCTCCGGCGGCGGCGTTACGGCATCAGGCGGCGAAGCGATCCTGCAGGCGGAGTTTGTTCGCGACTGGTTCCGCGCCTGTAAAAAGGAAGGTATTCATACCTGTCTCGATACCAACGGCTTTGTCCGTCGCTACGATCCGGTTATCGACGAACTGCTGGAGGTGACTGACCTGGTCATGCTGGATCTTAAGCAGATGAACGATGAGATCCACCAGAACCTGGTCGGCGTTTCCAACCACCGCACCCTCGAGTTTGCCCAGTATCTGGCGAAAAAGAATATCAATGTCTGGATCCGCTACGTCGTGGTTCCGGGCTGGTCAGACGATGATGACTCCGCGCACCGCCTGGGCGAATTTACCCGCGATATGGGCAACGTCGAGAAAATTGAACTGCTGCCCTACCATGAGCTGGGCAAACACAAATGGGTAGCGATGGGCGAAGAGTACAAGCTGGACGGCGTTCATCCGCCGAAAAAAGAGACCATGGAGCGGGTGAAAGGCATTCTTGAGCAGTATGGTCACAAGGTGATGTACTAAGAGCCTCATCAGGGTCGGTGGTGCGCTTACGCCGGCCCGAAGCGACACTGGAAATCATTCCAGCCCCGCCGTTGATCCTCATGAAAAGCGCAATGCCGTCTCTCTGCAGTGGAAAACATGCGATAGAAACAGATGACGTGCAGCCTTCGCTGCACGTCAGAATGGTTATGCGTGCGCCACCGGCGTCGGATGATGCCCGGCTTTACGCAGCAGGGTCAGCAGATAGATAAACGACACGCTGGCGATCATGATAAATAACAGATTGTCTGAGAAATTCTGCATCAGCATTGCTGTCAGGGTCGGGCCCAGCAGACTGCCGATGGTATAACTCATCAGCAGCGCCTGATTCATCGCCACCAGTTGGTGATGTTCGACTTTTTCGCAGGCCCAGGCCATCGCCACCGGATACAGCGTGAAACCGGATGCCCCAAGCACAAACAGCGCCGGGGCCATTGCCGCCTGACTCAGCATCGCCATACAGCCCAGAATGACCACAAAGACCTGCACCCGCAGCACCAGCAGACGGCCATAGCGGTCAGCCAGGCGCCCTACCGGCCACTGGCCGAGGATCCCCGCGCTCACCATCACCGCCATCCAGAAGCCAATGCCGGAGTCGCTCACACCCTGATGGTTCAGCCACAGCGGCATCAGGCCATACAGCGAACCGAGGACAATCCCCGAGATAATACAGCCATTGACCCCGTGGCGCGCCTGGCGCAGCTTCAGCATTGGCCAGATACGAACTGTTTCGTGCGGCTCTTCAGCCTGTCCCATAATACGGGTGAACAGCAGCGGCAGGATCGCCGCCAGCGCCAGGCCAGTCACCCACGGCAGGACGCTCATTAAATCGGTAGGTAACTTACTGACCATCAGCTGGCCCAGTACGGTACCGACATAATAGACCATCATGTACGCCGCCAGCAGACGGCCGCGGCTGCGGGAAGTCCCGCTGCAGACCAGCGCGCTTTCCACCACCACCCAAATCATCGCGCAGCCTACGCCAGCGATAAACCGCCAGCTCAGCCACGTCCAGAAGCCAACGGTGATCCCCAGCCCTACGCAGCCGACGGCGAAAATTAACGACGCGAGATAATAGCTGCGGTTAAACCCAAGGCGCTTAATCACCCAACCAGCCAGCAACGTACCGGCCAGGTTGCCGGTAAAATAGGATGACCCCACCATGCCGACCTGCCAGGTTGGCATATTTTCATGGGCGAGCCAGAGCGGGACGAGCGTATTCAGCACCGCTATCGCCAGGGTCAATAAAAGCAGGCCACAGAGCAGCATTTGCACTGGCCGGGTGTAGATGGTCATGGGTAAAAAACCGTGAGGAATGTTCAGATCGCGAGCGCATCATGCCACCGCTAAAAACATTGTCAATCCACCTGAAATCAGGCGTGATGCGGTTTTGCAGGCTACGATAGAAGTTTTTTATCCACAGAATGGGTAAAGGTGAGGCAACAGATAATACACTGTTGTTTTTCTTAATTTATTAATAAATGTCGACGTTGATTTCAGTTGAAAAATTTCATCTATCGACAGCACGTTTTCATCATGCCGGCGTATGACCGCCGGCATGATGACGCCGATTAACTGGCGATAGCCATCCCCACGGTCATATGCAGACCATAGAATACGCCGCGGCCAATCATCTCTCCCGCCAGCACCAGAACAAACGCCAGGCTAAGCAGCGAGACCGCCGGCTTGCGGCCGCGGATCTGCGGCACGCACCAGCAGGCCAGGGCCAGCGCCAGCAGCACCATACGCCAGGCCATAAGCAACCCATAATCCGGCACCAGAGCGGAGGCCTGCTGGATTGAACTGCGGATAGTGGCGAGTTCACTCCCCTGCATCAGGACCACGACAATACTCGCCAGCAGCGCCAACAAAGTAACCACCGGCAGCAAGCGCAGCGCCCAACCGTCAACGCCTGCCACGCGCAGCAGCAGGTAGCCCAGCAGCGGACCGCCGATAAACAGCGTCAGGAAGAAGCTCAGCGGCGTCCAGACGGTGTACCAGGTCGGCACCGTGTCGATAGTGTTGTATACCCGCACCATCATCCAGACGAAGATCACGCCCAGCACCATGGTGACTATCAGCCACAGGCTACGCAGGCCGGCAGGCAGTTTTTTACACACGGCCAGTAGCCAGCCAATCCCGCCGACGGCGAAGAAGATCGCCCCGCTGGCTATCTCATTACTCAGCGACGAGGCTCCCACGCGATTCAGCGAGTTAAAGGCCCGTAGCGGCGAACCGAGGTGCATTGTCGAGGCGATAAACCCGATCCCCATCAATACCCACAGGCCAAACATACTCCCAACCACGCGCTGCTCCTGCTCGCGAGAAAGATTGCCCGTCATCAGCGCCAGGGCCATGACGATAAACCCGCCCGCGACGCACTGGCCGAAGACAGTAAAGATCATCAGCGGCCATTCATGCCATCCGTTTCCCATCTCACACCTCCTTCGGATTCGCCAGGTAACCGGTGGTATCGCCACACGGCCGGGCATTGGCGTTAGGTTTAATAACGATACTCGGCCTGGTAAAGTGCGCCGACGGCAGCGGGGCTACCGCGGCCAGCTGGCCATGCTTAGCGCGCAGCTCGGCAATCGGCCCGAAATCAAGCGCCCGCAGCGGGCAGGACTCGACGCAGATCGGCTTTTTCCCCTCGGCGACGCGCTCATGGCAACCGTCGCACTTGGTCATGTGGCCCTTGTCGGCGTTGTACTGCGGGGCGCCGTACGGGCAGGCCATATGGCAGTAACGGCAGCCAATGCACACCTCTTCGTTGACCACAACAAAACCATCTTCACGCTTGTGCATTGCCCCGCTCGGACAGACCTTGGTGCAGGCCGGATCTTCGCAGTGGTTACAGGCGATGGAGAGGTAATAAGCAAAAACGTTCTGATTCCAGACACCGTTATCCTCCTGCCAGTCGCCACCGGCATACTCATAGATGCGGCGGAAGCTGACCTCCGGGGTCAGGTTCTTGTAATCCTTACAGGCCAGTTCGCAGGTCTTGCAACCGGTGCAACGGGCGGAATCAATAAAAAATCCATACTGAGTTGTCATCGGTTACTCCTTACAGCTTCTCAACCTGGACGAGGTTGGTATGCGACGGGTTCCCCTTCGCCAGCGGCGACGGACGCTGGGTGGTCAGCACGTTAATGCTGCCCGCCTGATCCACCCGTGAAGCGTCCGGGTTATACCAGGCCCCTTCCCCCAGCGCGACAACGCCCGGCATCATGCGCGGCGTCACCTTCGCTTCAATATGCACTTCTCCACGGTCGTTGAAGATGCGAATGCGATCGCCGTTGGCAATGCCGCGTTGCTTCGCGTCGATCGGGTTAATCCACATCTCCTGCCGACAGGCGGCCTTCAGTACATCGACGTTGCCGTAAGTTGAGTGAACGCGCGATTTATAGTGGAAGCCGGTCAGCTGTAGCGGGTATTTCGCCGTCAATGGATCGTTGTAGTTTTCGAAGCCCGGGGTGTAGATCGGCAGTGGATCGATAACATCCCCTTCCGGCAGCTCCCAGGTGGCCGCGATTTTCGCCAGCGCCTGCGAGTAGATTTCGATCTTGCCCGACGGCGTGGTCAGCGGATTGGCCTGCGGATCCTCGCGGAAGGCTTTGTAGGCCACATGGTGTCCTTGCGGATCGCGCTGCTTATAAATGCCCTGCTGGCGGAAGGTGTCGAAATCTGGTAGGTCAGGAATCGCTTTCTGCGACTGTTCATACAGATGGCGCATCCAGCCTTCCTGGGTACGGCCTTCGGTAAACTGCTGCTCCACACCGAGGCGTTTTGCCAGCTCGGTGGTCATCTCATAGATGGTTTTGCATTCGAAACGCGGCTTGATGGCCTGATCGGCAAAGATGACGTAGGACATGTTGCCGCAGGAGGCATCCAGCGCGAAATCCATCTGCTCGGAGGCGGTGCAGTCCGGCAGCAGAATATCGGCGTATTTCGCGGACGAGGTCATATGGCAGTCGATGACTACGATCATCTCGCACTTCTTGTCGTCCTGCAGGATCTCATGGGTACGGTTGATCTCAGAATGCTGGTTAATCAGGCAATTGCCCGCATAGTTCCAGATCATTTTGATCGGCACGTCGAGCTTATCTTTGCCACGAACGCCGTCGCGCAGCGCGGTCATTTCCGGACCACGCTCAATAGCGTCGGTCCACATAAACATCGAGATACTGGTCTGAACCGGATTCTCCAGCGTCGGCATGCGCTCAAAGGGCAGGCTGTAAGAGCCCTCGCGCGCGCCGCTGTTGCCGCCGTTGATCCCGACGTTACCCGTCAGGATAGCGAGCATCGAGATAGCCCGGGTGGCGATTTCGCCGTTGGCGTGACGCTGCGGCCCCCAACCCTGGCTGATATAGGCCGGTTTGGCGGTGGCAATTTCGCGCGCCAGTTTAACAATGCGTTCGCGCGGAATACCGGTAATCGTCGAGGCCCACTCCGGCGTTTTGGCGATACCGTCCGTGCCCTGGCCAAGAATGTAAGCTTTGTAGTGACCATTGGCTGGCGCATCGGCGGGCAGCGTTTTCTCGTCGTATCCCACGCAGTATTTATCGAGGAACGGCTGATCGACCAGATTCTCGGTGATCATCACCCACGCCAGACCCGATACCAGCGCCGCATCGGTGCCGGGGCGAATCGGGATCCATTCATCTTCGCGTCCGGCGCCGGTGTCGGTATAGCGTGGATCGATAATGATCATCCGGGCATTGGATTTCTGCCGCGCCTGCTCAAGGTAGTACGTCACCCCGCCGCCGCTCATCCGCGTTTCGCCGGGATTATTGCCGAACAGCACCACCAGCTGGCTGTTTTCAATATCCGACGGGCTATTGCCGTCGGCCCAGCCGCCGTAGGTATAATTGAGGCCCTCGGCAATCTGCGCCGAAGAGTAATCGCCATAGTGGTTCAGATAACCGCCGCAGCAGTTCATCAGACGGGCAATCAGCGTTTTTCCTGGCGGCCAGGAACGAGTCAGCGTGCCGCCGAGCGTACCGGTGCCGTAGTTCAGATAGATGGATTCGTTGCCGTATTCTTTAATCAGCCGCTGCATATTGCTGGCGATAGTATCGAACGCCTCTTCCCAGCTGATTTGCTCGAATTTCCCTTCCCCGCGTTTGCCAACGCGCTTCATCGGGTACTTCAGGCGATCCGGGTTATAGACGCGGCGGCGCATCGAACGCCCGCGCAGGCAGGCGCGGACCTGGTGCAAACCGTCATAGTTATCGTCACCGGTATTATCGGTTTCGACGTATTTAATCGCGCCATCCACCACGTGCATGCGCAGCGGGCAGCGGCTGCCGCAGTTGACGGTACAGGCACTCCAGACCACCTTCTCGTTGGCGGGTGCCGGCGTATCGGCGGCATGCGCCAGTCGGGTAAAGGGTAATGTTAGTGCGTTGCTGGCCAGCGCCAGGCCGCCTATTGCCGTGGTTTTCATCAGACCACGGCGGCTTACCTCAGCAGCCAGTAAAGCATCGGGGGCTTTAATTTTCATGGATACTCGCTTTGGTTGCTCACAATAAACTGAAAAGCGCTATATAGTCATATATATATTGCTTTGAAATATTATTGGTTTTTTATGCTGATTTAATCCAAAGGGAGTATCACTGCATTCGTAGAATGGATTATTGCCCGGTATCAATAAGGGCGTAAAAAAAGCGCCCGCAGGCGCTTTTAAAAGAGAGGAAGAAAAAATTACCCGATATATTCGAGGCCACGCATATACGGGCGCAGAATTTCCGGGATCTCAATACGGCCATCGGCCTGCTGATAGTTTTCCATCAGCGCCACCAGGGTACGACCTACCGCCAGACCAGAACCATTCAGAGTATGAACGAGGCGAGTCTTCTTGTCGGACTTGCTGCGGCAGCGGGCCTGCATACGACGCGCCTGGAAATCCCAGACGTTAGAGCAGGAAGAGATTTCACGGTAGGTGTTCTGCGCCGGAACCCACACTTCCAGGTCGTAGGTTTTGCAGGCGCTGAAGCCCATATCGCCGGTGCACAGCGCGACCTTACGGTACGGCAGACCCAGCAGCTGCAGCACTTTCTCGGCGTGACCGGTCATCTCTTCCAGCGCGGCCATGGAGTCTTCCGGACGCACGATCTGCACCATTTCAACTTTGTCGAACTGGTGCATGCGGATCAGACCGCGGGTGTCGCGACCATAGGAACCGGCTTCAGAGCGGAAGCACGGCGTATGGGCGGTCATTTTGATCGGCAGGTCGTCTTCGTCGATGATTTCATCGCGTACCAGGTTGGTCAGCGGCACTTCCGCCGTCGGGATCAGCGCGTAGTTGCTGCTGTCGGCTTCTTCTTCCAGCGGACGAGTATGGAACAGGTCGCCAGCGAATTTCGGCAACTGGCCGGTGCCATACAGCGTGTCCTGGTTCACCAGGTACGGGACATAGTTTTCGCTATAGCCATGCTGTTCGGTGTGCAGATCCAGCATGAACTGCGCCAGGGCGCGGTGCAGACGGGCCAGCTGGCCTTTCATCACCACAAAACGCGAACCAGTCAGCTTAACGGCGGCGGCAAAATCCAGCCCCCCGTGCATTTCCCCCAGCGTCACGTGATCGCGCACTTCAAAATCGAACTGGCGCGGCGTGCCCCAGCGGCTGACTTCAACGTTGTCGTTTTCGTCACGGCCAACCGGCACATCATCATGAGGAATATTCGGGATCGCCAGCGCGATATCGCGAATTTCCGCCAGCAGCGTTTCCAGCTCGGACTTTGCAGCATCCAACTGTTCGCCGAGTTTGTTCACTTCCAGGCGTAATGGCTCGATGTCTTCCCCGCGCGCTTTCGCCTGGCCAATGGATTTCGATCGGGAGTTACGCTCCGCCTGCAGGTTTTCCGTTTGCACCTGCAGAACTTTACGACGCTCTTCAAGCGCGCGAAGTTTATCTACATCCAGCTTAAAGCCCCGGCGTGCCAGTTTTTCTGCGACTGCGTCTGGCTCGGTACGCAGCAGATTGGGATCGAGCATGCTTATCCTGTGCTTATCGAATTAAATAAAGAAAAGTGGCCGCAGACTACGACCACGGAAATAGAGTAATAACCTTACCGCAACGCCTCAATTAGCGGTAGCGTTTTATCGGGCTATTTTGATCCTGTTCAGCGAGCCAGGCGAGCTTTTCGCCAATTTTGCCCTCAAGCCCCCGGTTTGTCGGGTGATAATAGCGCGTTTGCGCCATTTCCTGCGGGAAGTACTGTTCGCCGGCGGCGTAGGCGTTGGGTTCGTCATGAGCGTAACGATACTCCTGTCCGTAACCCATCTCTTTCATCAGCTTCGTCGGCGCATTGCGCAGATGCACCGGAACGTCGTAGTCAGGACGATCCCGCGCGTCGGACAGCGCCGCTTTAAAGGCGGTGTAGACGGCGTTACTTTTCGGCGCGCAGGCCAGATAGACAATGGCCTGGGCAATCGCCCGTTCGCCTTCCGCCGGCCCGACGCGGGTAAAGCAATCCCACGCCGAAATGGCGACCTGCATCGCCCGTGGGTCGGCGTTGCCGACATCTTCCGAGGCTATCGCCAGACAGCGGCGGGCAACGTACAGCGGATCGCCGCCGGCGGTGATGATCCGCGCATACCAGTAAAGTGCCGCATCCGGCGCGCTACCGCGCACCGACTTATGCAGAGCAGAAATCAAATCGTAGAACCGGTCGCCTTTGTTATCAAAGCGCGCGCTGCGCTCGCCAGCGATCTCGGTCAGCAGTTCCGCCTTCAGCACCCGCTTGCCCGAGTCATCGCTCTCGGCCATATCAGCCATCATTTCCAGGGTATTCAGCGCCCGCCTCGCGTCGCCGTTCACCAGTTCGGCGATGGCCTTGCGGGTCTCTTCCGGCAGAATAATATCCTGCCCGCCGTAGCCGCGGGACTTATCGTTCATCGCCTGGTCAAGCACCCGCTCGATATCGTCGGTGGTCAGCGATTTCAGTAAGTAGACGCGGGCGCGGGAGAGCAGCGCTGAATTAAGCTCAAAGGAGGGGTTTTCGGTGGTCGCGCCAATAAAAGTGATGGTGCCGTCTTCAATATGGGGCAGAAAGGCATCCTGCTGGCTTTTATTAAAGCGATGCACTTCGTCAACAAACAGGATGGTCCGCCGGCCGGCGTTGCGATTTTGCCGCGCGCGCTCAATAGCCTCGCGAATCTCTTTCACCCCTGAGGTCACCGCCGAGATCCGTTCGACATCGGCGCTGGCGTAGCGGGCAATCACTTCCGCGAGGGTGGTCTTGCCGGTGCCCGGCGGCCCCCAGAGGATCATTGAATGCAGGTGCCCGGCTTCAATCGCCCGCGGCAGGGGTTTACCCGGCGCCAGCAGATGCTGCTGGCCAATATACTGCGCTAAATTTTCTGGCCGCATGCGAGCGGCCAGAGGTTGAAACGCGTTGTCGGAAAAATCGAGCGACAGATTGCTCACTTTCGCCTCTACTTACGTTGATCGTCCACCGTCACCCCTTTCGGCGGCGTAAAGGTGAACTTAGATGCGTCGACGGCGCCGTTCTGCTGCGACTTCAGCTGATAGCTGCTGCGCTGGTCATCCTGCTCGACGGCGCTGAACTGATGGATGGTGCCGTCCCGACCGACGTTGATCGTGAACTGCTTCAGGTTACCGCTGCCGCTTTTCGGCGTCAGCACAAAATCATCGCCGTTTTGTTTGATATTGTACTGCTGCCAGTCACTGGACTGGTTGCGGGCAATCAACATAAACGGCGTGTTGCTGGTAGCATCTTTCAGCCAGGTCGCCGTAGCCTGCTCAACGAACGGGTTGTAGAACCACAGCGTTTTGCCATCCGAGACAAGAACGCTTTCATCTGGCTGGGTCATATGCCAGTTAAACAGGTTCGGACGTTTTACCCACAGGTCGCCCTGTCCGTCCTGGACGGCGTTACCGCTGCCGTCGGTGACTTTCTGCGTGAAGCTGGCATGGAAACTGCTCACTTTATCAAGACGGCTTTTTAAGTCACTGGCCGCATCTGCCCAGACCTGGCTGACGACCATACCAGACAGTAATGCACAGGTGATTGCGAGTTTTTTCATTGTTATTCCTTAATGTGCGTCACTCCCGACGCGAGAGCCTCTTCTGTCCCTAATGTAGGACCGCCGACGGCGGCGGAACAGAAGAATTGGCTGATTTTGCGCTTATTTACCCAACTTTGCACTCATTCAAAGGGCGGCGGCGCCAGCACTTCGCGGTTACCGTTATGGCCCTGTTCGCTGACGATCCCCTGCGCTTCCATCTGTTCGATAATGCGTGCTGCCCGGTTATAGCCAATGCGGAACTGACGCTGGACCCCGGAAATCGACGCTTTGCGCTTCTCAGTCACAAAACTGACCGCCTGATCGAACAGCGGGTCCAGCTCTTCACCGCCGTCGAAACCACCGCCGCCGCCTTCGCTTTCGCTGTCGGAGGTAATGCCATCGACGTACTGCGGACGGCCGCGGGCTTTCCAGTCCTGAACCACAGCGTGGACTTCCTGGTCGCGCACAAACGCCCCGTGGACGCGCACCGGCGTGGTAGAGTTCGGTCCGGAGTAAAGCATATCCCCCATACCCAGCAGCGATTCCGCGCCGCCCTGATCGAGAATGGTACGCGAGTCAATTTTACTCGACACGGTAAAGGCGATGCGCGTCGGAATGTTAGCCTTAATCAGGCCGGTAATAACATCTACCGACGGACGCTGCGTCGCCAGCACCAGGTGGATCCCCGCCGCACGCGCTTTTTGCGCCAGACGGGCAATCAGCTCTTCCACCTTCTTACCGACGGTCATCATCAGGTCGGCGAACTCGTCCACCAGCACCACGATATACGGCAGTTTTTCCAGCACCGGATGAACGGCATCCATGCTGTCGCCCGGCTTCCAGTACGGATCCGGAATCGGACGCCCCATGCGCGCGGCCTCGGCGATCTTCTCGTTATAGCCCGCCAGGTTACGCACGCCCAGCGCTGACATCAGCTTGTAGCGGCGCTCCATCTCGTTGACGCTCCAGCGCAGCGCATTGGCGGCGTCTTTCATGTCGGTGACCACTTCCGTCAGCAGATGCGGAATACCTTCGTAGACCGACAGCTCGAGCATTTTCGGGTCGATCATGATGAAACGCACATCTTCCGGCTGCGCTTTGTAGAGCATGCTGAGGATCATGGCGTTCACACCGACTGACTTACCGGAACCGGTAGTACCAGCAACCAGCAGGTGCGGCATTTTCGCCAGGTCAGCTACCACCGGGTCGCCAGCGATATCTTTACCCAGCACCACGGTCAGCGGCGATGGGTTATCGCGGAACTTGGCGTTGTCGAGCACTTCACGCAGATAGACGGTCTGACGCTTTTTATTCGGCAGCTCAAGACCGACATACGGTTTACCCGGGATCACTTCCACCACGCGCACGGCAACCGTCGACAGCGAACGCGCCAGATCGCGTGACAGGTTAGAGATTCGAGCCGCTTTGACGCCAGGCGCCAGATTCAGTTCGAAGCGGGTGATCACCGGCCCCGGCGAGTAGTTCACCACATCCGCTTTAATGCGGAAATCGGCCAGACGTGCTTCCACCAGTCGCGCCATCTGCTCGAGAGCAAAGGTATCCACCGGCTCGACTTCACTGGGTGGTGGGGTTAACAGATCCAGCGACGGCAACGGCGTGGTCGGCTTTTGCAGCGGACGGCTATCGCCATTGCGCATCAGCAGCGGGTGGATCAGGCTCTCCTGCGGCGCGGGCGCGGCAGGCTGATGCCCCTGCGGGACAACCGGCTGTTGCTGCTGCACGGGCTGCGGTGCAGTCTGGTAAGGCTGCGGCGGCACTGGCTGAGGGTGTACCGGCTGGTGCTGCGCAGGTTGATAACCCTGCTGCGGAGCGGCGGCCGGTTGTTGATAGTGCGGGGCCGGTTGTTGCGGCTGGACTTCCGGCGTCGGCGTAAACAGCGGCTCGCTCGGCCCCTCATTGACCAGCGTTTTCATCGGCGAGAATTCATAATCCGCCGGCGAGAACGGATTAGCGCCCGGCGGCTGCTCAGCGGAGTAGCGCTGCTGCTGGGTGGCGGCAAACTGGCGCGCCAGCTCCGCTTCCGCCGCAGTGTCGGCGTCATCGTCATCAGTCGCGTTATCGTCTTCCCAGCGATGGCCATAGCGCTGCTGCTGGATGGCGGCGAACTGGCGAGCCAGTTCATCCTGCTCCATAGCATCCGCTTCCTCATCCGAGAGCAGCTCATCGTCATAATGGGGGTCGCGCTCCGCCTGCCGCGCACGCTGTTCCGCCTCCCGTTGCGACGGTAGCTTGATGCCGTAAGAGGCCAGCTCCCGACGCGTCGGGACACGAACGCGGTTTGGTCGCGGTAGTTTTGGACCAATACCTTCTTTCACCTGGACCCGCGGTCCGCTGGATGCCGGGCTGAACAATGGCGCAGCCGCAGCGGATGCGGCCGTCGCCGAGGTTGCCGCCGCCGCGCCGCCGCTGGCGGCCGTTGCCTGATGCACCCCTGCCGCGACCGCAGAGACCACGGTTGTCTCCACTGGCGGTTTGGACGAGGAGGCTGGCGGCGTCAGCGGTTTAGTGGCAATCGGACTTTCAGGCTCCGGAATTGGCTGATACCAGGAGGCCAGCAGCTCGCGTTCACGTGCCCGCTTCTCTTCGACTTCTTCGAAGTAATAGAGCGGTGGACGTTTCACCTCTTCCGGCGCAACCTCTGGTTCTGGCTCCGGTGACGGCACTGGCGCGCTTTGCGGCTGATACGCCTGCGGCGCAGGCTGAGCGGCATGCGGATCGTAAGTCGGCTGCTGATACGGCGCCGGCTCTGGCTGATACCCTTGCGGCGCAGGCTGAGCGGCATACGGATCGTAAGTCGGCTGCTGATACGGCGCCGGCTCTGGCTGATACCCTTGCGGCGCAGGCTGAGCGGCATACGGATCGTAAGTCGGCTGCTGATACGGCGCCGGCTCTGGCTGATACGCCTGCGGCGCCGGCTGACCGGCATGCGGAGCATAAGCCGGCTGCTGATACGGCGCCGACTCTGGCTGGTACGCCTGCGGCGCCGGCTGAGCGGCATACGGATCGTAAGTCGGCTGCTGATACGGCGCCGGCTCTGGCTGATACGCCTGCGGCGCAGGCTGAGCAGCATGCGAAGCATAAGCCGGCTGCTGATACGGCGCCGGCTCTGGCTGGTACGCCTGCGGCGCCGGCTGACCAGCATGCGGATCGTAAACCGGCTGCTGATACGGCGCCGGCTCTGGCTGGTACGCCTGCGGCGGGTAACCCGCTTCCGGCTGATAAGCAGGCGCAGCGCCCTGATGGCCAGCCGCGGATTCAGCCCACGCCTGTGGCGCGGCAGTGGCCGCCGCCGCTGCACCCACGGGCTCAGCGATACTATGACCATTCAGCAACGGATCGTAAGGGTCGAAATCTCCAGGGCGCGCGGCGCTGGCGCCGGAGAACAGCACATCATCCTCTGTGGGACGTGCCGCGCTGGCGCCGGAAAACAGGACATCGTCGGCGGCGACAGGCGCACCGCTGGCGCTGTATTGCACCGCCTCTTCACCGTCATCCATCCGTTTGCCGGAGAAAAGCGCCGCGTCGGTTTTACGCCCCATGGGGTTGGTAAACTTCTCGGCCAGACGCTTACGTCGCGCCAGCGCGCTGCGTAAAATACGGGCACGACGCGACTCCTGAGGGGTTGCCGCCTCTTCGTCGTCGTACTCTTCATCGTCATCTTCGTATTCGCCTTCATCGGCCCAGGTATCATCGCGACGGGTACGGTTGCTGGCAAAGGTGAGTACCGACAGGATCCCGCCGCCCAATTTTTCCGCAATGCTGACCCACGACCAACCGGTGAACAGCGTCAGGCCGGCCGCCCAGATGCATAACAGGGCGATGGTGCCGCCGCTGCTGTGCAGCAGCGGTTGCAGCGTGGTGCTCAGCAGGCTGCCGATCACTCCGCCCGAGGCAAAGTACCAGATATCATCGGCGTTAATGGCTGCCAGACCACAGGAGGTCAGGATCAGGGCTAACGCGCCAATGAGGCGCAGGGAAACGGCGAAATAATCAATGTATTCGTCGTTTTCCTGATGCCGCCAGGCAAACCAGCATCCGCCAATAATGATGACCGGGATGGTGTAGGCCATGACGCCAAAAATGAAAAAGAGGGTATCGGCAAGCCACGCACCGGGGGCGCCGCCTAAATTATGAATAGGCTCATGCCACGCCGTCTGCGACCAGCTTGGATCCGAGGGGTTAAAGCTCAGTAGTGCCGCCATCAGCCAGATGGCGAAGAGGGAGCAAAGGATGAGCATCGCCTCAAGGAGTCGGCGCCCGCTGCTGAGTTTGGTTAGTTTGACTTCTTTGTCTTCGGTGTATTCCTGGCTCAAGAAAGGCTCTCCAGGTATCAGGCTGTTTCCTGCCTGCTGCTAAAACGGACAACAGCGCCGGGTCTCCCCGGCACTGTTGCTGTATGGATTAACAGGAGTGTAATCAAACTACGTCGATTTTGCACCTGTTCCGTGTTAGCGCGTCTTAATAACCAGACGATTACTTTGCTTGACTTCTTCCATCACCACGTAGGTACGGGTGTCGTTTACGCCCGGCAGGCGCAGCAAGGTCTCGCCCAGTAATTTACGATACGCTGACATATCCGGTACGCGGGTTTTCAACAGGTAGTCGAAATCACCGGAAACCAGATGACACTCTTGAATTTCTTCAAGTTTTTGCACTGCGGCGTTAAATTGCTCAAACACATCCGGTGCGCCACGATTCAGAGTAATCTCAACAAATACCAGAAGTGATGCATCCAGATAATGCGGGTTGAGCAGCGCCGTATAGCCCTGAATAAAACCCTGTCTTTCAAGACGACGCACGCGCTCAAGGCAAGGCGTCGGAGAAAGTCCCACCCGTTTAGAAAGCTCGACGTTAGAAATTCGCCCATCTTTTTGCAATTCATTCAGGATGTTACGATCAATGCGGTCGAGATCTTTGCCAGGGCGCTTCTTGCTATCTACCATTATTATTGTCTCTCTGTATTCCTTCCCTACTCCTGTTCCGGCTCTGTGCCTTCACTGCCAGAGCCCATCCTGTTATTACCCGTACGACAATGGGTAACCCAGGGGTACGTGAGAAGCCCGTTGCCTGACGGCAGTCACCGACATCACGCATGGCGTCTGTCCACACCATGCGTAGATTTCGTTAACCCGGATAAAAATGGCATTTGCGTGCATGAAAATTCGCCGCACGCTAAATACTGCTTTTCTTCTTCCATGAATGTTTTCGCAAAAGCACAGGGGATTGTCAAAGCAAAACATCGATTTTTAGTACAAGATGCCAGATATTCATCATCCCCCCTGGTTGATTCTCATTTTTTCGTCTTATAATTGTCCCGCTGACAGTAGAAATAGTTATATTCTTTGCCGGTAAAATCGCCAATTCATCGGTCGCTTCTATTGCACACATCGTTAACAAAATCGCTGCGCTCTTTTTTTACGACAACAAATTCCCTACAATCTCTGCCCAATGTATGCCAATTATTATGGGGATCTCATGGGCACAGCCAAACACAGTAAACTGCTTATCCTTGGTTCTGGACCTGCGGGATACACCGCGGCGGTCTATGCCGCACGCGCCAACCTGCAGCCGGTGCTGATCACCGGGATGGAAAAAGGCGGTCAGCTGACCACCACGACGGAAGTGGAAAACTGGCCGGGCGATCCTAACGATCTCACCGGCCCGCTGCTGATGGAGCGCATGCACGAGCATGCCGCGAAATTTGAAACGGAAATTATTTTCGACCACATTAGCCGCGTCGATCTGCAAAACCGTCCGTTCCGTCTGACAGGCGATAGCGGTGAGTACACCTGTGATGCGCTGATCATTGCCACAGGCGCATCGGCGCGCTACCTCGGTCTGCCATCGGAAGAGGCGTTTAAAGGCCGTGGCGTTTCAGCTTGCGCCACCTGTGACGGATTCTTCTATCGCAATCAGAAAGTGGCGGTGATCGGCGGCGGTAACACCGCGGTTGAAGAGGCTCTGTATCTGTCCAATATTGCCTCTGAGGTGCATCTGATCCACCGTCGCGACGCCTTCCGCGCGGAAAAAATCCTCATCAAACGTCTGATGGATAAAGTGGCGAGCGGCAACATCGTGCTGCATACCGATCGCACCCTCGAAGAGGTGACCGGCGACCAGATGGGCGTCAGCGGCCTGCGCCTGCGCGATACCAAAAACAGCGACAACGTCGAGTCTCTGGAAGTGGCAGGCTTGTTCGTTGCCATTGGCCACAGCCCGAACACCGCCATCTTTGAAGGTCAGCTGGAACTGGAAAACGGCTATATCAAAGTGCAGTCCGGGATCCACGGCAACGCCACGCAAACCAGTATCCCGGGCGTATTTGCCGCTGGCGATGTCATGGACCATATCTATCGTCAGGCGATCACCTCCGCTGGCACCGGCTGCATGGCGGCGCTGGACGCCGAGCGTTACCTGGACGGTTTGGCCGACGCTTGCAAATAATCTTTACAAGTCAGTAACAAAGGTAAAGAAGGCGACGAAAAGTCGCCTTTATTTTTGCCGCGATGTAACATTGCCGTGCCCAATATTCCCATAACGATACCTGCAAAGCGCGCAATGAATAAAACCCGTCAACAAGAGTTAACCCGCTGGTTAAAACAGCAAAGTATTATCTCCCGTCGCTGGTTGATGATTTCCCGCCTGCTTGGCGTGGCAAGCGGTCTGCTGATCGTCGCGCAGGCCTGGTTCCTGGCGCGGATCCTGCACCGGATGGTGATGGAAAATATTCCGGCAACCGCCCTGCTGCTGCCGCTGACGCTGCTGGTACTGGTCTTTGTGCTGCGCGCCTGGGTGGTCTGGCTGCGTGAGCGGGTTGGTTTTCAGGCCGGGCAGCATATCCGCTATGAAATTCGCCGTCAGGTTCTCGACCGCCTCCAGCAGGCGGGCCCCGCCTGGATCCAGGGCAAACCGGCCGGCAGTTGGGCAACGCTTATCCTTGAGCAGATCGATGATATGCACGATTATTATGCGCGCTACCTGCCCCAGATGACGCTGGCGGCCTGCGTGCCGCTGCTGATCGTTATCACTATTTTCCCGATTAACTGGGCCGCCGCATTGATCCTCCTCGGCACCGCCCCGCTGATCCCGCTTTTCATGGCGCTGGTCGGGATGGGCGCCGCCGATGCCAACCGGCGTAACTTCCAGGCGCTGGCCCGCCTGAGCGGCCATTTCCTCGATCGCCTGCGCGGCATGGAAACCCTGCGTATTTTTCACCGCGGTCAGGCAGAAATCGATAATATTCGCGACGCCTCGCAGGATTTTCGCCAACGCACCATGGAAGTCCTGCGTCTGGCCTTCCTCTCCTCCGGGGTGCTGGAGTTTTTCACCTCCCTCTCCATTGCGCTGGTGGCGGTCTATTTTGGCTTCTCTTACCTTGGCGAGCTGAACTTCGGCCACTACGGCGCGGGCGTCACGCTGATGGCAGGCTTCCTGACGCTGATCCTCGCGCCGGAATTTTTCCAGCCGTTACGTGACCTGGGCACTTTCTACCATGCCAAAGCTCAGGCCGTGGGCGCCGCAGACAGCCTGAAAACGTTTATGGAAACCCCATTGACTCAGGTGGAGCGCGGCGAGAAAACCTTAAACGATAACGATCTGATTGGCGTGGAAGCGCGCGATCTGGTGATCACCTCTCCGGAAGGTAAAGTCCTGGCCGGGCCGCTTAACTTTTCACTGCCTGCTGGCGCACGCGTTGTGCTGGTCGGTCAGAGCGGCTCCGGGAAAAGTTCACTGCTGAACACACTGCTTGGCTTCTTGCCCTACGAGGGCTCGCTGAAGGTCAACGGCGCGGAGCTGCGCGAACTGGACGCCGATCGCTGGCGCCGCCTGTTAAGTTGGGTGGGACAGAATCCTCAACTACCTGCCGCCACGCTGCGGGAGAATGTGCTGCTGGCGTGGCCGGAAGCCAGCGATGCCCAGCTTCGGCTGGCGCTGGATAAAGCCTGGGTCAGTGAGTTTATCGCCCTGTTGCCGGACGGGATCCATACCGCCGTGGGCGATCAGGCGGGTCGCCTGTCGGTAGGACAGGCGCAGCGTATCGCGGTTGCTCGCGCGCTGTTGGTGCCCTGCCGCCTGCTGTTGCTGGATGAACCCGCCGCCAGCCTCGACGCCCATAGCGAACAGCGGGTGATGCAGGCCCTGACCCATGCCTCCACCGAGCAAACCACGCTGCTGGTCACCCACCAGCTCGAGGGACTGGCTGACTGGGATGCCGTCTGGGTCATGAAGGACGGACAGATTATCGAACAAGGCGACTACGCCACGCTGGCCCGTGCCGGTGGGGTCTTCTCGGCGCTGCTGGCCCATCGTCAGGAGGAGATTTAAATGCGCGCACTTTTACCCTATCTGGCGCTCTATAAACGCCATAAATGGATGCTGCTGCTCGGCGTCGTGCTGGCCATCGTGACTCTGCTGGCCAGCATCGGCCTGCTGACGCTCTCCGGCTGGTTCCTCTCCGCCTCAGCGGTGGTGGGTGTCGCCGGGATCTACAGTTTTAACTATATGCTGCCTGCCGCGGGCGTCCGCGGCGCGGCGATTATCCGTACCGCCGGGCGCTACTTCGAGCGTCTGGTCAGTCATGACGCGACCTTCCGCGTGCTGCAGCACCTGCGCGTCTTCACCTTCAGCAAACTACTCCCCCTCTCTCCCGCGGGGCTGGCGCGCTTTCGCCAGGGTGAACTGCTCAACCGGGTGGTGGCCGATGTCGATACCCTGGATCATCTCTACCTGCGGGTGATTTCACCGCTGGTCGGCGCGCTGGTGGTGATTGTAGTGGTCACCTGCGGATTAAGCCTGCTCGACGTTACCCTTGCGCTGACGCTCGGCGGCATCATGCTGGTCACCCTGCTGGTTATGCCGCCGCTGTTCTATCGCGCAGGTAAACCAGCCGGCGAAAGTATGACGCAGTTGCGCGGCCAGTATCGCCAACAGCTCACTGCCTGGCTGCAGGGCCAGGCAGAGCTGATGGTGTTTAACGCCAGCGACCGCTACCGCGCGCAAATGGAAAAGACCGAGCTCAGCTGGCAGGACGCACAGCGCCGTCAGGCCGAGCTGACCGCGCTTTCGCAGGCAGTAATGCTATTAATCGGCGGCATCGCCGTGGTGGCCATGCTCTGGCTGGCGTCCGCCGGCATCGGGGGTAACAGCCAGCCAGGGGCGCTGATCGCGCTGTTTGTTTTCTGCGCCCTGGCGACCTTCGAAGCCCTGGCGCCAGTCACTGGCGCTTTCCAGCATTTAGGTCAGGTGATCGCCTCCGCACGGCGGATCTCGCAGATCACCGACCAGCAGCCGGAGGTCACTTTCGTCGAGGGTGAAGCCAGCGTGCCTGCGCAGGTGGCCTTAACCTTCACCCAGGTTACCTTCCGCTACCCGCACCAACCCTCCCCCGCCCTGGAGAATATCTCCCTGCAGATTGCCGCCGGAGAACACATCGCCATTCTTGGCCGGACCGGCTGCGGAAAGTCGACGCTGTTGCAACTCCTCACCCGGGCCTGGGATCCAACGCAGGGAGAGATTTTGCTCAACGACCAGCCGCTGTCCCAGCTCAGCGAAGCCACCCTGCGTCAGGCGATGAGCGTGGTGCCGCAGCGCGTGCACCTGTTCAGCGCTACGCTGCGCGACAACCTGCTGCTGGCGGCGCCAGACGCTGACGATACCGCGCTCTGCGCGACCCTCGAGAAAGTGGGGCTGGAAAAACTGCTGGAAGATGGCGGACTGAACAGCTGGCTGGGGGAAGGCGGGCGCCAGCTATCCGGCGGCGAACTGCGCCGGCTGGCGATTGCCCGCGCACTGCTCCACGATGCGCCGCTGATGCTGCTCGATGAGCCGACAGAAGGCCTGGATGCGGCCACCGAAAGCCAGATCCTGCATCTTCTGGCGGAAGTGATGCGCGAGAAAACCGTGCTGATGGTGACTCACCGCCTGCGGGGCCTGGCGCGTTTTAATCAGATAATAGTCATGGACAACGGCCAGATAATTGAGCAAGGTAGTCACGCGGATCTGCTCGCTAAACAGGGCCGGTACTTCCAGTTTAAACAGCGTCTGTAGGCTATTATCTAATTTTTGCTGATGCGTATTGAGGTTAAAATGCGTCTGGTTCAGCTCTCCCGGCATTCTATCGCCTTCCCTTCCCCGGAAGGCGCCCTGCGTGAACCTAACGGCCTGCTGGCGCTCGGCGGCGATCTGAGCCCGGCACGTCTGCTGATGGCCTATCAGCGCGGTATCTTTCCATGGTTTTCTCCGGGCGACCCGATCCTCTGGTGGTCGCCCGATCCCCGGGCGGTGCTCTGGCCGGAACAGTTTCATCTCAGCCGCAGCATGAAGCGTTTTCATCAGCGTTCGCCTTATCGCGTCACGCTGAATCATGCCTTTGGTGAGGTCATTGAAGGCTGCGCCAGCGATCGTGACGAAGGCACCTGGATAACCAGCAGTATCGTTCGCGCCTATCACCAACTCCATGAGCTGGGCCATGCCCATTCCATTGAAGTCTGGCAAGAGAATACGCTGGTAGGTGGAATGTACGGCGTGGCGCAGGGGGCGCTGTTTTGCGGCGAATCGATGTTCAGCCGGGCAGAAAATGCCTCCAAAACCGCGCTGCTGGTATTCTGTCAGGCTTTTACGCAGAGTGGTGGTAAATTAATCGACTGCCAGGTACTGAACAACCATACCGCCTCATTAGGCGCGGTGGATATTCCCCGCCGCGATTATCTTGACTACCTGTCAGTATTACGCGGCTACCGCCTGCCCGAGCTATTTTGGGTGCCGCGGGTGCTATTTCCGGGCGCGCAATAAAAATGTTTTCAGCACATTTTGCGTCAGGATGGTATAATTGCGCGGTAGAGTAGCTTCTGCCTGTTGCCCCGCCGCCGTTTGGGAATAATAAGAGTCAGATAACGCCCATCGTTCTGTCACTCCCCTTTACGTTTGCGCCTGTCACGCGGCATAGCCGTGTGTGTTCCGGGCAATGCGCCAAAACTACTTCGGCGATTCATACCCGTCATATATCCGTTGCCGGTGTGCTGACTGCGCACCTTGCGGCAAGGCGAATGATTCAGAGTAGATACGTAAAACTTTACTTACATGATGAACTTCGGCATTATCTTGCCGGTTCAAAACTACGGTAGTGATACCCCAGAGGACTAGATGGCCAAAGAAGACAATATTGAAATGCAGGGCACCGTACTTGAAACGTTGCCTAACACTATGTTCCGCGTAGAACTGGAAAACGGTCACGTGGTAACTGCGCATATTTCCGGTAAAATGCGTAAAAACTACATCCGCATTCTGACGGGCGACAAAGTGACTGTTGAGCTGACCCCGTACGACCTGAGCAAAGGCCGCATTGTCTTCCGTAGTCGCTGATTGTTTTCGCCCTTAAGGCGTCAGATGCTGAAGGCCGGGATAATTCCCGGTCTTTTCATATCTGCCGCCGGCAAAAAAAAACCGGCCCAGGGCCGGTTTTTACGTTGAAGACATCGCTTTAGTGGGCGGCTTCCGGTTTGTGCTTCTGCGCGCTCTGGAAATCGTAGGTCAGCGCATTCTTCGCGCTGTCCAGAGACACTGTCACCTGGCCACCATCGACCAGCGAGCCGAACAGCAGCTCGTTCGCCAGCGGCTTTTTCAGGTTGTCCTGAATGACGCGTCCCATTGGACGTGCACCCATCGCCCGGTCGTAACCTTTCTCCGCCAGCCAGTCGCGCGCTTCCTGACTGACTTCCAGGGAGACGCCTTTCTGGTCCAGCTGGACCTGCAGCTCGACGATAAACTTGTCGACAACCTGATGGATCACCGTGGTAGAGAGATGATCGAACCAGATAATGTTGTCGAGGCGGTTACGGAACTCCGGCGTAAAGATCTTCTTGATCTCATCCATTGCATCCGGACTGTTGTCCTGCTGAATAAGGCCAATCGATTTACGCTCAGTTTCCCGCACCCCGGCGTTAGTGGTCATCACCAGCACCACGTTGCGGAAGTCCGCTTTACGCCCGTTGTTATCGGTCAGCGTACCGTTATCCATCACCTGCAGCAGCAGGTTGAACACATCCGGATGCGCTTTTTCGATCTCATCAAGCAGCAGCACCGCGTGCGGATGTTTAATCACCGCATCGGTCAGCAGCCCGCCCTGATCGAAGCCAACGTAGCCCGGAGGCGCCCCGATTAAACGGCTGACGGTATGACGTTCCATATATTCGGACATGTCAAAACGCAGCAGCTCAATACCCAGCGCCTTCGCCAGCTGCACGGTCACTTCGGTTTTCCCGACCCCGGTAGGCCCGGCGAACAGGAATGACCCAACCGGCTTGTGCTCATGGCCCAGCCCGGCGCGCGCCATTTTGATGGCTTCGGTCAGCGCCTCAATGGCTTTATCCTGACCGAAGACCAGCATTTTCAGACGGTCGCCAAGGTTTTTCAGCGTATCGCGATCGCTCTGGGAGACGCTCTTCTCAGGGATCCGCGCAATCCGCGCCACCACTGACTCGATATCCGCCACATTGACCGTTTTCTTACGCTTGCTGACCGGCATTAAGCGCGCCCGCGCGCCCGCTTCGTCAATGACGTCAATTGCCTTATCCGGCAGATGACGATCGTTAATGTATTTTACCGCCAGCTCAACCGCCGCACGCACCGCCTTAGCGGTATAACGCACGTCATGGTGCGCTTCGTACTTCGGCTTCAGGCCGTTGATAATCTGCACCGTCTCTTCCACCGACGGTTCGGTGATATCGATCTTCTGGAAACGACGGGCCAGCGCACGATCTTTCTCAAAGATGTTGCTGAACTCCTGGTAGGTGGTGGAGCCGATCACCCGGATCTTGCCGCTGGAAAGCAGCGGTTTAATCAGGTTAGCCGCATCGACCTGGCCGCCAGAAGCCGCCCCCGCACCGATAATGGTGTGGATTTCATCAATAAACAGGATGCTGTTGGTATCCTGCTCCAGCTGTTTGAGCAACGCTTTGAAACGTTTTTCAAAATCGCCACGATATTTGGTCCCTGCCAGCAAAGAGCCAATGTCGAGCGAGTAGATGGTGCAGTCGGCCATCACTTCCGGCACATCGCCCTGCACAATGCGCCAGGCAAGGCCTTCGGCGATCGCAGTTTTACCGACGCCGGATTCACCCACCAGCAATGGGTTATTTTTACGGCGACGGCACAGGACCTGAATCGCACGCTCCAGCTCTTTTTCACGGCCGATCAGGGGATCAATGCCGCCGACGCGAGCAAGCTGATTGAGGTTGGTGGTGAAGTTTTCCATACGTTCCTCCCCGCCGGCTTGCTCTTCATTGCCAGGCTGGCTTCCGCTGTTATCGGAAGACTGGCTCGGCTCGTCTTTGCGTGTACCATGAGAAATGAAGTTCACCACATCGAGTCGGCTGACTTCATGTTTACGCAGCAGGTAAGCGGCCTGCGACTCCTGCTCGCTGAAAATGGCCACCAGTACGTTGGCGCCGGTCACTTCGCTGCGGCCAGAAGATTGCACGTGGAAGACGGCGCGCTGCAGCACACGCTGGAAGCTCAGCGTCGGCTGGGTGTCGCGCTCTTCTTCCGTGGCTGGCAGGACGGGTGTGGTTTGTTCGATGAAGGCTTCAAGTTCCTGACGCAATGCCACCAGGTCCACTGAACACGCTTCCAGGGCCTCACGGGCCGAGGGGTTGCTTAGCAGAGCCAGCAGCAAGTGCTCGACGGTCATAAACTCATGACGGTGCTCGCGCGCTCTGGCGAAAGCCATATTTAAACTGAGTTCCAGTTCTTGATTGAGCATAGGCACCTCCCCCAATTTTCATGCCTGTATTCAGGCTTTTTCCAGCGTACACAGCAATGGATGCTCGTTCTCCCTCGCGTACTGATTCACCATAGCGACTTTGGTCTCCGCCACTTCCGCGGTAAACACGCCACAAATCGCCTTACCTTCATAGTGAACCGTGAGCATCAGTTGCGTTGCACGTTCAACATCATAAGAAAAGAATTTTTGTAACACGTCAATAACAAACTCCATTGGAGTGTAGTCATCATTGACTAATATCACTTTATACATAGATGGCGGTTTAATCGCATCACGAACTTCGTCGTCAACCAGGTGCTCGAAGTCCAGCCAATCTCTCTTACTCATCGTCAGTGTTCATCATCGGTTGCTGTTGCCAACAGGCGGAGGCCTGTCGATGACCAGAGGTTATGCTCATCACAAATCTACAACAGATCATAGATAACTATCATCTATCGCTTCTATCCGCGACGGCTGTCACATTCCCCGGCAATAGCGTTAACTGCTTCAAATTTTGACGCATTTTTCGCCGTTCCCCCTCCTCAATCGCTTGACGCGTTTTCGTATTTCTCTAAATTGTAGTGGCGAGAGTTGGCGAGCAATTGAACAACTCGTCACTCCACCACCGGTTCATTCCATCTTACTTATAAAGATTTACGAAGGATGTCGAAGTATGGAAATGGGTACTGTTAAGTGGTTCAACAATGCCAAAGGGTTCGGTTTTATCTGCCCTGAGGGCGGCGGCGAAGACATTTTCGCCCATTACTCCACCATCCAGATGGATGGTTACAGAACGCTAAAAGCCGGACAAGCCGTTCGGTTTGATGTTCACCAGGGGCCAAAAGGCAACCACGCCAGCGTGATCGTCCCTGTGGAAGCGGAAACGGCTGCATAACTCTTTTGCTTCATTGTGTACATCCTGCTAATAAAATGCCAGTCCTTCTGACTGGCATTTTTATTTCTATTCGCGTGCCAGCGCATCCACCGGATCGAGCCGTGCCGCGTTGCGCGCTGGCAGCCAACCAAACAGCACCCCGGTCAACGTCGAACAGAGAAAAGCCGTTAGCAGAGCCAGCGGGGAAAAACCGATCTCCCAGCCGGGCAGAAACAGCTGCAGAATAAATGCGATCATCAGCGATAATGTGACCCCCAGCGCGCCACCGACCAGGCAAACCAGCACCGCTTCGATGAGAAACTGCTGCAGTACATCGCTGGCCCGCGCGCCAACCGCCATGCGGATGCCGATTTCGCGCGTCCGTTCGGTCACCGACACCAGCATAATATTCATTACACCAATACCGCCAACCACCAGGGCAATCACCGCCACCAATGTCAGGAACAGCTGTAAGGTATGTGTGGTCCTTTCTGCAGTTTTCAAGATGCTGTCCATATTCCAGGTGAATACATCTTTTTTACCATGCCGCAGCTCCAGTAGACGCAGCAGCTGTTTCTCCGCGGTTTCACTGTCATAACCTTCATGAACGCGTACCGTAATGGAGTTCAGCCACGACTGGCCCATCACTCTTCCCGCCATGGTGGTGTAAGGCAACCAGACGCGGAGAATTTTACTGCTGCCAAACATTGACTGTTTTTCATCCGCGACGCCGATCACCGTGGCCGGCATATTGCCCACCAGAATCACCTCGCCCACCACTTTCGCTTTATTGGGAAACAGCTGGCGACGGGTATTGCTGTCGAGCACTACCACCTGCGCCCGACTGTTGAGCTGCAGTTCATTAAAGGTATTGCCTTCGCTGAAGGTCATGCCGTAAACATTAAAGTACTGCGGCCCGACCCCCTCCGCGCTGGCGGCAACGTCAATATTGTTGGCGCGCAGGCGCAGGCTTTTCGATACCGCCGGCGTGGCGGAACGCACCCATGGCTGTTTCTGGATCGCCAGCAAATCGTCATACTTCAGCGCCTGCTGATAACGCGGGTCGTCATCGCCAAAATCCTTTCCGGGATAGACATCGATGGTGTTGGTGCCGATGGCGCGAATATCCGCCAGCACCATCTGTTTGGCGGCATCACCGACCACCACGATCGATACCACCGACGCAATGCCGATAATAATGCCGAGCATGGTCAGCAGGGTACGCATTTTATTCGCCGCCATCGCCCGCCACGCCATAACCAGCGCTTCGCGAAAGCCACTGGTAAACTGACGCCACGCCGAGGGTTCCGGCTGCTGACGGGCGCGCAGCCCACCGCCCTGGCGGCTGCCGGGCGGATTGCGGACGATCTCGCCATCGCGGATCTCAATGATCCGTTCCGCCTGGGCCGCGACCTGCGGATCGTGGGTGACAATGATGACCGTATGGCCCTGAGCTTTGAGCTGATGCAGGATCGCCATCACCTCTTCGCCGGAATGGCTGTCCAGCGCGCCGGTCGGTTCATCCGCCAGAATCACTTCCCCGCCGTTCATCAGCGCACGGGCGATACTCACCCGCTGCTGCTGGCCGCCGGACAGTTGCGACGGCTGATAGTCAGCCCGATCGCCAAGCCCCAGACGCACCAGCAGATCATGGGCGCGCGCCAGGCGTGCCCGTCGCTCGCTGCCGGCATACACCGCAGGCACTTCAACGTTCTGCGCGGCGGTAAGATGTGACAGCAAGTGGTAGCGTTGAAAGATAAAACCAAAGTGTTCCCGCCGCAGCCGAGCCAGCGCATCGCCATTCAACTGCGCGATATCGGTTCCCGCCACCCGGTAGGTGCCGCTGGTCGGTTTGTCGAGACATCCGAGAATATTCATCAGCGTCGATTTGCCCGAGCCGGAGGCACCCACGATCGCCACCATCTCCCCCGCATTGATGCTGAGGGTGATCCCCTTCAGTACCTCAACGCTGCCGTCGCCGGAAGGGTAGCTGCGACGAATATCACGCAGCTCAAGCAGCGCCGTCATTTTGCCGCCCCGCTCGCGCTCTCGCCGACGATCACTTCATCTCCCTCATCCAGCCCCTGCACCACCGCGACGTCGGTATCGTTGCGGGCGCCAATGGCAACCTCACGCTCTTTTACCTCGCCGGTGCGCAACAACCGGACGTGATAGCGGTTATCACCCACCGCGTCACCCAGGGCGCTCAGCGGGATGGTAATCACGTTTTTCACCTCGGCCAGCTGGATATGCACCTGCGCGGTCATGTCGAGACGCAGGATGCCCTGCGGATTCGGCACCTCGAAGCGGGCATAGTAGAAGATGGCGTCATTGACTTTTTCCGGCGTCGGCAAAATGTCTTTCAGCGTGCCTTCATAGCGAGTCAGCGGATCCCCCAGCACGGTAAACCACGCCTTTTGCCCCGGTCTGAGGTGGATGACATCCGCTTCAGAGACCTGCGCTTTGACCAGCATGGTGCTGAGATCCGCCAGCGTCAGAATGTTCGGCGCCTGCTGGGCGGCGATCACCGTCTGTCCCTGCAGGGTGGTAATTTGCGTCACTTCGCCAGCCATCGGCGCCAGGATCCGCGTGTAGTCGAGGTTGGTCTTCGCGGTGTCGAGCGTCGCCTGGTTACGCTTGATTTGCGCTTCAATAGTGCCGATCTGCGCTTGTTTCACCGCCAGATCGGTGGCCGCGGTATCAAGGTCCTGTCGCGAGACCAGCTGGCGCTGCGCCAGCTGCTGCTGACGGGCCAGAGTCACCTGCGCCAGTTTGCTCTCCGCGCGCGCCTGATTGAGCTGGGCACGCAGTTCCATCAGCGTCGCTTCAACCTCTTTAATTTGGTTTTGCGCCTGCTCCGGATCGATAACCCCCAGCAACTGGTCCTTTTTGACCTTATCGCCGATATTGACGTGCAGCGTTTTCAGCTGTCCGCTGACCTGGGCGCCGACGTCAACTTTCCGCAGGGCATCCAGCTTACCGGTGGCCAGCACGCTCTGCTGGAGGTCACCTTTGCGCACCACCAGCGTCTGGTAGTTCGGCAGCGGCGCATTCAGGATCCGCCATCCCCAGACGGCCAGACCCAGCACAACGATCGCTAACAACCACCAGATTGTCCTGCGTTTTCCCTTCACTTTCATTATCCGATTCCTGCTGTTTCCCTGCCGCTCCAGACGGTGATTCTATCCAAACCCGTCGACAACAGAACACCCATTTTTAACGTTGCTTACGTTTTGTTTAGCTACCGGAGAGCTTTGCGCCAGCCCTACGGCGCAGGTTAATCTGCACGACCACGAGCCAGCCACAGTACCCGCGAGAACATTTTCTTTAACAGCGTCGGCACCGCGTCCACCCCGCGTCGGCCGGCCTCCATCGCCACCTCAATCGCCAGGTCGGGCTTGGATGAACGATGGATGGCCTTGGTGATCACCCGCCGCATATTCATAGGGACATTATCCGGGATCTGCGCCACCCGGTGATAAACGTCATCAAATCCCTGGCGATACATAAAGTGCTCCATATCCATCGCTGGCAGGCTCGTCAAATGGTCACGCTCCAGCTCGCGATCGTTATTCAGCAGGCCGAGCACGGTGGCGGCATATTTTTTCCCCGCCTCATCGCCATCCACCAGCACGTGCCACTGGATCCCCATCCGGCGGGCAAATTTGATCAGTGGTTTAAGGCCTGACTGGGCGAACTCGATCACCTTCACGCCCTCGGCATCAAAATGATGGCCACACTGGCGGGCCAGTTCGTTGATAACCCAGGTCTCCGTCTCCCCTTCCACCAGCAGCCAACAGCGGGCGAAGAGCGATGAGGCGCGATTGAAGCGAATATGGAAGGCGATACGCCGGCTGTCTTCGGCATTCATTCCGCCGGGTCCCAGCCGCCATGCCGACACCCTCGACGACTCACGAACCAGTCGACAGACCTGCTCCACCGGCGTCAGGGACAACAGCTCCCCGGAGTTGGTGGTGGTCACGCGCTGCAGCGGCAATAAATTCAGCAGGTGCCAGGCGACAGAGAGCATAATCGGATGCAAACGCGTCTCCGGATCTTCAATCAGCAACAGCGGCCGCGCGTCGCGATCGAGGCGCACCGTCCCTTTTGCCTGCAGGAGGGTGGAAAACAGTCCCAGCAGAATCACCCGATGGCTGCGCCCGCCGGGTTTATCGATCATCCGGTTGATAATATCCAGATAGCGCCAGCTGCGCTGCTCATCATGGGAGCGCCGCCGCATCAGACGATGCCGTGTCTGGGCGCTGCTTTGCTCGGCAAAGTAATGCTCCAGCAGTTGCACCATGGCCGACAACCCCTCGCGGATCTGACCGTCCGATAAATTTTGCGGATGGCTGACCAGCTCCCGGGAGAGAAAATCGAGCTGGCGGGCGGTGATCTCTATCTGCGGCGAATGCGGTACCGTCCCGTTATGGATGCGCCGCATAAAGCGCGCGTCGCGCAGGCGCAGCACCGGCATCAGACGCACCAGGTGTCTGGCCAGATCATCAATATCCTCAACCGCCAGCGCTTCGCCTTCGCCATCGATAAAGCTCCGCAGGGTCATCACGCTGTCGTCATCGGCGAGCTCACCTTCCAGACGGTAGAACACCCGATGATAACCATCGTCACAAGGTACCCAGCAGCGCTGAAGCGGACGAAAACGCCGGACCCGATGGCGGCCCGGTTCGGTTTCGCGGAAGGTCAGGATAATATGCAAATGGTGCTCGCGCCCCTGGATGTCGCCCGGGGGAAACCAGAAGTCATCGCGTACAAAGTGATAAAGATCGAACTCAGGGGACAAAAGCAGGGTCAGCGCATCAAGCAGACTGGACTTCCCCCACGCGTTCTCCCCGATCAGGACGTTATTTTGCTCCAGCATCAACGACAAACGATTGATACCGCGAAAACCGACGATTTCTACGCGCTCAAGAAGCATATCCCCTCCGCTAAACCACCACTCTCCTTCAGTAATCAACAGTATAGCGAGGGCAGCGGCAAGATGACACTCTGCTTAATCGCATCGGCGCATCATATTCAGCAGATTAAATATATTCATAAAATTACTCACTTATCGCCTATTACCGGCTGTTGATTATTCATCAAACAAAATAGTTTTATTTCAGGCGTTATGATCTACACTATTGATAATCTTCCACGGATATAAGGAAAGACTACACTGGCAAACGGAATCCCTTCACCTTGCCCTAAATCAAATAATATCAATATATTTAACTGGCTCTGGGATGGCGATTATCTCTAGAATAACGCCGCTTTATTTTTATCGTCATCCCTTATCACGATAAATAAAGACCGGCACGGTCCGCTCGTGCGCGTATACATTTTAATTGAGGTGGTTATGTTCAGAAAATTAGCAGCAGAATGCTTCGGCACTTTCTGGCTTGTATTTGGTGGCTGCGGTAGCGCCGTGCTTGCCGCAGCCTTCCCTGAGCTCGGTATTGGTTTTGCCGGCGTCGCGCTGGCATTTGGCTTAACGGTATTAACCATGGCATTTGCGGTCGGCCATATTTCCGGGGGGCATTTCAACCCGGCGGTGACCCTGGGCCTGTGGGCCGGCGGCCGTTTCCCGGCGAAAGAAGTCATTGGCTATATTATCGCTCAGGTGGTCGGCGGCATTATTGCCGCGGCGGTGCTGTACGTGGTGGCCAGCGGTAAAGCCGGCTTTGATGCCGCCGCCAGCGGATTTGCCTCCAATGGCTATGGCGAACACTCCCCGGGCGGCTTCTCCATGCTGTCGGCTATCGTCATTGAAATTGTCCTGACCTGTGGCTTCCTGCTGGTTATCCATGGCGCGACCGATAAATACGCACCGGCGGGCTTTGCGCCGATCGCTATCGGCCTGGCGCTGACCCTCATCCATTTGATCAGCATTCCGGTTACCAACACCTCGGTCAACCCGGCGCGCAGCACCGCGGTAGCGATTTTCCAGGGCGGCTGGGCTCTGCAGCAGCTGTGGCTGTTCTGGGTCATGCCGATCGTCGGCGGGATCCTCGGCGGCGTGCTGTATCGCACCCTGCTGGAAAAACGCGATTAATCCTTTGTAAAGCCCGGGTTTCCGGGCTTTTTCTTTCTGGTGGCAGCTTTACTCGGCCCGGTGATTTGGGTAGTGTCATGGGCGCTATTCTCATTATGCAAGGGCTGCATCGTTCATGTTATCGGGACTCTTCATCATTCTGTTGCCGCTGGTTGTCGGCTATCTGGTGCCACTTCGTCAACCCTCCGCGCTAAAACTGATTAACCGGATGCTCAGCTGGATTGTCTATGTCATCCTTTTTTTTATGGGGATCAGCCTGGCATTCCTCGACAATCTGGCCATCAACCTGCTGGCCATATTGCATTACGCTGCAGTGAGCGTGGTCATCATTTTACTGTGTAATATTGCCGCCCTGTTGTGGCTGGAAAGTAAAATGCCATGGCGCAGTCAGCATCGGCAGGAGAAATTACCTTCGCGCCTGGCCATGGCCCTGGAATCGCTGCAGCTGTGCGGCGTGGTGGTGCTCGGTTTTCTGCTCGGCCTGACCGGCCTGTCTTTTTTACAGCACGCGACCGAAGCCAGCGAATATACGCTGATCTTTCTCCTGTTCCTCGTCGGTATTCAATTACGCAATAATGGAATGAGTCTGCGACAAATAGTCCTTAACCGTCGGGGAATGATCGTCGCCGTGGTGGTTATGGCCAGTTCATTACTTGGCGGGATACTTAACGCCTTTATTCTCGGTCTGCCGTTAAAGACCGGTCTGGCGATGGCGAGCGGTTTCGGCTGGTATTCGCTCTCCGGTATTTTACTCACTGAATCCTTTGGCCCGGTGATCGGCAGTGCGGCGTTCTTTAACGATCTGTGTCGCGAGCTGCTGGCTATCATGTTAATTCCGGGCCTTGTTCGCCGCAGCCGCTCCACAGCGCTGGGGCTGTGCGGCGCCACTTCGATGGACTTCACCTTACCGGTACTCCAGCGTTCCGGCGGCGTCGAGATTGTTCCTGCCGCCATCGTGCACGGTTTTCTGCTTAGCCTGCTGGTCCCGATCCTGATCGCCTTTTTTACCGCCTGAATACCCGCTGGCGGCAGACTTACTGCCGCCAAATTTGCGCTAAATCAATCTCCCTTTAAGTTGTATCAGAAATGCCTTTTCACCTTGTGCCATGCGGCATAACCTTAAACATGTATATTAAATATAACTTTAAAGGTGTGACCATGTTTTGTGTGCAATGTGAACAAACCATTCGTACCCCAGCCGGCAACGGCTGCTCTTACGCGCAGGGGATGTGCGGTAAAACAGCGGAAACCTCCGATCTGCAGGATCTGCTGATTGCGTCACTGCAAGGCCTGTCCGCCTGGGCGCTCAAGGCCCGCGAATATGGCATTATCGATCATGAGGTCGACAGTTTCGCCCCCCGCGCCTTCTTCTCCACCCTGACCAACGTCAACTTCGATTCTCCGCGTATCGTCGGCTACGCCCGCCAGGCGATTGCCCTGCGTGAGGCGCTGAAAGCGCAGTGCCAGAACCTCGACGCCAGCGCCGCGGTTGATAACCCGGTAGCCGATTTACACCTGGTCAGCGACGATCTGGGTGACCTGCAGCGTCAGGCGGCAGACTATGCCCCAAATAAAGATAAAGCCGCCATCGGCGAGAATATTCTCGGTCTGCGTCTGCTGTGCCTGTACGGCCTGAAAGGCGCGGCGGCCTATATGGAGCACGCCCACGTACTCGGCCAGTACGACAACGCGATTTATGCCCAGTACCATAAAATCATGGCATGGCTGGGAACCTGGCCGGCGGATATGAACGCGCTGCTGGAATGTTCGATGGAAATCGGCCAGATGAACTTCCAGGTGATGAGCATCCTTGACGCCGGTGAAACCACTAAATATGGCCACCCGACGCCGACTCAGGTGAACGTTAAAGCCACCGAAGGGAAGTGCATCCTGATCTCCGGCCATGATCTGAAAGATCTGTATAACCTGCTTGAGCAGACGGAAGGCACCGGCGTTAACGTCTATACCCACGGCGAAATGCTGCCGGCGCACGGCTATCCGGAGCTGCGTAAATTCAAACATCTGATCGGCAACTACGGCAGCGGCTGGCAAAACCAGCAAGTGGAATTCGCCCGCTTCCCGGGCCCTATCGTGATGACCTCGAACTGCATCATCGACCCCACCGTCGGCGCCTACGACGACCGCATCTGGACCCGCAGCATCGTCGGCTGGCCGGGCGTGAACCATCTGGAAGGTGAAGACTTCGCCCCGGTTATCACCCAGGCACAGCAGATGGCGGGCTTCCCGTACAGCGAAATCCCGCATCTGATCACCGTCGGCTTTGGCCGTCAGACCCTGCTTGGCGCGGCGGATACGCTGATCGATCTGGTCAGCCGTGAAAAACTGCGCCATATCTTCCTCGTCGGCGGCTGCGACGGCGCCCGCGGGGAGCGTAACTACTTCACCGATTTCGCCACCAGCGTGCCGGATGACTGCCTGATCCTGACCCTGGCCTGCGGTAAATACCGCTTTAACAAGCTGGACTTCGGCGATATCGAAGGTCTGCCGCGTCTGGTCGACGCCGGGCAGTGCAACGATGCCTACTCGGCAATTATTCTCGCGGTTACGCTGGCGGAAAAACTGGGCTGCGGTGTTAACGACCTACCGCTGTCGCTGGTGCTCTCCTGGTTCGAACAGAAAGCGATCGTCATCCTGCTGACGCTGCTGTCGCTGGGGGTGAAAAACATCGTCACCGGCCCGACGGCGCCTGGCTTCTTCACCCCGGATCTGCTGGCGATCCTCAATGAGAAGTTTGGACTGCGTTCCGTGACCACCGTGGAACAAGATATGCAGCAGCTGCTGAGCGCTTAAGGAGTCCCTGATGACCATGCCAACCTCCCAGTGCCCGTGGCGGATGCAGGTTCACCACATTCACCAGGAAACCCCGGACGTGTGGACCCTTTCGCTGCTGTGCCACGATTACTATCCGTACCGCGCCGGCCAGTATGCCCTGGTCAGCGTGCGTCACTCGGCGGAAACGCTGCGCGCCTATACCCTTTCCTCCACGCCGGGGGTCAGCGAGTACATTACGCTGACCGTTCGCGGTATTGACGAGGGCGCGGGTTCGCAGTGGTTGACCCGCGAGGTCAAACGCGGCGATTACCTTTGGCTGTCCGATGCGATGGGCGAGTTTACCTGCGACGATAAAGCGGAAGATAAATTCCTGCTGCTGGCCGCCGGCTGCGGCGTAACGCCGATAATGTCGATGCGTCGCTGGCTGGCGAAGTATCGACCGCAGGCCGACGTGCAGGTGATCTATAGCGTGCGTTCGCCGGAAGATGTGATCTTTGCCGAGGAGTGGCGCCAGTATCCGGTCACCCTGGTGGCAGAGCACCATGCCACTCATGGCTTTGTCGCCGGCCGTCTGACCCGGGAGCTGCTGCAGAGCGTGCCGGATTTAGCCAGCCGCACCGTGATGACCTGCGGCCCGGCGCCTTATATGGAGAAGGTCGAGCAGGATGTTGCCGCCCTGGGCGTCACCCGCTTCTTTAAGGAGAAGTTCTTCACCCCGGTGGCGGAAGCCGCGACCAGTGGACTGAAATTTACCAAACTGCAGCCGGCGCGCGAGTTTTACGCGCCGGTGGGCACCACACTGCTTGATGCGCTAGAGAGCAATAAAGTGCCGGTGACCGTCGCCTGCCGCGCCGGTGTCTGCGGCTGCTGTAAAACCAAAGTGGTTTCCGGGAAGTACAGCGTCACCAGCACCATGACGTTAACCGACGCCGAAATCGCCGACGGCTATGTGCTGGCCTGCTCCTGCCATCCGCAGAGCGATCTGGTTCTCGCCTGAGGTCAAAATCCCCGGTGGCGCTACCGCTTACCGGGGCTACAGCGCTGTGCGATTGGGTAGCCCGGAGAAGGCGCAATGCGCCGCCTCCGGGAAAATCCCGGGCGACAATAAACGCTCAGGCGACATGAGATAAACATTTTCTCAGACTGAAAAAGTTGCAAACCGGCAACAGTATCGACTTTACGCCCCAGGACGAATGAGGCATTTTTACCGCCAGGCCGACTGGCCGGCCAGCGAATAACGCCCTGCGCCGAGTAGCGCAATCGCCAGTGCGCCAACAAAGAAATAGACCAGGTTCTCAATGGCCCACGCCCCCACCGCATCAAGCGCAAACGTCTTGCCGAGACCGACCATCAGCCACGCCACCACCATGGTGAACGCCAGCACCAGCGCCGCCGGGCGGGTCAGGACGCCGAGAATTAACAAGCAGGGAGCGACCACTTCCCCCACCAGCACACCGTAGGCGATGAACCCCGGCAACCCCTTCGCCACCAGCATGCCGCTGATCCCGCCCACGCCGTCCAGCAGCTTGTGCAGACCGTGAAACAGCATTAACCCGCCGACGGCGAGTCGTAACAAGAGTTTACCGGCGTCGTCATGCGACAGCGTTTTATTTACTGCGTTTAACATTCCCTTAACCATCTGATGTGCTTCCTGTTTTACAACCTGTGAGGTCCCTGAGTATGCACAATTTTTCAGCAATAAAACCAGCAAAAAATAAGGGACAATCAGCAACGTAACCTGCAGTTTCATCTAAGCTTGAAGGCGTTATCACAAAAAGGAGATGGAGATCATGAAACAAACCGTGGCCGCATACATTGCCAAAACGCTGGAACAGGCCGGCGTGAAACGTATCTGGGGCGTCACCGGAGATTCCCTCAATGGATTGAGCGACAGTCTGAACCGCATGGGCACCATCGACTGGATGCCCACCCGGCACGAAGAGGTGGCTGCTTTCGCCGCTGGCGCCGAGGCGCAGCTGACCGGCGAACTGGCGGTCTGCGCCGGCTCCTGCGGGCCGGGCAACCTGCATCTGATTAACGGTCTGTTTGACTGTCATCGTAACCATGTGCCGGTGCTGGCCATTGCCGCCCACATCCCCTCCAGCGAAATCGGCAGCGGCTATTTTCAGGAGACCCATCCCCAGGAGCTGTTCCGCGAATGCAGCCACTACTGCGAGCTGGTCTCCACCCCGGAACAGATTCCGCAGGTGCTGGCCATCGCCATGCGTAAAGCGGTGATTAACCGCGGCGTCTCGGTGGTGGTGCTGCCCGGCGACGTGGCGCTGAAGGCTGCCCCGGAGAGCGCCAGCAGCCACTGGTATCATGCGCCGTTGCCGACGGTCACTCCGGCGGAAGAAGAACTGCGCAAGCTGGCGCAGCTTATTCGCTACTCCAGCAATATCGCGCTCATGTGCGGCAGCGGCTGCGCCGGCGCTCATCAGGAGCTGGTGGAGTTCGCGGCCAAAATTAAAGCCCCCATCGTCCACGCCCTGCGCGGCAAAGAGCACGTGGAGTACGACAATCCGTACGATGTCGGCATGACCGGGCTGATTGGCTTCTCCTCTGGCTTCCACACCATGATGAACGCCGATACCCTGATCCTGCTGGGCACCCAGTTCCCCTATCGCGCCTTCTATCCAACCGACGCCAAAATTATTCAGATCGACATCAATCCCGGCAGCATCGGCGCCCACAGTAAGGTCGATATGGCGCTGGTGGGCGATATTAAATCGACGCTAAAAGCGCTGCTGCCGCTGCTGGAAGAGAAAACCGATCGCCACTTCCTGGATAAAGCGCTGGAGCACTATCGCGACGCGCGAAAAGGGCTCGACGATCTGGCAAAACCCAGCGATAAGGCAATCCACCCGCAATATCTGGCACAGCAGATCAGTCATTTTGCCGATGAAGACGCCATTTTCACCTGCGATGTCGGCACCCCAACCGTCTGGGCGGCACGCTACCTCAAAATGAACGGCAAACGCCGCCTGCTGGGCTCGTTCAACCACGGCTCAATGGCCAACGCCATGCCGCAGGCCATCGGCGCCCAGGCTACTGCCCCGGAGCGGCAGGTGGTGGCCATGTGCGGCGACGGCGGGTTCAGCATGCTGATGGGCGATTTTCTGTCGCTGGCGCAGATGAAGCTGCCGGTGAAAATTGTCATCTTTAACAACAGCGTGCTGGGCTTCGTGGCGATGGAGATGAAGGCCGGGGGCTATCTCACCGACGGTACGGAGCTCCACGATACCAACTTCGCCCGCATCGCCGAGGCCTGCGGTATCAAAGGTATACGCGTTGAAAAAGCCTCCGAGGTGGATGAAGCGCTGCAGACCGCCTTCCGCACCGACGGTCCGGTGCTGGTCGACGTCGTCGTCGCCAAAGAGGAGCTGGCTATCCCGCCGCAGATCAAGCTGGAGCAGGCGAAAGGCTTTAGCCTGTATATGCTGCGGGCGATCATCAGCGGGCGCGGCGATGAGGTCATCGAACTGGCGAAAACCAACTGGCTCAGGTAAAACAGAAGCAATACGTTGAACCAGACCAAGGAAAAGCCGTGATCGATTTACGCAGTGATACCGTTACCCGTCCCGGGCGCGCCATGCTGGAGGCCATGATGGCCGCCCCGGTCGGGGACGATGTGTATGGCGACGACCCTACCGTCAATGAACTGCAGCGCTATGCCGCCGACCTCGCGGGCAAAGAGGCGGCGCTGTTTCTGCCCACTGGCACCCAGGCCAACCTCGTTGGCCTGCTCAGCCACTGTCAGCGCGGCGAAGAGTATATCGTCGGCCAGGGGGCGCACAACTATCTGTACGAAGCCGGCGGCGCGGCAGTACTCGGCAGTATTCAGCCACAGCCGATTGACGCCGCAGCCGATGGTTCGCTGCCGCTGGATAAAGTGGCGGCGAAAATCAAACCCGACGATATCCATTTTGCCCCCACCCGCCTGCTGAGCCTGGAAAACACCCACAACGGTAAGGTGCTGCCGCGCGACTATCTGCAGGAAGCCTGGGCGTTTACCCGCCAGCGCGACCTGGCGCTGCACGTCGACGGCGCGCGTATCTTTAACGCCGTAGTGGCCTACGGCTGCGAACTGCGTGATATCGCTCAGTACTGCGACTCCTTCACCATCTGCCTGTCAAAGGGGCTTGGCACCCCGGTAGGCTCGCTATTGCTGGGCAGCGAGGCATACATTCGCCGTGCTATCCGCTGGCGGAAAATGGTCGGCGGCGGGATGCGCCAGGCGGGCATACTGGCCGCTGCCGGGCTGTACGCGCTGAAAAATAACGTGCAGCGCTTGCAGGAGGATCATGACAACGCCGCGTGGATGGCGGAGCAGCTTCGCGCCATCGGCGCCGACGTCACCCGCCATGATACCAACATGCTGTTTGTGCGCGTTGGCGAAGCGCAGGCCCCGGCGCTCGGCGAGTTTATGCAGGCGCGCGGCGTGTTGATTAACGCCTCGCCTGTTGTCCGTCTGGTCACTCACCTGGATGTCAACCGTCAGCAGCTGAGCGAGGTGGTCGCTCACTGGCAGGCTTTTTTACAGCGCTAAGGAGTCAGGCGTGTCGCAATCGGTTCTGGTGCTCGGCGCCAGCGGCTATATTGGCCAGCATTTGGTGCGCGAGTTAAGCGCGCGGGGTTATCCAGTGCTGGCGGCGGCACGCCATATCGACCGACTGCAAAAGCTCGATTTGCCCGGCGTCACCTGTCGGTCAGTCGATCTTAATCAGCCGCAGGCTCTGCCTGCACTGCTCGCCGGCATCGATACCCTTTATTATCTGGTCCACGGTATGGGCGAAGGCGGCGATTTTATCGCCCATGAACGCCGGGTGGCCACGCATGTGCGCGATGCCCTGCGTCAGTCGTCAGTGCGCCAGGTGATATTTCTCAGTTCGCTACAGGCCCCGGCGCAGGAGCAATCTGACCATTTGCGCGCCCGCCAGGTGACCGGTGAGGTCCTGCGTGAGTCGGGCGTGCCGGTGACCGAACTGCGGGCCGGGATTATCGTCGGCGCCGGCTCTGCCGCCTTCGAGGTGATGCGCGATATGGTTTATAACCTGCCAGTGCTCACTCCCCCGCGCTGGGTACGCTCGCGTACCACCCCTGTCGCCCTGGAAAATCTGCTCTTTGACCTGGTTGAGCTGCTGAATCATCCGTCCAACGCGCATCGCGTCTTCGAAGCCGCCGGTCCGGAGGTGTTAAGCTATCAGCAGCAGTTTATCCACTTTATGGCCGTCAGCGGTAAACATCGCCCGCTCATTCCCATTCCCCTGCCGACGCGCTGGATCTCAGTGTGGTTTCTTAACGTTATCACCTCGGTGCCGCCTACCATCGCCAGGGCGCTGATTCAGGGGCTGAAGCACGATCTGATCGCCGACGACCGGGCGCTGCGAGCGCTGATCCCGCAAACGCTGATCCCCTTCGATCAGGCGGTTCGCCGCACGCTGAAAGAAGAAGAGCAGCTGGTAAACTCCAGCGACTGGGGCTACGACGCCCAGGCTTTCGCCCGCTGGCGACCGGAGTACGGCTACTTTCCGAAACAGGCTGGCTGCACCGTCACCACCCAGGCGAGCCGCCAGGCCTTGTGGCAGGTCGTTAACCAAATCGGTGGTAAAGAGGGGTATTTTTTCGGCAATCTGCTGTGGAAAACCCGTGGTGCGATGGACCTGCTGGTCGGCCATCGGTTAGCCAAAGGACGGCCGCAGCGCGACTATCTGCAAACCGGCGATACGGTCGACAGCTGGAAGGTAATTATCGTGGAGGAAGAAAAACAGCTCACCCTGCTGTTCGGTATGAAAGCGCCGGGGCTGGGCCGGTTAAGCTTTACGATAAACGATAAAGGCGACCATCGCGAACTGGACGTGCGCGCCTGGTGGCACCCGCACGGTATGCCCGGACTGATCTACTGGCTGCTGATGATCCCGGCGCACCTGTTTATTTTCCGCGGTATGGCGCAACGCATCGCCCGGCTGGCCGAACAAATCTCAGGCAGAGACCAAGGATAAGCATTATTCTTTCATGATTCTCATTGCATAGTCGGGAGAATCACGGAAAAATGCGCACGAAATTCTTTTCTGGGACAGTAGAGTGATATGAAGGTACTGGTTACCGGTGCGACCAGCGGATTAGGCCGCAACGCAGTGGAATATCTGCGCAATAAGGGCATCAGCGTGAGAGCCACCGGGCGCAACGAAGCGATGGGTAAGCTTCTGAGCAAAATGGGGGCAGAATTCATCCCGGCCGATTTAACCGAGCTGGTCTCTTCGCAGGCTAAAGTGATGCTCGCCGGTATCGATACCCTGTGGCACTGCTCCAGCTTTACCTCGCCCTGGGGCACCCAGCAGGCTTTCGATCTCGCTAACGTCCGCGCCACCCGCCGTCTGGGCGAATGGTCTGTGGCATGGGGGGTGCGCAATTTCGTCCATATCTCTTCGCCATCGCTCTATTTCGATTATCACCACCATCGCGATATCCAGGAAGATTTCCGCCCGCATCGCTTCGCCAACGAGTTTGCCCGCAGCAAGGCGGCCAGCGAGGAGGTGATCAACCTGCTGGCGCAGGCCAACCCGCACACCCGTTTTACCATTCTGCGTCCGCAGAGCTTGTTCGGGCCGCACGATAAAGTCTTTATTCCCCGGCTGGCGCAAATGATGCAGCATTATGGCAGCGTCCTGTTGCCGCGTGGCGGCAGCGCGCTGGTCGACATGACCTATTATGAAAACGCCGTGCATGCGATGTGGCTGGCGAGCCAGTCGGCCTGCGATCATCTTCCTTCCGCCCGCGCGTGGAATATCAGCAACGGCGAACCGCGCACCTTGCGAAGCATCGTGCAGAAACTGATCGACGAGCTGGGCATCAAGTGCCGGATCCGCTCAGTTCCCTACCCGATGCTGGATATTATTGCCCGCAGCATGGAACGTTTTGGCGATAAAACAGCCAAAGAGCCCGCCTTTACCCACTACGGCGTTTCCAAACTTAACTTTGATTTTACGCTCGACATCACCCGCGCGCAGGATGAACTGGGCTATCAGCCGGTGGTGACGCTTGACGACGGCATTGTGCGTACCGCCGCCTGGCTACGCGACCACGGTAAACTTCACCGCTAACCCTGGCCATATTTTTCTAACAGCGCCTCGGCTATCGCTTCAGTTTGCGCATCCGCTACGCCATCCCAGCGCTGCGGACGGAAGTGCATCTGGAAGGCGATAATCACCCGCTTCTTCTGCGCGGGGGTCATCTCCGGCGTCACCTGATAGCCGTAGCGCGCCAGTAAATCCAGCACCACCTCTGGGTCAACGGGATCGCTGGCCGGCCGTCCGTTCAGATAAAAGGCCACTCGCTGCTCGTCAGGCCAGGCGCCAATCCCCTGCTGCGCCAGCTGTTGCCAGGGAAACAGCGGCCCCGGATCGTCTTTACGCTGCGGCGCGATATCGGCATGGGCCACCACGTTCTGCGGCGCGATGTGGTAGCGGGTGATAATATCGCGCGCCAGCGGGATCAGGGCCGCTATCTGTTCCGGGTGGAAGGGGGTAAAGCTTTTGACGCCCGCCGTCTTCTGCCAGCCGCGGTTCTCCAGCTCAATGCCGATGGACGTATCATTGATACGCGTACTGCCGCGCCAGTAGCTCACCCCGGCGTGCCAGGCTAAATCCTCTTCCGGCACCAGCTGCCAGATCCGCGGTTTATGCTGATAACGCGGCGGCTGCTCGGGGATTAAATAGTGGGAGCTGACCTCTTTATCGGTCAACGTCGCCAGAGAAACATCAAAATTGTCTGCCGTATAGTGGATCACCAGCACTTTTATTCGCGGATAGGCCGCCTGCGCCGGATGGCGAGTGTCCAGCTGGTATCCATCGCGATCGATAATTCCCTTTTCCCCGGCACAGCCGGTTAACAGCAGCGCCAGCAGGGCGACCTGCGCAATCCGTTTCATCCCCTTTCCCTCGCCCGGCAGTGGAGCCGGGTTAATAAGACCATTGATTACGTCCTTTATTTTTAGCCTGGTACAACGCACTGTCCGCCCGGGCGATCAGCGTCTCCATCGGGACCGTGCCGTCGGAAGCCACCACGCCCATGCTGACGGTCACTACCGCCGCCACCGCAGAGGCTTCATGCGGCAAGGCCGCGTCGTGGATTTTCTGCTGAATGCGCTCGGCAATGACGGTGGCGTGCGCTAAGGAAACCCCCGGCAGCGACACGACAAACTCCTCGCCGCCGTAGCGGGCCACCAAATCGTCCTCAGCCCGCACCGCCATTTTAAGCACCTGCGCGACAGACGATAAGCAGTCATCGCCGGCCTGATGGCCGTAATGGTCGTTATAACGCTTAAAGTAATCGACATCGATCATGATCAGCGCTAACGGCGCTTTTTGCTCCCAGAGCTGCGCCAGAAAAGCATTCAGTGCCCGGCGATTGGCCGTTCCGGTTAAGGCATCCCGGTTAGCGATACTTTCCAGCCGCTGGATAAGCTGCATATTTTCCTGATGCGTATCCCAGGCTTCATCATACCAGCGCTGCAGAATACGCCGTCCATAAAGTAAAATCGCGGTGAAAATAGCCCATAAGGTCAAAAAACGAAATTCACCGTCATAGTGAATCTGCACCCCTGCCAGCAAGGCGGTCACCCACATTGGGAGCATAAAGGCGATAATGCCGGGCCAGTGGTGATAGAGCGCGGTGAGCCCGGTGGTCATTAAAATCACCAGCAGCGGCCAGGCGAAGGGCAAGGTCCAGAAAAAGATAAAACAGTAATTACTCAGGGACCAGCACAGGCTGAGCGCCAGCAGCAGCCCGGTGATGATATTCAGCGTATATCGCCCCTGCGCCAGCCGCGGCGTGACGGCAATAATCACTAAAATGGCCGAAATAATAATAACCGCGATCAGCGCCACTTCGATATAAGGAATAACCGCCCGGTGCGTCAGTAACTTCTTATCAAAATAGGTAAAGATAAAATTGCGGAAGAAAATCATTAACGCAAAAGCGATATTGACAAAGGCCAGCCAGGGCATACTCATGGACAGCGCATGGCGCTGAACATTATCTTTGGTGGCCCACAACGCGGCTCGCTGCTGCCGGGCCTGCTCTCGCTTATTTGTTAACATCTTATCTCCCTGGTGACCTGCATGACCATGGGTGCAGCCCCTGCTGTTCTATATAATAAACCATGTTACCGGGAATGTCTGTCAGCGTCCCGGCCCCTTCTCCTGCGTGCGCCTCAGCTAATTTTCAGCTAACCACAGTAAAAAAAGGTCTTGCGTCGCCTCAATGTTCATTCCGCAAAAAAAAGCAAGCATTATCAATGAGAACCTCGTCATCTTTTCTTTAAAAAAGCGTTAACTAATCGTCATAAAATTGCAGTATTTTGCTTGAAAAAAAAGCGGCGTTAGTACAATCTGAAATCGCTCATTGGTGAGTTAAAACAAGAGCATGATGATAGCAAAATAAACAATGGAGTCTAAAAATATGAAATATGCAGCTTTAGTGGCAGGTGCAGCATTGTTTTTAACGGCGAACGCCTTCTCCGCTGAGATTTTAACGAAAGAAGCCTTTAATAAGGTCCATACGCAATATACCAAAATCGGCACCATTTCCTCTACCGGCCAGACTGCGCCGAGCGATGCCCGTGAAGAGCTGATTAAAAAGGCCGATGAAAAAGGCGCGGACGTTATCGTGCTCTCTTCCGGTAATACCGATAAAAAACTGCACGTCTCCGCTAACATCTATAAGAAGAAGTAATTAATCTTATATCTCAAGAAACATTATCCTATTGTCCGGGTAATGTTTCTTGTTTGCCCAAAAAGTCTGTTTATTTTTAAACGGCGCCTGGTTTTTCCTGCCTGAATATCATTCGGTGATGCTCATTGTCGATTTCCTGCCCTAAGGCCGTTGTCACATCAAGGTCTTAGCTCTTTGCGTCAAGTACAATCCGCACGCTATACGCTATGCTTTAACGGAAACTGAAAACGTAGTTCGCTTATAAGGAAATCATCATGCGCTACAAACTTCTTGCTGTACTTCTCCCTTGCGCGCTGGCGCTCAGCGCCTGTACGACCGTCACCCCGGCCTATAAAGATAATGGTACCCGCAGCGGCCCCTGTGTCGAAGGCGGCCCTGACGACGTAGCGCAAAAATTCTATGACACTCAGATCCAGAACCGCACTCAGGATCCGGCGGCGCTGCGCCCCTATCTGAGCGACGGACTGGCGCAGTTACTCAATGACGCCCGCCAGGATCCGGCCAACAGCAAACTGCTGCAGGCTAACCCGTTCTCCAGCAGCAGCACCCCAGCAGACAGCGCCGTGGTCGCCAGCGCCTCCACCATCCCGAACCGTGATGCGCGCAATATTCCGCTGCGCGTCGAACTAAAACAGGGCACCCAGAGCTGGAAAGATGAAGTGCTGATGATCCAGGAAGGCCAGTGCTGGGCTGTCGATGACGTCCGCTATCTCGGCAACAACAGCCATGCGCCAGCCGGGACGCTGCGACAGAGTCTGGAGAAACGCTGATTCCGGAGTTGAAGCCACCCCGCTGAAACGATAACCCCGGTAAAATGTCGGTATTCGCCCCAGGAATGCCGACATTTGCGCCCCCCTCACCCACCAGGCCATATTTTGTGCTAACTTTAAAGCTAAACGTGGTTTAGATTTAACTTTTAACGCATAAATATTGCATAACTATTCTGCCAAAGGTAGTATTTGCGGCCTCAATAGCTATTCGTATCAGACTGCCCAGATGAGTATTAAACTAAACGGCATTAATTGCTTCTACGGCGCACACCAGGCGCTGTTCGACATCACGCTGGATTGCCCGCAGGGGGAAACGCTGGTGCTGCTCGGCCCCAGCGGTGCCGGGAAGAGCTCGCTGCTGCGCGTACTCAACCTGCTGGAGATGCCGCGGTCCGGTTCGTTATCCATCGCCGGCAACCAATTCGACTTCACCAAAGCGCCATCCGATAAAGCGATTCGCGAGCTGCGTCAGAACGTCGGCATGGTCTTCCAGCAATACAACCTGTGGCCGCACCTGACGGTACAGCAGAACCTGATCGAAGCCCCCTGCCGCGTACTGGGGTTAAGCAAGGATCAGGCGCTGGCTCGCGCAGAGAAACTGCTGGAGCGTCTGCGTCTGAAGCCTTACAGCGATCGCTACCCGCTGCATTTATCCGGCGGCCAGCAGCAGCGTGTGGCTATCGCCCGCGCGCTGATGATGGAGCCGCAGGTCCTGCTGTTCGATGAGCCTACCGCGGCGCTTGACCCGGAAATCACGGCTCAGATCGTCAGCATCATTCGCGAGCTGGCTGAAACCGGCATCACCCAGGTTATCGTCACCCACGAAGTTGAAGTGGCGCGCAAGACGGCCAGCCGGGTGGTGTATATGGAAAATGGCCATATCGTCGAGCAAGGGGATGCCTCCTGCTTCACGCATCCGCAAACTGACGCGTTTAAAAACTATCTTTCACATTGATGTTCTTCGGGGAAATGACGATGAAAAAAGTACTGATAGCCGCCCTGCTCGCAGGCATGAGCCTCTCCGCTTCCGCCGCGCAGACCATTCGTTTCGCCACCGAGGCCTCCTACCCTCCGTTTGAGCTGGTGGACGCCAACAACCAGATCGTCGGTTTCGATGTCGATCTGGCGAACGCGCTGTGTAAAGAGATCGATGCCACTTGTACCTTTACCAACCAGGCCTTTGACAGCCTGATCCCGGGACTGAAATTCCGCCGTTTCGACGCGGTCATGGCCGGGATGGACATCACGCCGGAGCGTGAAAAGCAGGTGCTGTTCTCTACCCCGTATTATGACAACTCGGCGCTGTTCGTCGGTCAGCAGGGTAAGTTCACCAGCATTGACCAGCTGAAGGGCAAAAAAGTGGGCGTGCAGAACGGCACCACCCACCAGAAATTCATCACCGATAAACATCCGGAAATTACTACCGTTCCTTACGACAGCTACCAGAATGCGAAGCTGGATCTGCAGAATGGTCGTATTGACGCGGTCTTTGGCGATACCGCCGTGGTGACCGAATGGCTGAAGAGCAATCCGAAGCTGGCGGCCGTGGGCGATAAAGTGACCGACAAAGCCTATTTCGGCACCGGGCTGGGCATTGCCGTACGTCAGGGCAACACCGACCTGCAGCAGAAATTTAACGCTGCGCTGGAAAAAGTGAAGAAAGACGGCACTTACCAGACCATCTATAACAAATGGTTCCAGAAGTAAGACTGAATGAACGAAATTTTTCCATTAGCAAGCGCCGCCGGGATGACCGTCGGCCTTGCCGTTTGCGCGCTCGTCATCGGCCTGGTCCTGGCGATGCTCTTTGCGGTACTGGAGTCAGTGAAATGGCGCCCGGTAGCCTGGCTTGCAACCGGCATTGTGACCATCCTGCGCGGACTACCGGAAATTCTGGTGGTGCTGTTTATCTATTTCGGCTCTTCCCAGCTGCTGCTGACGCTCTCTGACGGTTTTACCATCCCGCTCGGGTTCACGCAGATCCCGGTGCAGATGCAGATTGAGAACTTTGACGTCAGTCCGTTCCTCTGCGGGGCGATCGCCCTGTCGCTGCTGTATGCCGCCTACGCCTCGCAAACGCTGCGCGGCGCGCTGAAAGCCGTTCCGCAGGGTCAGTGGGAGTCCGGCCAGGCGCTGGGGCTGTCGAAAGCGGCTATATTCTTCCGTCTGGTGATGCCGCAGATGTGGCGCCATGCTCTGCCTGGCCTCGGTAACCAGTGGCTGGTGCTGCTGAAGGACACCGCGCTGGTGAGCCTGATCAGCGTCAACGATCTGATGCTGCAGACCAAAAGCATCGCCACCCGCACTCAGGAACCCTTTAACTGGTATATCATTGCGGCGGCAATCTATCTCGTCATCACCCTGTTGAGTCAATACATCCTTAAGCGGATTGACCAGCGTGCGACGCGCTTCGAACGGAGACCAGGCTGATGCTCGACTACTTACCCGAACTGCTGAAAGGGCTTCATACCAGCCTGACGCTGACCGTGGCGTCGATTATCGTGGCGCTGATCCTGTCGCTGATTTTTACCATTATCCTGACGCTGAAGACGCCGGGGCTGGTGTGGATAGTCCGCGGCTATATCACCCTGTTTACCGGTACGCCGCTGCTGGTGCAGATCTTCCTGATTTACTACGGCCCCGGACAGTTTCCTTCGCTGCAGGATTATCCGTGGCTGTGGCATCTTATCTCTGAACCGTGGCTGTGCGCTCTGATCGCCCTGTCGCTCAACAGCGCCGCCTACACCACTCAGTTGTTTTATGGCGCCATCCGGGCGATCCCCGACGGGCAATGGCAGTCGTGCAGCGCACTGGGGATGAGTAAAAAGGATACCCTGGCGATCCTGCTGCCGTATGCCTTTAAGCGTGCGCTGTCGTCCTATTCCAACGAAGTGGTGCTGGTTTTCAAGAGTACCTCTCTGGCCTACACCATCACCCTGATGGAAGTAATGGGCCACGGCCAGCTGCTGTACGGACGCACCTACGACGTGATGGTGTTCGGCGCCGCCGGGATTATCTATCTCATCGTCAACGGACTGCTGACGCTGCTGATGCGCCTGGTGGAACGTAAAGCGCTGGCCTTCGAGCGACGTAACTAGCGCCTGAGCCTTATTGCATAAAAAGCAGACAACAAGACGGACAAGTCTAACACCTGTCCGTCTTTTTTTATGGCATTAAAAATATTTAATCATATTTATTGCATATAAATTCATTTAATGGCATTGTCACTCTATGCCGCAGACACGGCGAATAATCATAAGATTGACAGACGGGAGTTCCACGATGAAAAAGTTAGTTCTGGCTGCACTGCTCACCACGTTCACCTTCGGCGCTGCCGCCGCAGAGAAAATCAGCTTCGGCGTGTCCGCAACCTATCCGCCGTTTGAATCGATGGATGCCAATAATCAGATTGTTGGTTTCGATCTCGACCTGGCCAAAGCGCTGTGCAAACAAATGCAGGCAGAATGTACCTTTACCAACCACGCTTTTGACAGCCTGATCCCGGCACTGAAGTTCAAGAAATATGATGCGGTGATTTCCGGAATGGATATTACGCCGGAACGCAGCAAGCAGGTGGCCTTCACCGACCCGTACTACGCCAACTCGGCGCTGGTGATCGCCAAAAAAGACGCGTTCCATTCCTTCGATGACCTGAAAAGCAAACGGATCGGCATGGAAAACGGCACCACCCATCAGAAATATCTGCAGGATAAACATCCTGAGGTGAAGACCGTCGCCTATGACAGCTACCAGAATGCGATTATCGATCTGAAAAATGGCCGTATCGACGGCGTGTTCGGCGATACCGCAGTGGTCAACGAGTGGCTGAAAACCAACCCGCAGTTGGGCGCAGCCACGCCGAAAGTGACGGATCCGCAATACTTCGGCACCGGACTCGGCATTGCCGTGCGCCCGGATAACAAGGCGCTGCTGGAGAAACTGAACGCCGCGCTGAAAGCGATTAAGGCCGACGGTACCTACCAGAAAATCAGCAACCAATGGTTCCCGGAGTAAATTTTTTGCCGGGTGGCACTGCGCTTACCCGGCCTACTCTTCCCCCGTAGCCGGGTAAGGCGTATCCGCCATCCGGCAATGTCTTAAAGTGGCACGAAGAACCTGAACCGCGCCCCGCTTACCGACTCCACCAGTCTGATACCGCCCCCGTGCAACTCCAGCATTCGTTTCACAATCAGTAGCCCTAACCCGCCGCGATCCTCCCGCGATGCCTGGGTAGACAACGCCGACGGCCGCTGGAACAGATCGTCGCGCAGCGCGGCATCGACGCCCGTTCCGTTGTCGGCCACTTCCACCTGGAGCTGTTGTTCCTCCTGCCAGACCGCCAGACGGATCTCCCCGCCGACGGGCGTATGCCGCATCGCGTTATCGAGCAGGTTGGTCACCACCCTCTCAATCATCGACACATCGGCGTTAATCAGCGGCAGCGGTCCCGGCACATCAATACGCAGGTTCACCTCGCGCGTGCGGGCAGTTAATTCAAACTTCTGCGCGACATCGGAGATCAGCTCCCCCATCGCAAAACGCTCGCGCTGCGGCTTAATGCTCCCATGCTCCAGTCGCGCCAGCTCAAACAGCTGCTGCGAGAGATGGCGCACTTTGTTGCCCTGACGCAGGGCGATGGTGAGATATTGCCTGCGCTCCTCGGCGGTCAGCCGTTCATCCTTCAGCGTCAGCGTTTCCAGATACCCCAGCAGCGAGGTGAGCGGCGTACGCAAATCATGGGAGATATTGGCCACAAATTCGCGGCGCTGGCGGTCGCTGTCGGCCAGCCGATCCCACTGGCCGGCTATCTGCTGCGCAAGGTCAATAAAGCGATTCTCGAGCACCGCCACCTCGTTACCAGGCAGGGGCTCCGGCGTGCGGGCCGCCAGGGTTTTGATGGCGCTGATGCTGTCCTGGCCGCTCGCCGCGACCTGGGCGGTGAGCTGGCGGACCGGCCGGGTGACCCAGAACCATGCCAGCCCCCCTGTCAGAAGGCCAAACAGGGCCACCAGCAGCAGCGTCCACAGAACAATGCTCCACAGCGTTTTTTGCCAGGCGTCGGCCGCCAGCTGATTAAAGGTCTCTCCCTGCAAAATGATATACAGGTAGCCGCGCAGCTGCCCGTCGACGCGCAGCGGAGCGGCGCTGAAGACTTTTCGTCCGTCGAGACTACGTGGATCGTCGCCATACACCGGCGACGCACTGCCGGTGAGAAAAGCCTGCACTGGCGCCATATCGATACGCTGGCGCTGGATATGTCCCGGCGGCGCCGCATCGGCCAGCAGGTCGCCATCCGGCGACAACAGATAGAGCTCCACGCTGGGATTAAAGGTCATCAGGCGGTCAAACAACGACTTCAGGGTTTGTCGGTTGACCTCGCCGTGGGCGTCCAGCAGCGGCTCGCGGGCGACAATCTGCTGAGCCAGCCCGGCGGAGAGGCGCTGCACCATGGCGTTGCCATACTGCGCGCTGCTGTGTAACTGAACGGCGCATACTGCCGCCGCGCACAGCATCAGCAGGGAGACCACCACCAGCGCCAACCGCTGGCTGAGGCTCAGGCGGCGGATCACGGGGCGACCTCTTGCGACATCGGGGCGAATTTATAGCCTTTACCCCAGACGGTAAGAATGATGTCCGGCTCCGCCGGGTCACGTTCGATTTTGCTGCGCAGGCGGTTGATATGGGTATTAACCGTGTGCTCATAGCCCTCGTGCTGATATCCCCAGACCTGCTCCAGCAGCGCCAGCCGCGAAAACACCTCACCGGGATGGCGGGCGAAGTAATAGAGCAGATCGAATTCGCGCGGCGTAAGGTCCACCACCTCGCCGCGCAGCTTCACTTCGCGCGACAGCGGATCGATGCTCAGGCCATGGCAGGACAGGCGCCCGGCGTCCATCAGCAGGTTCTGCCCCATAGCCTCCTGGCGACGAAACAGCGCTTTGACGCGGGCGATAAGCTCCAGCAGTGAAAAGGGCTTCGCCAGATAATCATCGGCGCCCATCTCCAGGCCCAGCACGCGGTGCATTTCGCTGGTGCGAGCGCTGATGATAATTACTGGCAGGTAACGGGTCATCTGACGGATACGCCGGCAGATCTCCAGGCCATCGACGCCAGGCAGCATCAAATCAAGGATCACCGCATCCCAGACCTGCTTTTCCAGCTGGACAAGGGCCTGGTCGCCGTCGGCTTCATGCACAATCTGATAGCCCTCATCCTGAAGATTGAGCCGCAGCAGCGTGGCAATATCCTCGTCATCTTCCACCAGCAGAATGGTTTTGGCCATTAGATTCCCCCCACCAATAACAAAACATGCAGCGCCAAGCTTACCTGATTTCAGCGGCGCAAAGCCTTCACATTTTGTTTAAACTTCGCGGACCAGCAGGGTCAGCACTTCGTAGTGCGCGGTGTGAGGGAACATATCAAACAGCTGGACCCGCTCGACGCGATAGCCGCGAAGACGGGCAATATCGGTCGCCATGGTGCGAGCGTTACAGCTGGAATAGATGATATAGGGCGGCGCCATGCGGCTTAAATAGTCGCACAGTTCGGCGCCAATGCCGCGGCGCGGCGGGTTGACCAACACCAGCTGCGGGATATCCGCTTCATGAGTGGCGAACTGCGTCGAGTCCAGCGCCTGAAAATGCAGATTGCTGAGCCCCAGCTGCGCGGCTGACTGTCTGGCGCAGGCGATCGCTTCCGGGGCAATCTCGATACCGGTCAGGCGCATCGCCGGCGTCGCGCAGTGCAGGCCAAATCCCCCGACGCCGCAAAACAGATCCCACATATGCTGGACCGGCAGCGCGCGCACCCAGTCGCGGGCGGTGGCATACAGCCGACTGGCTACCGCCGGGTTGGTCTGAAAGAAACTTTGCGGGCGGATCCACAGCGGCACCTCGTTAAAGACCTCCCCCAGCGCCTGCTGTTCGGTGAAGAAGATCTCCTGCTCGCCTTCCATGATTGCCATATGCACCGGCTGGATATTCGCCGTGATCACCTTGAGCTGCGGGAGCTGCGCCTGCAGCCACGGCAGCGCGGCGCGCAGCTGAGCCAGCTTGGCCTCTGAGCGCAGTACGAAGCGCAGCATCATCTCCCCCTGCTGGCTGGCGGTTAGCAGCAGATATTTCAGCTCCCCGCGCTTGCGCGCGACGTTATAGGGGGTTAACCCGGCGCGGGCGATAAAGGGCTTCAGGACGGCAAACACCGGCGCAAACGATGAAGGATAGAGCGGGCAGTCGGTGAGATCCACCGGGGTGCCATCGCGATGCAGCATCCCCAGCAGCGGACGCTCAACGCTGCCGCTGACCACCATCTTGGCCTTGTTACGAAAGGCCGTCTCTGGCCCGCTGACCGGCTCGCCCCAGGCAGCGACCGGGATCGCCGCCAGCAGCGTGCGCAGATCGGCCATTTTATCGGCGAGCTGTTGCGGGACCGGCCGCTCCAGCCATTGACAGGAGCGGCAGCGGCCGGCGTCGTAGAGTGCGCAATGCATAATTGACCTTCAAAAATCCAGGGGCGGGGATTGTATCACCGTTATTGCAGGCGGAAAAACCGACGGCAGTTCGCCGGCACAAACAGCAGCGTCAGAACCAGCAGATCCGGCAGTTTTTGCATCACCAGCGAGTGGAAGATCTCCCGTTTGGATTCGCCGGGAATGCTGAACAGTTCCGGATACCCGTAGCCCAGCGACGCCGCCCACAGGTAGCCGGCGGCGATAATCTGCGTCAGCAGATAGACCCAGCGCGCCCAGTTGCGCCCTTTCACCAGCGAGAAGGCGCACCAGATTTCGACAAATACCAGCGCCAGGCTGCCGAGGAAGACCAGCGTCAGGTTCCAGGTCTGGACGCTGCGGTGTATGAATTCGTTCAGCCCCTGCAGACCCAACAGATTGAGGATCATCAGCAGGTCCAGAGCGCGGATCAAAATAATAGCAAAGGCCGCCACCTGCACCAGCGCAGGGACGTTAAGGCGGGCATGCGATGAGCGAGTTTTCGTAAACAATCCCAACGTAATGTCTTCCATGAAAACGGCGCCACAGGGTGGCGCCGACCGGAGGCTGCTGTACCGATTTTAGGTGGTTCAGCCTTGTCTTGCACGCTGGATATCGCGCACTCGCTGCTTTTCTGCGCGGGCCATCAAATACCAGGCGATAAAACCAACAATACCGACCACGCCAAGGATGAGCGTCGCCAGGGCGTTAATCTCCGGGTTGACCCCCATACGCACGCTGGAGAAGACCAGCATCGGTAACGTCGTGGCCCCGGGACCGGAGACAAAGCTGGCGATCACCAGGTCATCCAGCGACAGCGTGAACGCCAGCAGCCAGCCGGAGATCACCGCTGGCATAATCATCGGCAGCGTGATGACGAAAAAGACCTTCAGCGGCGCGGCGCCCAGATCCATCGCCGCCTCTTCAATCGAGTGGTCCAGCTCACGCAGCCGCGAGGAGATCACCACCGCCACGTAGGCGGTACAGAAGGTGACGTGCGCCAGCCAGATGGTCAACATCCCGCGATCCGACGGCCAGCCAATGGCATGTCCCAGCGCCACGAACAGCAGCAGCAGCGAGAGACCGGTGATCACGTCCGGCATAACCAGCGGCGCGGTGATCATAAATGCGAAGCCATTAGACCCGCGAAAGCGTCCAAAGCGCACCATCACCACCGCGGCGATGGTACCGAGGATCGCCGCCGCCGTCGCCGCGCAGGCGGCGATGGTCAGGCTCAACCCTACCGCGCTCATCATCGCATCATCGTGGAACAGTTCGCTATACCAGCGCGTCGACCACCCGGCCCAGACCGTTACCAGCTTCGAGCTGTTGAACGAGTAGATCACCAGCATCAGCATCGGGGCATAGAGGAAGGTGAACCCAAGCACGAGGATCAGAATGCGCCACGGCGAGCGTACTACCGGCAAGTCGTTCATCCCTGCTCTCCCATCTGTTTTTGCTGGTGCTTGTGGAACCACATGATCGGCACGATCAGCAGCAGCAGCATGACAATCGCCACCGCCGAGGCGACCGGCCAGTCGCGGTTGTTAAAGAACTCCTGCCACAGCACGCGGCCAATCATGATGCTGTCCGGCCCGCCCAGCAGTTCCGGGATCACGAACTCCCCCACCGCCGGGATAAACACCAGCATCGAACCGGCAATAATGCCGCCTTTGGTGAGCGGGACGATCACCTGGAAGAAGGTCTTCAGCGGCCGGGCGCCGAGATCCAGCGAGGCCTCCACCAGCGAATAGTCGATGCGGGTCAGCGCGGTGTAGATCGGCAGCACCATAAACGGCAGATAGGCATACACAATACCGATATACACCGCCAGGTTGGTGTGCAGGATCTCCAGCGGTTGATCGATAACCCCTAACCACAGCAGGAAGTTATTCAACACGCCGTTGCTTTTCAGCAGCCCCATCCAGGCATAAACGCGGATTAAGAATGACGTCCACGACGGCAGGATCACCAGCAGCAGCAGAATATTGCGCGTCGACGGCTTGCTGTGCGCCACCGCCCAGGCCAGCGGATAGCCCAGCAGCAGGCAGCAGATCGTCGATATGCCCGCCACCTGCAGCGACTGGAGATAAGCTTCGAAATAGAGCGGATCGTCAGTCAACTGCAGGAAGTTGGCAAAGTTGAGGGTCAGCGTCAGCTGGCCATCCGCCCACTCCATCAGCTCGGTGTAGGGAGGGATCGCCCGCGCCATCTCGGCAAGACTTATCTTGAACACGATCAGGAACGGCAGCATGAACAACAGGATCAGCCACAGATAGGGCAGCGCAATCACCAGCTTGCGGCCATGCGCCATCTGCAGGCGCGCCGCCCACAGCCCGAAGCCGCCCGGTTTTTTCGCCCCTGACGGGGATTCAACGGTACTCATCGCCCTCTCCTTACACCGTCAGCACTACGCAGCTATCCGCATCCCAGCATAAACGCACCTCGTCACCCCAGGTGGGCGTTCCTTTCCGATGGCGGTGTTCATTCTGCAACTGGGCGCTGATCATCTGCCCGCTTTGCAGGCGCACATGATAGATAGAGAGATCCCCGAGATAGGCGATATGAATCACCTCGCCGACGGCAAAATTGTAGCCGTCCGCCGGTGGTTCATCGCACAGCATGATCTTCTCCGGGCGCAGCGCCACCCAGACCGGCACGTTATCCACCACCGACGCGTCGGGGTCGACCTTCAGCGGATGCATCAATCCCGGCGAGCTTAGCACCAGGCCATCCTCCAGACGCTCCTTCACCAGCCCTTCAAAGACGTTTACCGAGCCGATGAACTCGGCGCTATAGCGGGTGGTCGGGTGCTCGTAAATCTCTTCCGGTTCGCCAATCTGCACAAACTTGCCGCGGTTCATGATGGCGATACGGCCCGCCATGGTCATCGCCTCTTCCTGGTCGTGAGTCACCATCACGCAGGTCACGCCAACGCGTTCGAGAATATCCACTACCTCCAGCTGCATGCGATCGCGCAGCTTTTTGTCCAGCGCGCCCATCGGCTCATCGAGTAGCAGCAGCTTCGGCCGTTTCGCCAGGCTACGCGCCAGCGCGACGCGCTGGCGCTGGCCGCCAGAGAGCTGGTGCGGCTTGCGTTTGGCATATTCCTGCATATGCACCAGAGCCAGCATCTCCTGCACCCGGGCGGTGATTTCCGCCTTAGGCAGACGATCCTGCTTCAGACCGAAGGCGATATTCTGCTCAACGGTCATATGGGGAAACAGGGCGTAGGACTGGAACATCATATTGATAGGCCGCTGATAGGGCGGCACGCGCGCCAGATCCACGCCGTCGAGCATAATCTGCCCGGCGGTCGGTTGTTCAAAGCCCGCCAGCATACGCAGCAGGGTCGATTTCCCGCAGCCTGATGCGCCCAGCAGAGCAAAAATTTCGCCTTTATAGATAGTGAGACTGACGTCGTCGACCGCGTGCTGGCCATCGAACGACTTGGTTAAGTTACGGATTTCCAGTAGCGGGGTCAGCGCTTTGGGGGCTTTCGCCTGTGGGCGGGGCATTACGTCGTTCAATCGGGTGCTCTCCGGCAAAAAAACGATCACCATATGGTCCGGTGCCATACTTCGTGCTTAACAGTGCAATTGCACCATCCTGGTGCTTCTGCTCGCCGGGCGCGCTGCCATTTCCCGGCGAGTGCAGATCTGATTCGGCCCGTGTTCGACGGGCCGTCAGAGATTATTTGCCGCTCTTCACTTTGGTCCACGCGCGAGTGCGCACGCGGTCAATCTTCGGATCCTGCACCTTCAGCGTGAACAGTTTGGCGAACACATCCGCTGGCGGATAAATCGCCGGGTTGTTACGGATCGTCTCGCTGACCAGCGGTGTGGAGGCCTTGTTGCCGTTGGCGTAGAACACCTGGTCGCTGATTTTAGCGATCACATCCGGGCGCATCAGATAGTTAAGGAACTGATAGGCTTCATCTTTATTCTTGGCGTCGGCCGGCATGGCAAAGACATCAAAGAACGCCAGCGCGCCTTCTTTCGGAATAAAGTAGGAGACGTTAACGCCGTTCTTCGCCTCTTTCGCGCGGTTGGCCGCCTGCCAGACATCCCCTGCCCAGCCGATCGCCACGCAGATGTCGCCGTTGGCAAGGTCATTAATATATTGCGAAGAGTGGAAGTAGCGAATGTTCGGCCGCAGCTTCAGCAGCAGATCGGTCGCCGGGCCGGTGTAATCATCCGCTTTGCTGCTGTTCGGATCCTTGCCGAGGTAGTTCAGCACGGTGGCGAAAATCTCTTCCGGCGCGTCGAGGAAGGAGACGCCGCAGCTTTTCAGTTTTTCAAGGTTCTCCGGCTTCAGCACCAGATCCCAGCTGTCCACCGGCGCATCTTTACCGAGGACGGCTTTCACCTTATCCACGTTGTAGCCAATGCCCGTCGTCGCCCACAGGTAAGGCATGGCGTATTTATTCTCAGGGTCATGCTTGGCGACCAGCTTCAACACTTCGGGATCAAGGTTCTTCCAGTTGGGCAGCTTGCTCTTGTCCAGCGGCTGGAACACGCCCGCCGCCAGCTGGCGCTCAAGGAAGCTTGCCGACGGTACCACCAGGTCGAAACCGGTGCTGCCGGCCATTAATTTGCCTTCCAGTACTTCGTTGGAATCAAAAACGTCATACACGACTTTAATCCCGGTCTCTTTTTCAAAATTCGCTACCGTGTCCGGCGCAATATAATCAGACCAGTTATAAACATGCAGGGTTTTTTGTTCGGCGGCGAGCGAACCGGCAGAGACGGCCATCAGCGCACCCGTAACCAGACCTGTTAACCATTTTTTACCAAAGGCGGTCATATCTCTTATCCTTCTCAACGCCCGTTAATTTACGGGCTCAAATATACGCATTTCAACGCATGCAAGAATCATGCATATTTTTTCATTGCCTGAGAAAAGGAGAGCGGATCTCTCCCGGAGTGGTTGCTCGCAACTGGAAGCATCGCCAGAATAACTGTAGCCAGAATAAGAGGCTATAGCCCAGGTAAAAAAACGCCTTTTATCAAATTTTTATGCAATAACGGTCTACGTGATAAGCCAAAACGGCCTGAATGGCGGTGAATAATGCTTTAAGAGAAGGATAAACGCAGAATAAAAGCGGGTAATACGCAGCCGCTGCGGTAGTGGCTGCGCTAATTTTAGGCAGGTTTAGTGAAGAAAATGGTATTGCACGTTTTCCGCCGCGGGCTCTTCTTCTTCGCCTTTGTACAGCAGCTGGTTGGCGCCGGCTTCGAGGATCACCATTGAGATCTGCTCTTCGCTTTGGCGGAAGAACCAGGCGAACTGCTCCATGGTCACCCCCGGGCCGATAGACAACGACTGACAGACCACCAGCTTGGGCAAGTTATCGTCCTGAATATCGATAAACGCCTTCACAGTTAACGAACTGGCGTTGATAGCCGAGAGATCCGCCGACAGCGCCAGCAGAGCGGACGGCTTCACCTCCGCGAGGGCGGAAAAGAGCACCACGTTGTCTACCAGGTCAATTTTGGCATCAAAAATACCGTCGAAATTCTGCATATGCGGCAGATGCAATGCCTGGCAGGAATCGCACTCAAAAAAGCTGATGCCGATCTCATCCAGCCAGCGGCGTAGCGTATCCAGACCTGGAACGACCAGTGAATCCATAGTGCCTGTGACCCCTTACAATGAAAAAACGACGCCATAGCTTACGCAAAAAAAGCGCCGCATACCATGACAGACTTGCATCCAGCGGCTAGCCGCCTATTTTCAAACAGAATTCCGGCGTCGCCTGGCGCTCGATCCAGGCGATCATCCGGCTGGCGATGTCCACGCCGGTGGTGGTTTCCACCCCTTCCAGCCCCGGCGAGGCATTCACCTCCATCACCAGCGGCCCGCGGGTGGCGCGTAAAATATCGACACCGGCGACATCGAGCCCAAGGGTTTGCGTCGCCTTGATGGCAATCGCCCGCTCCTCGTCGCTAATCTGCGCCACCGTGGCCATGCCGCCGCGGTGCAGGTTAGAACGAAAGTCGCCCTCTTTAGCCCGCCGTTCGATCGCCGCCACCACCTCATTGCCGACCACCAGGCAGCGAATATCGCAGCCTTTCGCCTCGGCAATATATTCCTGCACCAGAATATGCGCATTCAGCCCGCGAAAGGCGTCGATCACGCTCTCCGCCGCCTGACGGGTCTCCGCCAGCACCACGCCGATCCCCTGGGTGCCTTCCACCAGCTTCACCACCAGCGGTGCCCCGCCCACCATGGCGATCAGGTCGCTGGTGTCATCGGGGGAGTGAGCGATGCCGGTCAGCGGCAAATCGATACCCTGGCGCGCCAGCAGCTGCAGCGAGCGCAGCTTATCGCGAGCGCGGGTGATGGCGACCGACTCATTCAGCGGATAGCTTCCCAATAGTTCAAACTGACGCAAAGCCGCGGTGCCATAGTAGGTGATCGCCGAGCCAATCCGCGGGATCACCGCATCAAAATGCGGTAGCTGACGCCCTTTGTAGTGGATGGACGACGCCACCGGACTGACATTCATATAGCAGGAAAGCGGATCGAGGATCTCGACCTGATGCCCGCGCTGTTGCGCCGCTTCGCGCAGGCGTCGACATGAATAAAGCGTTCCATCCCGGGATAATATGGCAATTTTCATCCTGCACCTCTGCAAAAAGACCCGCTCTGGCGGGCCTCAGCTATCGAACACACTTTCACCTTTCCTGCGGCCGGCGGCGGAGATCACCTGGCCGGAGCAGCAGTGTACACGTAATCAGCGTGTTGCCCACCCCTGCTTATGCAGATAGTCGAGAATAAACGGACGACTCTCTTTCACGATAGTGCGACGGATATGATCGCTCCAGGTATCGCGGCGGGCGTTGCTGCCGCGCGACAGATAATAGTGCGCCAGCTGGTCGTCATAGTCCGCCAGCAGCGCGTTATCCAGCGGCTGATAGCGGTTCTCATGCACCAGCATGGCGGCCGGCATCCGCGGCTTGATGTCCGGGTTATCCGCCGGCCAGCCAAGGCAAAGACCGAACAGCGGCAGGACGTGCTGCGGCAGCGCCAGCAGCTCAGTCACCGCCTCGATGCTATTACGCAACCCGCCGATATAGACGCCGCCCAGCCCGAGGGACTCGGCGGCAATCAGCGCGTTTTGCGCCAGCAGCGCCGTATCGACGACGCCGATCAGCAGCTGTTCAGCCAGCCCCAGCTGCGCCTGTGGGCAAATCTGCAGGTGGCGGTTAAAGTCGGCGCAGAAAACCCAAAACTCCGCCGCCTGGGCGACGTGCTGCTGGCCGCCGGTCAGCGGGACCAGTTGCTCACGCAGCGCGGGGTCGGTAATACGGATGATGGAGGTGCACTGTAAAAAACTCGAGGTAGATGCCGCTTGCGCGCTGGCGATAATCTCTGCGCGCTGTTCGTCGCTCACGGGGGCATCGGTGAAGTGGCGGATGGAACGATGGCTGCGCAGCAGCTCAATGGTCGGCGTCATTACGTTTTTCTCTGTCAGACAAGGATTCAGGCTTTGGAGAGTGCGTTAACTGCGGGGCCACGATCTGCGCCATCCGCCACATAACGACGATGGCGGCGGGGATCATCAGCACGATCCCGGCAAAGAGCATCACCAGCGCCGCGGTCGGGCTGGCAATGGGCGCAGGCAGCTGGACATACTGGTTAAGCGAGAGCCAGGCGAGGGTTAACAGCCCCATCCCGAGGATCTCAACCAGCAGAATGCTTTTCGGCAACGGGGCAAATTTTCGCATCACACCTCTCCGGTTGATAAGCGCGGCGCATCAGACAATCTCACTACGCCGCCGGGTCAGTATACGGGTTTTGATAGTACGACATTTATCAAACATAGCCGTAAACCATCGAAGCAAAAGGCAGAACCTTCTTTCCCTCACCGGTCAATGCAGGCATCATAAGCGCCATTCGCCATCCGGCTGAGGTTTAAGGAGAGAAGCAATGTTTACCGTTATTTTTGGTCGTCCAGGCTGCCCTTACTGCGTTCGCGCCAAAGAGCTGGCAGAAAAACTGACCAACGAGCGTGATGACTTTAACTACCGTTACGTGGATATTCACGCCGAAGGCATCAGCAAAGCTGACCTGGAAAAGACCGTCGGCAAACCGGTTGAAACCGTGCCGCAGATCTTCGTCGACCAGAAACACATCGGCGGTTGCACCGATTTCGAAGCCTGGGCGAAAGAGAACCTTGGCCTGTTTGCCTGAGTCAATTTATTTGCTCGATGAGTGACTGCGCCAGGTATCAAGCCAGGCGCAGATAAACAAAAAGCACAACGCCCCGAGTGCGCACCAGAACACCGCGCTCAGTACCCACGCCATCTCCTGCCAGAACGTTCTGTGCGTCACGAAGAACAGCCGCATCGTCACCATACAGACCGGCGCCGCCAGCATCGCACCCAGCAAAGGACGCAGTACCCGCTGTCCGGGAGAGAGGCAGCTCGCCGCCGCCCCTGGCAGCAAAAAGAAGAGCAGGCCCAGCTCCGGGTTGCCGCTGGCGCGAAAGGCCCCTTTCATATGTAGTAGCAGCGATAAGCACACCACAATGAACAGAACGAAGCCGCAGATAATACCGGCCCAACTACGCTCAGACTTCACCGTATCCTCCTGATGTTGCCTCTAACTCACGTCCACGTCGCCCAGTCAGATAAAGCATTTCGGCAATCCATGCCAATAACTCCCCAACCAGCCTAAAAACGATTGTCACTAGCCGCCGCATCCAGGAAGGATTAAACTAGCGGGTATATTTTTGCTGGTTATAACAGGGTGCCAGAATAGGTTCGCCACAACGCGAACGCCTGAGCAACCTTAGACCAAATAACCATTTCCTTCAACAACTTACTAGTAAATGAGAAGTTGGCTTTCGTGAATATAAACGTCGCAGATTTGTTAAACGGGAATTACATCCTGTTATTATTCGTTGTACTTGCATTAGGACTATGCCTGGGAAAACTGCGTCTCGGCTCAGTACAACTTGGTAATTCCATTGGCGTTTTAGTCGTTTCTCTCTTATTAGGTCAACAGCATTTCGCGATTAACACTGATGCCCTTAATCTCGGCTTTATGCTGTTTATTTTTTGCGTCGGCGTGGAAGCCGGGCCCAACTTTTTTTCCATTTTTTTCCGCGACGGCAAAAACTACCTGATGCTGGCGTTGGTGATGGTCGGCAGCGCGATGCTGATCGCCACCGTGCTGGGCAAAGTGTTCGGCTGGGATATTGGTCTTACCGCCGGTATGCTGGCGGGCGCCATGACCTCCACCCCGGTGCTGGTGGGCGCGGGCGACACCCTGCGCCATTTCGGCCTGCCCAGCGATCAGCTGGCGCAGTCGCTTGACCATCTGAGCCTCGGCTATGCCCTGACCTACCTGGTCGGCCTGGTGAGTCTGATCGTCGGCGCCCGTTATATGCCCAAGCTGCAGCATCAGGATCTGCAGACCAGCGCCCAACAAATCGCCCGTGAGCGCGGCCTCGATACCGATTCAAAACGTAAAGTGTACCTGCCTGTGATCCGCGCCTACCGCGTTGGCCCGGAGCTGGTGGCCTGGGCGGATGGCAAAAATCTGCGCGAGCTGGGGATTTATCGCCAGACCGGCTGCTATATCGAACGCATCCGCCGCAACGGCATTCTGGCCAACCCGGACGGCGACGCGGTGCTGCAGATGGGCGACGATATTGCGCTGGTGGGTTATCCGGACGCGCACGCTCGCCTCGACCCGAGCTTCCGTAACGGCAAAGAGGTATTCGACCGCGATCTGCTCGACATGCGCATCGTCACCGAAGAGATTGTGGTCAAAAACCACAACGCCGTCGGCCGCCGCCTGGCGCAGCTGAAGCTCACCGACCACGGCTGCTTCTTAAACCGGGTGATCCGCAGCCAGATTGAAATGCCTATCGACGATAACGTGGTGCTGAACAAAGGCGACGTGCTGCAGGTCAGCGGCGACGCCCGCCGCGTAAAAACCGTGGCCGACCGCATCGGCTTCATCTCCATTCACAGCCAGGTGACCGACCTGCTGGCCTTCTGCGCCTTCTTTATCGTCGGCCTGATGATCGGCATGATCACCTTCCAGTTCAGCTCTTTTAGCTTCGGAATCGGCAACGCCGCCGGCCTGCTGTTCGCCGGCATTATGCTTGGCTTCCTGCGCGCCAACCACCCAACCTTCGGCTATATCCCGCAGGGGGCGCTGAACATGGTGAAAGAGTTTGGCCTGATGGTGTTTATGGCCGGGGTCGGACTCAGCGCCGGGGCCGGGATCAATAACGGTCTGGGCGCCGTCGGCGGTCAGATGCTGGCGGCAGGGCTTATTGTCAGCCTGTTGCCGGTGGTGATCTGCTTCCTGTTCGGCGCCTATGTGCTGCGCATGAACCGGGCGATGCTGTTTGGCGCCATGATGGGCGCCCGCACCTGCGCCCCGGCAATGGAGATCATCAGCGATACCGCGCGCAGCAACATTCCGGCGCTCGGCTACGCAGGCACCTACGCCATCGCCAACGTGCTGCTTACCCTTGCCGGGACGCTCATCGTGATCATCTGGCCAGGGCTACAATAAATTTTTGAGAAAAAAGCCGTCACAGGCAGAACTTTTTCTCAGGGCATCAGTCATAAGTAATGCCACTGCTTTTCTTTGATGTCCCCATTTTGTGGAGCCCATCAACCCCGCCACTTCGGTTCAAGGTTGATGGGTTTTTTGTTGCCTGAATTTATCCCTCACGCATGTCTCGCACCGCCTCAGCGCCCCTCTTCCTGCGCCCTCTCCCCCGCCAGCTGCCCAACCAGCAGCCGGATTGCCGCCTTCGACAGCGGCGCGCGGTCGGTGACAAAGTGCAAAGTCATTCCTTCAATAAAGGCGTCGAGGCCGCGGGCGGTATCGGGGGCGAACCATTGCTCCAGCGTCTGCTGGCTGCGCCGCATCCAGTTCTGCATCACCCCCTTTAGCGCCGGCTGACTGCTGCAGAACGCGTACAGCTGATACATCAGCTCCATATTGCGCGCCGTGGTCACCTGGGCGCTGAAGATCAGCTCCGCGATGGCATCGCAGGCTTGTTCCCGGTTCGTTACCCCGGCAAAGCATTGCTGATACTGCGCCGACATCTCGGCGGTAAACAGGCTGAACGCCTCCTCGACCAGCGCCTCGATGCCGCTGAAATAATAGGTCAACGACCCCAGCGGCACATTCGCGCAGAGGGCGATTTTGCGGTGCGTCACCGCCTGGACGCCGTGCGCCGCGATGGTGTCCAGCGTCGCTTGCAGGATGCGCTCGCGGCGCTGCGGATCGTTCGGTCTACGGGCCATAATTTTCCTCTTCCGGTTTATGTACAAATGTACACATGCTTGCTACTGTTGTCTTCACTCTTCTCCTTTAAGGCGTTTACGGATGACGACGCAAACCTCGCGCAGAGCGCTCCAGCTTCGGCTGTGGGCGCTGTTTATGTTCTTTTTCATCCCCGGCTTATTAATGGCCTCCTGGGCCACCCGCACGCCGGCGATCCGCGATCAGTTGATGCTTTCTACGGCAAAAATGGGCGTGGTGCTGTTTGGTCTGTCGGTGGGGTCGATGAGCGGTATTCTCTGCTCAGCGTGGCTGGTGAAGCGCTTTGGTACCCGCAAGGTTATCCGCACCACCATGTCCTTCGCCGTACTCGGCATGCTGGTGCTCAGCCTGGCCCTGTGGGTCTCTTCCGCCCCGCTGTTCGCCTTCGGCCTGGCCATCTTTGGCGCCAGCTTTGGCTCCGCCGAAGTCGCTATTAACGTCGAAGGCGCGGCCATCGAGCGAGAGATGAATAAAACGGTGCTGCCGATGATGCATGGCTTCTACAGCTTTGGCACCCTGTTCGGCGCCGGGGTGGGCATGGCAGTGACCGGATTCGGCCTGCCTGCCGCCCCGCATATCCTGGCGGCCGCGCTGGTGGCTATTCTGCCCATCGCCATTGCCATCCGCGCCATTCCCGATGGCACCGGTAAAAACGCCGCCGAAGCCGCCCACGGTGAGGCGAAAGGTCTGCCGGTATGGCGCGACGCGCAGTTGCTGCTGATCGGGGTCATCGTCCTGGCGATGGCATTTGCCGAAGGCTCGGCCAACGACTGGCTGCCGCTGCTGATGGTGGACGGCCACGGCTTTAGCCCCACCTCCGGCTCGCTGATCTATGCCGGCTTCACCCTCGGCATGACGCTGGGCCGCTTTACCGGCGGCTGGTTTATCGATCGCTACAGCCGGGTGACGGTGGTCCGCGGCAGCGCGGTGATGGGCGCCCTGGGTATTGGCCTGATCATCTTCGTCGATAACCCCTGGGTGGCGGGCATCTCGGTACTGCTGTGGGGCATTGGCGCCTCGCTCGGCTTCCCGCTGACCATCTCCGCCGCCAGCGATACCGGGCCGGACGCGCCCAAGCGTGTCAGCGTGGTGGCGATTACCGGTTATCTTGCTTTCCTCGTCGGGCCGCCGCTGCTGGGCTTCCTCGGCGAACACTTCGGCCTGCGCAGCGCCATGATGGTGGTGCTGGGTCTGGTCATGGTGGCGGCACTGGTCGCCCGCGCGGTGGCTAAGCCACAATCTGAACCCGTTATGGAGAACAGCTAATGAGCATCAAACTGATTGCGGTGGATATGGACGGCACCTTTTTAAGCGATGCCAAAACTTACAACCGGCCGCGCTTCCTCGCCCAGTACCAGCGAATGCGTGAACAGAATATTCGCTTCGTGGTCGCCAGCGGCAACCAGTATTATCAGCTGATCTCCTTTTTCCCGGAGATCGCCCATCAGATCGCCTTTGTGGCGGAAAACGGCGGCTGGGTGGTGAGCGGCAATGAAGACGTCTTCAACTGCCAGCTGCCGCTCCACCATTTCAACGCCGTGGTCGATCATCTGCAGACCCTGCCGAATATCGAAATCATCGCCTGCGGGAAGCGCAGCGCCTACACTCTCAACCGCTATAACGACGCGCTGAAGAATGTGGCGGCGAAGTATTATCACCGCCTCGAACTGGTGGATGATTTTAACCACCTTGATGACGCGATCCTCAAATTTGGTCTCAACGTACCGGACAGCCTGATCCCGGAAATTCAGCCGAAGCTGCACGCGGCGCTGGGGGATATGGTCACCGCGGTGGCCACCGGCTACGGCAGTATTGACTTAATTATGCCTGGGGTGCACAAAGCCAACGGCTTGCGCATTTTGCAGCAGCGCTGGGGCATTGAGGATCATGAGGTGGTGGCGTTCGGCGATAGCGGCAATGATATCGAGATGCTGCAGCACGCCGGATTTGGCTTTGCCATGGCCAACGCCCGGGAAGACGTCAAAGCCGTCGCCAGCCATCACGCGCCGCACAACAACGAAGAAGGCGTGCTGCAGATTATTGATAAGGTGTTAAATCGCGAAGCGCCGTTCGCCTGATAAGACCCCGGATGCCTTTGTGCATCCGGGTTTGCCACCGGTTACGCCTGCTGCGAATTGCCGACGCTTTTATCTTTCAGGAAGTAGATCATCAGCCCCAGCCACAGTACCCCGCCCAGCAGGTTAAACAGGCTGAACAAGCCGTTGCCCCCCAGTTCATAAGCATGTTTGCTGAGCTCGATGCCGACGGTGAAGATCAGCATCTGCAGCATTCCCATCGCCGCCGAGACCGTGCCTTTGCTCATCTCGCTGGCGAACAGCGTTAAGCGCACCAGACCGGCATTCGCGAGGCCAATTCCGAAGGCGTAAAAGCTCAGGCCGGCGGTCATCCACAGATAAGCGTGGGAAGAGACCACGGTCGCCGCCGCGGAGAGGATCAGACCAAACATGATCGGCCAGCCGCCCATGATAATCAGCGAGCGCACGGTACGGCGCGAAGTGAGGCGCGCCAGCACCAGGTTACCGGCAATCAGCGCGCCGAAAATCGGCACCTGCAGCATGCCATACTCATAGCTGGTGGCCTGTTCGCCGCTGATAATAATCACCGGCGACTGGGCAATCCACGCCAGCAACGGCAGGCTGACGAAGCCTGTCGCCAGCGCGCCGGCGACGAAGCGCAGGTTTTTCAGCACCAGGCGATAATCGCGGCCCAGCTCTTTAACCGACAGCTTTTCGCCCAACCGCGTCGCGGTTTCCGGCATCGCCCGCTGCAGCCCGACGAATGAGATGGCCGCCAGCACGGCGAACAGGACGAACATCATCTCCCATGGCAGCACGTGCACCCAGGCGGCGCCCACCAGCGGCCCCAGCAGCGGAGCAATCAGCGCCACGTTGGCCATCAGGGCGGTGATTTTGATACACACCGCCTCCTCAAAGGACTCCTGAATCGCCGCATAGCCTACCGCGCCGATAAAGCACAGGCTGATCCCCTGCAGGAAGCGCAGCAGGGTAAACTGCTCAATGGTCTGCGCCAGCAGCGTCGCCAGACAGGTGACGATAAACCATACCACCCCGGTCAACATCACCGGGCGGCGGCCAATACGGTCCGACAGCGGCCCCAGCAGCCACTGTAAAAACATGCCGCCGGCCAGATAGGCGGTCATCGAGGTAGGTACCCATTCGTTGCCCACCTGAAACTCCTGAACCACGGCCAGCATACCCGGCTGGATCATATCGTTGCCGATATAGGTGGAAAACTCGTACAGCACCAGACATAGCGGGAACAGCAACGCCTGCCTTCCGAGGCGGCGGCCTGAAAGCGAATAATTTTGCATGAAATCTCTTATCTATCAAAAATCGCGCAAAGTGTAATGAAACTCCCGGCGCGGAGATAGTGAATTGTGGGTGACACCGCACAATATTGCGAATTGCGCGCCGCCGTCCGCACTCTCCCCCTGCTATTCAGCCTGCGTATATATTCCGTTTATGTTTCAGCAATGTGACAAACGATATACTGGCGCTTTTCAGGCGGTTAGCATTGAAATCCATTTGCAAGATTTCTTAACAACCTGATCTTTAAGACAATGCTGCTTTATCTCCACACCGCTTTTTTTTAGGGTAGGCGGCTTATTTGCTATCGGACCAACGAGCCTGGAAGTCTATGCTGGAAAATATTAACTACGCGCTGTTCGCCCTGATCAACGCGACGCCGGCCTCGCCGCAGTGGGCCATTGAGGTGGCGATCCTGATCGCCAAAGATCTGATTCTGATCGTGCCCTTGCTGGTAGTGACATTATGGCTGTGGGGGCCTGCCCAGCGGCAGATGGTGTTTAAGCTGATGCTGGCGCTGATGATTAGCCTGACCGTGTCGTGGGCGATCGGCCACCTCTATCCGCACGATCGGCCGTTTGTCGCCGGCGTAGGCTATAACTTCCTGCATCACGCGGCGGACGACTCCTTCCCCAGCGATCATGGCACCGTCAGCTTTACCTTTGCCCTGGCTTTTCTGTTCTGGCACCGCCTGTGGTCCGGCGCGCTGCTGATGGCCATCGCCGCCGCCATCGCCTGGTCCCGCGTCTATCTCGGCGTGCACTGGCCGCTGGATATGGTCGGTGGTCTGCTGGCCGGAATGTGCGGCTGCCTTGGCGCGGCGCTGATCTGGCATACGTTCGGCCCGGCGCTGTATCGCCAGCTGCAGCGACTGTATCGTCTCTGCTTCTCCCTGCCGATCCGCAAAGGCTGGGTACGCGGCTAAACGCCAGCCGTCGCTGCGGCCACCGCGTGACTAACCCGTAAGCGACAGGTAAAATCCCGCTAACGCCCTGCCCCCGCAGGGCGATTTTAGCGCAGAGGGAATATGGAAACTCGCCGTGACGAACGTATCAGTCAGCTCATTCAGGCACTCAAACGCAGCGATAAGCTACATCTGAAAGAAGCCGCCTCCCTGCTTGGGGTGTCGGAAATGACCATTCGTCGCGACCTCAATGGCCACAGCGGCCCGGTTGTGCTGCTCGGCGGATACATTGTGCTGGAGCCGCGCAGCGCCACCCATTACCTGCTCAGCGATCAAAAAACCCGGCTGGTCGAGGAAAAGCGCCGCGCCGCTCGCCATGCGGCCGCGCTGCTGGAGGCCCATCAGATGGCTTTCTTCGACTGCGGGACCACCACGCCGTGGATCATTGACGCCATCGATGATGCCCTGCCCTTCACCGGCGTCTGTTACTCCCTGAATACCTTCCTGGCCCTGCAGGAGAAACCGCAGTGTCGCGCGGTCCTGTGCGGTGGGGAATTTCACGCCAGCAACGCGATTTTTATGCCGCTGAGCCTTGAGGACACCCTCAGCCATCTGAGCCCTGACATCGCCTTTTACTCGGCGGCAGGCATTGACTGCGAGCAGGGGGCGACCTGCTATAACCTGGAGGAGCTGCCGGTCAAGCACTGGGCGATGCGTCACGCGCGCTACCACGTGCTGGTGGTCGACCACAGCAAGTTTGGCAAAGTGCGTCCGGCGCGCATGGGGGCGTTAGCGAAATTTGACGTGATCGCCAGCGATATCTGCCCGGATGATGAGCTGGTCGCGCTGGCGAAGGCGCAGCAGATCTCCCTGCTGTATTGAGGCGTCACTGACCGCGCCCCGCCGGGCGCGGTCATGGCATCAGGAGAACCAGCTGCCGAACCAGCCGTGGAGTTTCATCAGTACGAAGTCGATCATCCGGCTGAAGAAACCGCCCTCTTTCACCGGCTCCATGACGATCAGCGGGCGCTGCTCGATGGTTTTATCATTCAGCTTAAAGTCGATAGTCCCGACCACCTGCCCCTTCTCCAGCGGCGCGGTAAGCTGCGGCTGATTTAAGGTGTAGCTGGCTTTCAGGTTTTTCAGCTGGCCCTTCGGCAGGGTGATAGAGCCCGCCTCGCCGGCTCCCAGTTTCGCTTCGCTGCTGTCGCCAAACCATACGCGCTGGGTAACGAAGGTGGCATCCGGTTTAATCGGCGTCACGGTTTCATAGAAGCGGAAGCCCCAGGTCAGCAGTTTTTCTGACTCGTTAAAGCGAATGCGGTCAGTTTTGGTCCCCAGTACCACGGCGATCAGACGCATATCACCCTGGGTGGCCGAGGAGACCAGGTTATAGCCGGCCCCGGCGGTGGTCCCGGTTTTTACACCATCGGCGTTGAGGTTGGTGCTCCACAGCAGACGGTTGCGGTTCGGCTGGCGAATTTTATTGAAGGTGAACTCTTTCTCTTTATGTACCGCGTACTCTTCCGGCACATCGTGGATCATCGCTTTGGTCAGCAGCGCCATATCGCGGGCGGTACTGAACTGACCCGGCGCATCAAGGCCGTGGACGGTCATAAAGGTGGTGTTGGTCAGCCCCATTTTTTTGGCATAGCCGTTCATCAGGCTGACGAATGCATCCTGGCTGCCCGCCACGTAGTCGGCAATGGCAATACTGGCGTCGTTACCGGACTGAATAATGACCCCTTTGTTCAGATCTTCCACCGAGACCTGCATGCCAGGCTTGAGGAACATCACCGATGAGCCGCGCAGCGCCGGGTTGCCGGTCGCCCAGGCATCACGTCCGACGGTCACCATATCGGTGAGCTTGATTTTTCCCGCTTTTATCGCCTGCCCCACCACGTAGCTGGTCATGATCTTCGTCAGACTGGCCGGGTCGAGTTTTTCATCGGCATTGCCTTCGCTGAGCACCTTCCCGCTGGCGTAGTCCATCAGGATCCAGGCGCGAGCGTCAATCGAAGGGGCGTCGGGGAGTTGTTCTGCAGCCTGCACCGCAGGTGCGACAAGAAATAACAGCGCGCAACCTGCAGCGAGGCCGCGAAGGGAAAAAGCGTCATGCATCATAAGAGCCACCCAAGTATCCTTTCCAAACAAAATATGCCGCACCACTCTGACCGCGCCGCAGCAACCGGTGAGTAAAGCGTACAAATGACCTTAAAGAAACAGCGAGTTGGTAAAGTTTTTAAAGTTTACGCAATAACGTGCCGCTGTGCTTTAATCAGAACAACTTTTTTGATCGTGATTGCCTAAATATTAACTTTATCCCAACATGATCGCCGATCGCGCTGCAACGGCAGTGAAACAAACTCAGGAGCGAAAATGATTACACTGTGGGGACGTAATAACTCGACCAACGTGAAGAAAGTACGCTGGGTGCTGGAGGAGTTGGATCTTCCTTATGAGCAGATCCTCGCCGGGCTGGAGTTTGGTCTCAATCATGACCCGGAATATCTGGCGATGAACCCGAACGGGCTGGTGCCGCTGTTAAAAGACGATGCTACCGGGGTGGTGTTGTGGGAATCAAATACCATTATTCGCTACCTTGCCGCCCAGTACGGCGTCGATCGCCTGTGGCTGGCCGCACCGGCGCAGCGCGCGCAAGGGGAAAAGTGGATGGACTGGTCCAACGGCACGCTCTCTCCCGCCCATCGCCCGGTGTTAATGGGCCTGGTCAGGACGCCGCCGGAGCAGCGCGATCCGGCGGTCATCGCCGCGGGGATCGGCGCCTGTGAATCGCTGTTTGCCATGCTTGATGACGAACTGGCGAAAACGCCATGGCTCTCTGGCGAGCACTTCGGCCTTGGCGATATTGCCGTTGCCCCCTTCGTCTACAATCTGCTGACGATCCTCGATACCTGGCAACCGCGACCCCATCTGCAGCGCTGGTATCAGCAGATTAGCCAGCGCCCCGCCTGGCACGCGGTCGTGAAGATCCCGGTCACCTGAGGTTAACCCTCCGGACTCAAGCGCAACAGTTCGCCGTTAGACTCGTCGGTTAATACGTACAGATAGCCGTCGGGTCCCACGCGGACGTCGCGGATACGCTTCCCGCGCGCCTCCAGTAACCTCCCCTCCTCGCGGACCTGATTACCGTCCACCGATAAGACGATAAGCGACGTCTCCTTCAGCGCGCCGATAAACAGCTTATGCTGCCACTGGGGAAAAGTCTGCGCCGCGTAAAAGGCCATCCCGCTCACCCCGGGGGAGACCGGCCAGACATACAGGGGAGGCTCGGTACCCGGGGCCGTCTTGCCCTTGGCCTCCGGGATCGGCAGGCCGCTGTAGTTAATGCCATGCGTCGCCAGCGGCCAGCCGTAGTTTTTCCCCGCCTGCGGGATGTTAATTTCATCCCCGCCGCGCGGGCCGTGCTCATTGAGCCACAGCGCGTCGCTCCATGGGTTCATCGCCATGCCCTGCGGATTGCGAATACCGTAGGCCCAGATCTCTGGCCTGGCGTCAGCCCGGCCGACAAAGGGATTATCCGGTGGAACGTCCCCGCTCTCCGTCAGGCGGACCACTTTCCCCTGCAGCTTGCTGAGCTCCTGGGCGGTGGCGCGCTGATTGTTCTCTCCCAGACCGATAAACAGATACCCTTTGCCGTCGAACACCAGCCGGCCACCGAAATGATTGCCCACGGAGAGCTTCGGCTGCTGGCGAAACACCACGGTAAAGTTCGACAGCTGCGTGGCATCCTCACTTAACCGCCCGTAGCCTACCGCGGTGCCCGCTTTGCCGCTGGCGTCGCTTTCCGCATAGCTCAGCCAAACCCGTCGCGACTGCGCAAAATCCGGCGCCAGCGCTACATCCAGTAAGCCGCCCTGACCGTTGGCCCACACCTGCGGCACGCCGGATATCGGCGCCGACAGGCCTTTACCTGACTGCCAGCGCTTGAGCTCGCCGCCGCGCAGGGTAATCAACATGCCCTGATCGTCGGGGAGAAACGCCAGACCCCACGGATGGGCCAGCCGGTTTTGCAATACCTCCACCCGCACCGCGGCCTGGCTCAGGGCTGGCAGCGCTAAGGCGCTCAATATCAACAGCAGCGGGATTGGACGCATGGCATTCTCCTTTAGTCAGCTCTGCGCTAAAGGGTAGCCAGCGGGGAAATTTGCGCGGGGATTTTTACATAACCTTTAACAGGGGAAGCGTCCACTTCCCCTGAGTTTCAGCCGATCAGGCATGAGTGATTGGCGACAATTTATTCAATTTATGAATATTTGAAGTCAATCCTGTCAGACAGCGTTCTAGCTTCTCTACGTTAACAGCGATGTACAGCGGACAATCATGATGCCCGCTCATCAGGCATACTGCAGCGGCGGCGAGGGACTCGCCCGCCAGGCGAAGGGCCTCCTTCTCCTCCGGTGAAACGACATTCTGCAGGCGCGGGGCCTGCGCACGCATTTCACGGCAAAGCTCAAACAAGTTATCACGCAGATGGTCATTTTCGCTGACTGACATGTAGCCTTTAGCCTTTCGCAGCTGCAGATAGGCATCAATATCGATATTGGCATTGATGAGCTTCTGCAAAAGATGGCGATATTGTCTGTCAACGGTCATCACAGTTCCTCCTCTGTCGTCCTTTACCCTATCCATAATACGGTTATTTTTTGTGCAAAATGATGCGCCAGGTCAATTATTCCCAAGCCTGTAACACCCTTTACAATGTGACAACCTTACCGCTTTGTAGGATATATACCAAAGATAATGTCATACGATCACAATTAATTTCAAAAAGAAATTAACTCGCAATCATTACCATTAAAAGGCGGAAATAGTGCTGCTAAGATCACACTATACCACAAATGCTATTGCGCGATCGCCAGCCAGAATGCCATAACAAACCATTAATGTAATACGTATAACATTTCATAAAAACAGCGAACGCGGCCCGCGGATCGCTGATAATCTCTCTGCCCGTTTGCAAGGAACTGAAACATGACGCCCGGTAAAAGAAACTACCTCCTGTTGAGTCTTTTCGATTTCCTCTACCTGTTCGCCTGGTCGTCGACCATGGCTTTCTTCGTCATCTGGACCACCCAGCATCTTGGCATCAGCGCCACGAAGACTGGCCTGCTGTACTCGGTCAACGCTTTTATCGCCCTGCTGATGCAACCTTTCTTCGGCTTTATCTCCGACAAGTTCGGCCTGAAAAAACGGCTTATCTGGCTGCTGGTCGCCCTGCTCCTGCCGGTGGGCCCCTTCTTTATCTATGTTTACGCGCCGCTGCTGGTGCACAATTTCTGGTTCGGCGCGCTGCTGGGGGGGATCTATCTGGGGATCATCTTTAACTCCGGCTGCGGGGTGATCGACTCTTACATCGATAAGATTTCCCGTCGCTACCAGTTCGAATACGGTCGGGTGCGGATGTGGGGCTCGTTAGGCTGGGCAGCGGCGGCCTGGATTGTGGGTAAATATATCGACAGCAATCCTAATCTGGCCTTCTGGCTCGCCAGCCTCGCCATCGTCATCGCCGCCATCTGCTTTATGCTGACCAAAATTGAATTAACCGACGCCGATGTGGCGCGAAGCGAATCGCTGAAGGTCTCCCATGCCCTCGAGCTGGCGAAGAACGGTCAGTTCTGGATGCTGCTGCTCTTTACCCTGTTCGTCACGCAAATTTATGACACCTACGATCAGCAGTTTGCCCAGTATTTCTCGCTGCAGTTCTCGACGCCGGAGGAAGGCAACCGCTGGTATGGGATCCTCGCCTCCATTCAGGTGTGCGGCGAAACGCTGTTCTTATGCCTGATGCCGTGGTTTGTTAACCGGACCGGCGCCAAATGGGCGCTGATCATCGCCGGGTTGATCATGTCGGTACGTATTGTCGGGTCAGCCGTGCCCCTCGGTCCGGTGTGGATTGGCGCGGTGAAAATGATGCATGCCCTGGAGAAACCGTTAATTCTGGTATCGGTCTTTAAATTCATCGCTGCCAACTTCGACCACAAGCTCTCTTCGACGGTCTATTTGCTGGTGCTGTTTGTCGCCTCGATCGCCACCGCCATCTACTCTCCGCTGGCAGGCTATCTGTACGATACCATTGGCTTCGCCGACACCTATCTGATCCTCGGCGGCATCGCCGGGCTCTTTACGCTGATCTCCATTTTCACCCTGAAGGATAAGCGCGAGCCGAAAAAGCCCAGCGCCAGGCCTTCCGGGGCCGTTACGCCGGCGCAATAGTCCTCTGCCCGGTAGCCACGCCGGGCGCTACACGTTGCGCGCGACTAACGGCTTTTGCAGGAGCGTTTCCAGCACCCGCAGCGGCGAGAGCTGCGGGTGACTCATCGCTTTCACCGGCAACAGAAAGGTCTGCTCAAGCAGATACTGGCCGCGCATCGCGGCGTGCGGGGTCTGATCGGAAAAGCAGATCCAGGTACTGCCGGCGGCAAAGTCGATCTCCTGCTGCACCCCCTGTCGCTGGTACTCAGGGGTGCTTTTCATCGCATCGTGCAGGGCCAGCATCAGATGATCGTAATGGCTACGCCGACTTTTGGTGATCCCCAGCGCTGCCAGCAGCCAGGCGCCTGACGGCGACCAGGGTTTCAGCCGCGGCAGAAAGCGTGCCGCGAGGGTATCGAAATGCTCCCCTGTCCGCCAGGTTCGCGGTTCGCCGCGGGGATGAATATTGCAAAAGATGCGCAGAATACGATCACCCTTGACCGGGCGCGACGGGAATGCGTCCACATGCAGGCGCGAATCGTCTTTGCGCCAGGAGGTCGTTTCACGCCAGGCGGTAATGGGATGCAGACGCAGACTGGTTTGCGGATGGTGCAGCGCCTCGCCATAGCCTGGCAATAACGCGTCGATCAGCTGCAGCGTCATCTGGTGGTAACGCGCCATCAACCGGGCGATGGCAGCCGTTTTCTGCTTATCCGCCACGCCTCTGAGCATGCGGGTGTCGGGTTGATAGCTGATATTCTTGCGCCTCGGCGCGACCAGCTCAGGGGTCAGCAATGCCTGCTCCGTGGCGGTTAATGAAAACGCCAGCTGCGGCAGATAGAGCACATTTCCCTGCTCAAGGGAGTGTTGGATCTGCGGCGGTTGCGGGGGGATCTCCAGATTACTGAATGGCAGGGTGGCTATCGCCACCGGGGAGCCTGTTGGTGTCATTTCCTTGCCTCTTCTCCTCGCGGTCATCGAGGTATTTAGTAAAGAAATTGTTATCACTTTGTAGATTACAACGTAAATGACGGGCGTTTTTATCAGGAATGGCGGTTTTGACCCGGTGCTGAAGCCCACGCGCTCCTCACCCGAGCGCTTTTTCACCATTAACCGCGACGGAGCTATACTCTTTTTCGCAAAGATCTGTAGAATTCCTGCCCTGACCATTCCAATAATTGAACACTTTTTAAGCTATGAGCAATGTCACGCACCAGCCGAAAATCGGCTTCGTCTCCCTGGGCTGCCCGAAAAATCTCGTGGACTCAGAGCGTATCCTGACCGAACTGCGCACCGAAGGTTATGACGTCGTCCCTACCTACGACAACGCCGATATGGTCATCGTTAACACCTGCGGCTTTATCGATAGCGCTGTGCAGGAATCGCTGGAAGCGATCGGCGAAGCGTTAAAAGAGAACGGCAAGGTGATCGTCACCGGCTGCCTTGGCGCGAAAGAGGATCAGATCCGCGAAGTTCACCCGAAGGTGCTGGAGATCACCGGTCCGCACAGCTATGAGCAGGTGCTGGAGCACGTCCACCACTACTCGCCGAAGCCGAAGCACAACCCGTTCCTCAGCCTGGTGCCGGAACAGGGCGTTAAGCTGACGCCGCGTCACTACGCCTACTTAAAAATTTCTGAAGGCTGCAACCATCGCTGCACCTTCTGCATCATCCCGTCCATGCGTGGCGATCTGGTGAGCCGTCCGATTGGCGAAGTGCTGGCGGAAGCCAAACGCCTCGCTGACGCCGGCGTGAAAGAGCTGCTGGTGATTTCTCAGGACACCTCCGCCTACGGCGTCGATGTCAAGCACCGTACCGGTTTCCACAACGGCATGCCGGTGAAGACCAGCATGGTCAGCCTGTGCGAAGAGCTGGCGAAGCTCGGCATCTGGGTGCGCCTGCATTATGTTTACCCGTATCCGCACGTCGACGATGTGATCCCGCTGATGGCGGAAGGCAAAATTCTGCCGTACCTCGATATTCCGCTGCAGCACGCCAGCCCGCGTATTCTGAAGCTGATGAAGCGTCCTGGCTCTGCAGACCGCCAGCTGGCGCGCATTAAGCAGTGGCGTGAAATTTGCCCGGATCTGACCCTGCGCTCTACCTTTATCGTGGGCTTCCCGGGCGAAACGGAAGAAGATTTCCAGATGCTGCTCGACTTCCTGAAAGAGGCGCGTCTCGACCGCGTCGGCTGCTTCAAGTACAGCCCGGTTGAAGGCGCCACCGCCAACGAACTGGCGGATCAGGTGCCGGAAGAGGTGAAAGAGGAGCGCTGGAACCGCTTTATGCAGCTGCAGCAGCAGATCTCTGCCGAGCGTCTGCAGGAGAAAGTGGGCCGCGAAATCCTGGTGCTGGTGGATGAAGTTGACGAAGAAGGCGCCATTGGCCGCAGCATGGCCGACGCCCCGGAAATCGACGGCGCGGTCTACCTGAACGGCGAAACCCGCGTTAAGCCGGGCGACGTGGTGCGGGTGAAAGTCGAGCATGCCGACGAATACGACCTGTGGGGTACCCGGGTCTAGTCCAGCTTCCCGGATAGCGGCTTATCGCATTCCCCAGCCTACGGGGTCCTCCCGTAGGCTCACCCCCCAGGTCCGCGCAAGCGCAGCGCCGCCGGGCAAGCATTGATTATCTTCCAGGCAGCCCTGTTGCGCCGTTATTTTGCCGGGTGGCGCTACGCTTACCCGGCCTACAAATGCCGCCTGTAAGCACAGATACGGTAGGCCCGCGCAAGCGCAGCGCCGCCGGGCAAGCATTGATTACCTTCCAGGCACCCCTGTTGCGCCGTTATTTTGCCGGGTGGCGCTACGCTTACCCGGCCTACGGGATCCAGTCCCAATATGTGAATCGCCGCCGGACATGGGGCCGCTGAAACTGCCGGTGCTGGCGGCCTCAACATCGCTAAGACGTTCCCGGAAGGCCGGGGCAGCCCGCAGGGATGCGGGCTGAGGGCCGTGTTTTGCACGGACGCTGCCTCGGCCCGACCCGAAGCCTGCAGGGATAAGTCGAAGGCACCACGCCGTGGCGATGTTGCTGGCCGGAGCCCGGGGGTACAGGGGGCGGCGGCGACTGGCCGCCCCCTGTACGCTCCCTGCGCTATGAGAGACATAACGCAGAAGATTAACCGGGAGCGCAATGTGCGCTGAAGCCACAAATAATATAAAGCACCGCACGGCGAAGCTTTCCCTCACCCTAACCCTCTCCCGGAGGGCGAGGGAACCGTCCGGCAGTCGTTTCGCCCCACACCGCTCCCTGCGCTATGAGAGACATAACCCAGAAGATTAACCGGGAGCGCAATGTGCACTGAAGCCACAAATAATATAAAGCACCGCACGGCGAAGCTTTCCCTCACCCTAACCCTCTCCCGGAGGGAGAGGGAACCGTCCGGCAGTCGTTTCGCCCCACACCGCTCCCTGTGCTATGAGAGACATAACGCAGAAGACTAACCGGGAGCGCAATGTGCGCTGAAGCCGCAAATAATATAAAGCACCGCACGGCGGTGCTTTCCCTCACCCTACCCCTTTAACTTCGGATCCAGCGCATCGCGCAGGCCATCGCCCAGCAGATTAAACGCCAGCACGGTCACAAAAATCGCCACCGCCGGAAACAGCGCTACGTGCGGGGACATCACCATATCCGCCCGCGCCTCGTTGAGCATCGCGCCCCACTCTGGCGTGGGCGGCTGCGCGCCGAGGCCGAGAAACGACAGACTGGCCGCCGAAATAATCGATACCCCAATGCGCATCGTGAAATAAACCACGATCGATGACACCGTCCCCGGCAGAATATGGTTGAACAGAATGGTGGCGTCGCTGGCGCCGATGCTGCGCGCCGATTCAATAAAGGTCTGCTGCTTTAACACCAGCGTATTGCCGCGCACCAGACGAGCAAACGCCGGGATCGAGAAGATCGCCACGGCGATGATCACGTTGGCCATCCCGCTGCCCATGACAGCGACCACCGCGATCGCCAGCAGGATCCCCGGAAAGGCGAACAGCACGTCGCAAAGTCGCATAATGAGCCGGTCCCACCAGCCCTCATAGTAGCCGGCCAGCAGCCCAAGCACCGTGCCGATAGCCGCGCCAATCAGCACCGCCAGTACCCCGGCAGCCAGCGAGATCTGCGCCCCGACCAGCACCCGGCTGAAAATATCGCGCCCCAGCGAGTCGACACCGAACCAGTGCACCAGCGAGGGCCCCTCGTTAAGCCGGTCATAATCGAAATAATTTTCCGCATCGTACGGCGCTATCCATGGCGCAACGATGGCTACCGCAATCAGCAACAGCACGAAAATACCAGCGCCCATCGCCACCGGCTGGCGACGAAAGCGCCGCCAGAACTCATGCCATGGGGTATGGATCTCGCCGGGTCTGATACCCGGCATGGCGTTCAGCGCCGCCTGCCTTCTCCAGTTGAGCAATCGCACCTTACTTATACCTGATAGCCGGGTTAATGGCCGCGTACAGCACATCCACCACTAAATTGATAAGAATAAACTCCAGCGAAAAGAGCAGGACTTCCGCCTGAATTACCGGGTAATCGCGCATCTCTACCGAATCGACCAACAGGCGCCCAAGTCCCGGCCAGTTAAACACCTTTTCCACGACGATCGACCCACCGAGCAGAAAGCCGAACTGTAGCCCCATCATGGTCACCACCGGGATCATCGCATTGCGCAGGCCATGCTTGAGCACCACCCACGTTTCGCTCACCCCTTTCGCCCGCGCGGTACGCATATAGTCTTCATGCAACACATCAACGAACGACGCGCGGGTAAAGCGCGCCATGACCGCCGCTACCGCCGCGCCAAGGGTCAACGACGGCAAAATATAGTGCCGCCAGCTGTCGGCCCCCACCGTCGGCAGCCAGCCCAGCTCAACCGAAAACACCTGCATCAGCAGCATGCCGAGAGCAAAAGCCGGAAACGAAATGCCGCTCACCGCCAGCGCCATTCCCAGACGGTCGGGCCAGCGATTGCGCCACACCGCGGCCGCGATCCCCGCCGCCATCCCGAACAGTACCGCCCAGCTCATGCTGGCCAGCGTCAGCCACAGCGTGGGCATAAAGCGGCTGGCTATTTCACTGGAAACGGGACGCCGCGAGGCCATGGAAATGCCAAAATCGCCGCGCAGCACGTTGGTGATATAGTGCCAGAACTGGACATGCAGCGGCTGGTCAAGCCCCAGCTGCTGGCGCACCATCGCCACCACCTGGGCATCGGCCTCCGGTCCGGCAATCAGCCGCGCCGGGTCACCGGGCAGCATATGGACGAACAGAAACACCAGTACTGCGACGATAAGCAGGGTGGGGATCAGCCCCAGCAGGCGCTTAATCACATAGTTGAGCATCATACCTCCGCAACCCGCCCCGCGGAAAAACCGCCCCCCGCGCGCTGGCGCCGGAGAGCATCATCCCATCCTTCACGGTGTTAAATCTGCCTGTTCAAAACTAAAGCCAGTATCCGGCTGGATATAGAAACCGGTGAGGTTCTTGCTGTGGGCGGAGACCAGTTTCTCGACCACCAGCGGTACCCACGGCGACTCTTTCCAGATAATATCCTGCGCCTCTTTATAGAGTTTGGTTTTCTCTTGCGGGTCGGTGGTTTTCAGCGCCTCGCTCAGCGCGTTATCCACCTGCGGGTTGCTGTAAAACGCGGTATTAAACAGCGTCGGCGGCCAGTTTTGCGAGGCGAACAGCGGCGACAACGCCCAGTCGGCTTCACCGGTGGAGGCGGACCAGCCGGTATAGAACATCCGTACACCGCTCTCTTTCTGCCCTTTACCTTCCACTTCCGCCGCCCGCTGACCAGCGTCCATCGCCGTCACCTGCGCCTTAATCCCCACCTGCGCCAGCTGCTGCTGGGTGAACTGCAGTACTTTCTGCGAGGTGCTGTGATTATGTGATGACCATAGCGTGGTGCTGAAACCGTTAGGGTAGCCAGCCTCTTTCAGCAACTGGCGAGCTTTCGCCGGATCGTAGGGCCAGGCGGTGTAAGTCTGGGCGTAGGCAATCGACGGCGGCACCACCCCGGTCGCCGGGGTGGCGTATCCGGCAAACGCCACCTTGACCAGCGCCTGACGGTTAATCGCATAGTTGATGGCTTCACGCACCTTCGGATTATCGAACGGCTTCTGCGTCACGTTCATGCTGATGTAGCGCTGCATGATCGACGGGCTGGCCACCAGCTCCAGTTTGCTGTTTTTTGCCAGCAGCGGCGCCTGTTCGTAAGGGATCGGGAAAGCAAACTGCGCTTCGCCGGTCTGCAGCATCGCCGCCCGGGTGTTGTTATCCACCACCGGACGCCAGGTGATGGAGTCCAGCTTCGGCAGGCCTGGCTGCCAGTAACCATCGAACTTGCTGACCTTCACGAAATCGGTCTGGTTCCAGGTGTCGAGCTTATACGGCCCGGTACCCACCGGATGGAAGCCAATATCCTTGCCATATTTTTTCAGCGCCGCCGGCGAAATCATCGCCGTCGCCGGATGGGCGAGAATGTTAATAAATGCCGAGAAGGGCTGCTTCAGGGTAATTTTGACCGTGGTCGGATCGACCGCCTCGGTGCTGGCGATATTTTTATACAGGTTATAGCGCTTGAGATGGTTATCCGGGTTACTCGCGCGGTCGAGGTTAGCCTTGACCGCCTCGGCGTTAAAGTCGGTGCCATCCTGGAATTTCACCCCGCTGTGCAGCTTGATGGTGTACACCAGGCCGTCCGGTGACACGGTATAGCTCTCGGCAAGAACATTTTGTAGCTTCATCTCTTTATCAAGGCCGAACAGGCCTTGATAAAAGGACTTCGCCACCGCCTGCGACAGGGTATCGTTGGCATCATAGGGATCGAGCGTCGTAAAGTTAGACCCGACCGCCACGACCACATCTTTGGCGGCAAAGGCAGGGGCGCTCGCCAGGGCCGCCGCGATACTCAGCGCCAGCCACCATTTGCGTGAAACAGGTTGTGTCATCGTATTCTCCTGAAAAGGTGCGTTATGTGTTGTTATGCTCTGCCCAGCACATCGGCGGATTCGCGGGCGACAAAGTGGCCCGGCCCAACCTGCTGCAATGGCACGCTGGCCATCTCCTCGCCCCGCTTATAGATATTGCCCGGGACGTCATCAGACAGCAGGACCCGCTGCGGATGACGGTAGGCCGGGTCGGCCACCGGTACGGCGGCCATTAGCTTACGGGTATAGGGGTGCTGCGGGTTTTCAAACACCGCGCGGCGCGGGCCTATTTCGACAATGCGACCGCGATACATCACCGCCACGCGGTGGCTGATGCGCTCTACCACCGCCATATCATGGGAAATAAACAGAAACGCGATACCCATCTCGCGCTGCAGGTCGAGCATCAGATTGATAATCTGCGCCCGAATGGAGACATCCAGGGCCGACACCGACTCATCGGCTATCACCACCTTCGGATTCAGCGCCAGCGCGCGGGCAATGCAGATCCGCTGCCGCTGGCCGCCGGAAAAGGCATGGGGGTAACGCCAGGCATGCTCCGGCTGAAGCCCCACGCGCTTCAGTAGCCAGGAAACCCGCTCACGCGCGGCTTCACCATGCAGCAGGCCATGCACCCGCAGCGGCTCCATGATCGAGTCACCGACCGTCTGACGCGGGTCAAGCGAAGCGTAAGGATCCTGAAAAATAAACTGAATATTACGGCGCAGGGATTGCAGCTTGCTGCCGGAGAGCGTATCAATCCGTTGGCCGTCGAAGGTAATGGTGCCGCCCTGGGTTTCGACCAGTCTCAGCAGCGCCCGGCCGGTGGTCGACTTGCCGCAGCCGGACTCTCCCACCAGCGACAGGGTCTCTCCCGGCCAGAGATCAAAACTGATCTTCTCCACCGCATGCACTTCGCGCGTCACGCGATTGAGCAGCCCACCGCGCACCGGAAAACGGGCCACCAGGTCGCGCACCTGCAGGATAGGCTCCCCCGCCGCCACCGTGTCTGGCGTTTCGGTCTCCGCCTGCGGCTGACCGGGAAGCGAAAAACGGCGCGGCAGATCCTGACCCCGCATCTCCCCCAGCCGCGGAACCGCCGCCAGCAGCGACTGAGTATAAGGGTGCTGCGGCGAACGAAAGATCTCCTCAACGCTGCCGGTCTCTACCGCCTCACCGCGATACATCACCAGCACCCGATCGGCGATATCGGCCACGACGCCCATATCGTGGGTAATAAAGATCACCCCCATCGCCATCTCCTTTTGCAGGACGGCAATGAGTTGCAAAATTTGCGCCTGGATGGTGACATCCAGGGCCGTGGTCGGCTCATCGGCTATCAACACCGCCGGCCGGCAGGAGAGCGCCATGGCGATCATCACCCGCTGGCGCATGCCGCCGGAGAGCTGGTGCGGATAGCGTGAGAGCATCTCTTCCGCCTGGGGAATACGCACCTGGTCGAGCATCTTTTTCGCCGCGCGCAGCGCCTCTTCGCGCCCCAGCCCCTGGTGCAGGCGCAGGGATTCGGCGATTTGTTCGCCGATGGTAAAAACCGGATTCAGCGAGGTCATCGGCTCCTGAAAAATCATGGCCAGATCCGCGCCGCGCACCCGGCGCATCTCGGCGTCCGTTTGCTCATTGAGCGCGATCACCTGCCGGTTACGCCGCCGCAGCCACAGCCCCTCGCTGCTCACTTCGCTGCTGGCGGCGTCAAGCAAACGCATCAGCGCCAGCGCGGTCACCGATTTTCCCGAACCGGACTCACCCACTATCGCCAGCGTCTCGCCGCGACGCAGGCTGAAGGATAGCTGACGCACGGCCTGCACCTCTGGCGCATCCTGTTGGCGAAAGGCCACGTTCAGGTTGCGCACTACCAGCACTTCGCAGGTATCGGTTTCGTGAGTTTGCGACACTCTCCCTCTCCCTTCTTCTATTCGCGATAAATGCCAATGGTCGGCGTATCGCCGGCATAGCACCAGGCGCGGTACATGCCTTCACTGTTAAACGGTAAAACGACGTTACCTTCGCGATCGACGGCAATCAGCCCGCCGCTACCGCCGAGAGCCGGCAGTTTCTCCATCACCACCCGCTCGCAGGCGGTGTAGAGACTCAACTGACCATACTCCATTAAGGCGGCGATATCGTAGGCCGCCAGGGTGCGCATAAAGACTTCGCCGGTGCCGGTGCAGGAGACCGCCACGCTGGCATTGTTGGCATAGCATCCCGCGCCCGGCAGCGGGCTGTCGCCGACGCGTCCGGGCAATTTGTTGGTCATGCCGCCGGTGGAGGTTGCCGCCGCCAAATTGCCAGCCAGGTCGAGCGCCACCGCGCCGACGGTGCCCATTTTCTGGCGTTCATCGAGCGGGGCGGCGTGGTGGTCGAGGATAATCTCCCCGCCCGCTTTCGCCTCCTGCAGCTGCAGCAGGCGCTCGGGCGTGGAGAAGAGATCGTTTTCCACGCGTTCCATCCCCCGGGAGAAGGCGAAATTTTCCGCGCCCTCGCCAATCAGCAGCACGTGCGGGCTCTCCTCCAGTACCAGACGCGCCGCCAGCACCGGATTACGCAAATGTTTGACCCCGGCCACCGCGCCCGCCTGCAGGCTGTAGCCATCCATTACGCAGGCGTCCAGCTCATGGGTTTGATCGTGGGTAAATACCGCGCCCATCCCGGCGTTAAACAGCGGGCACTCTTCCAGCAGCCGAACGGCCTCGGTTACGGTATCCAGCGCACTGGCGCCCGCAGCCAACATCTTCTGCCCGCTTTCGACGATAGTCGACAGCGCCGCCACATACTCTCGCTCCCGCTCCGGCGTCATCTGCGCGCGAGAAATCGCCCCTGCGCCGCCGTGAATTGCTATAACCGCCTTGCCCATTTCGCCAGTCCTTAACGATGAAGTGGATCGCCCCTGCCCCGTCGTACCGCGGCGCGGCGCTGGTCACGTCAGGAATAAGGGTATTGATATCATTATATTGCTGAATGTCTTATACAATTTTTGAATATAGAAAGAGCGGCGGGCGATGTAAAGCCTCGTACCCAAGTGGCATACAGCCCGCGCCGCTTTTCTGCCATAATAGGCGTTTTCGCTGTTTTGCCCGCAGGAGTGACCCATGGATTTTACCGCCGGACTGATGCCGCTCGACACAGCCCTCGCCCAGATGCTCGATCGTATTACGCCGCTGAACGCGACGGAAACTGTACCGCTGTTGCAGGCCTTCTCGCGTGTGACTGCCCATGACATCGTCTCCCCGCTGGATGTGCCCGGCTTTGATAACGCCGCGATGGATGGCTATGCCGTCCGGCTGAACGACCTTCGCGACGGCGCGGCGCTGCCGGTCGCCGGTAAGGCCTTTGCCGGCCAGCCTTTCAACGACGCCTGGCCCACCGGCACCTGTATTCGCATCATGACCGGCGCGCCGGTGCCTGCGGGCTGCGACGCGGTGGTCATGCAGGAAGAGACCGAACAGACCGACGCCGGCGTGCATTTTACCGCGCCGGTGAAAGCCGGGCAGCACATTCGCCGTCGCGGAGAAGATATCGCCCACGGCGCGGTGGTCTTCCCGGCGGGGACGCCCCTGACGGTGGCCGAGCTGCCGGTGCTGGCCTCGCTGGGCATTGCCGAGGTCGAGGTGGTGCGCAAGGTCCGCGTCGCGGTCTTCTCAACCGGCGATGAGCTGCAGCTGCCGGGTCAACAGCTCGGCGACGGCCAGATTTACGATACCAACCGCCTGGCGGTGCACCTGATGCTGCAGCAGCTGGGCTACGAGGTCATTAACCTCGGCATTATTCCTGACGACCCGGCGAAGCTGCGTGACGCGTTTATCGCCGCCGACCAGCAGGCCGACGTGGTCATCAGCTCCGGTGGCGTCTCGGTGGGCGAAGCCGACTACACCAAAACCATTCTTGAAGAGCTGGGGGAGATCGGCTTCTGGAAACTGGCGATCAAGCCGGGGAAACCCTTCGCCTTCGGCAAACTCAGTAGCAGCTGGTTCTGCGGCCTGCCGGGTAACCCGGTTTCCGCCACCGTCACCTTCTGTCAGTTGGTGCAGCCGCTGCTGGCGAAACTCTCGGGCAAGCACGGCCCGCTTCAGGCAACCCGCCTGCGGGTACGCGCCGCCACGCGACTGAAGAAGTCGCCGGGCCGTCTCGACTTCCAGCGCGGTATTCTGCAGCGCAACCCCGACGGCGAGCTGGTGGTGACCACCACCGGCCATCAGGGCTCGCACATTTTCAGCTCATTCAGCCTCGGTAACTGCTTTATCGTACTGGAGCGCGAACGCGGCCACGTCGAAGCGGGCGAATGGGTCGAAGTCGAGCCCTTTAATCATCTGTTTGGGGGGCTGTAATGGCCGTTGAGCTGAGCGACGAGGAGATGCTGCGCTATAACCGGCAGATCGTCTTGCGCGGTTTTGATTTCGACGGTCAGGAGCGGCTAAAAGCCGCTCGCGTACTGGTGGTCGGCCTCGGCGGGCTCGGCTGCGCCACCGCTCAATATCTGGCGGCGGCCGGCGTGGGTCAGCTCACCCTGCTCGATTTCGACACCGTCTCGCTGTCCAACCTCCAGCGCCAGACGCTGCACAGCGACGCGACCATCGGCCAACCCAAGGTGGATTCTGCCCGCGAGGCGCTGGCGCGCATTAACCCGTACGTCCGGCTGGTCCCGCTCAATGCTTTGCTGGATGAGACCGCGCTGGCGGGGCAGATTGCCGATCACGATCTGGTGCTGGACTGCACCGACAACGTCGCCATTCGTAACCAGCTCAACGCCGGCTGTTTCCAGCACACCACCCCGCTGGTCTCCGGGGCGGCGATCCGCATGGAGGGGCAAATCAGCGTCTTCACGTATCAGGATGGCGAACCCTGCTACCGCTGCCTGAGCCGTCTGTTCGGCGAAAATGCCCTCACCTGCGTCGAAGCCGGGGTAATGGCCCCGCTGGTGGGCACTATCGGTTCACTGCAGGCGATGGAGGCCATTAAACTGCTGACCGGCTACGGCACCCCTGCCAGCGGAAAAATCGTGATGTACGACGCCATGACCTGCCAGTTTCGTGAAATGAAGCTGATGCGTCATCCGCAGTGCGAGGTATGCGGCTCGCACTAACCCCCACACCGGCGACGAGGGTCGTCGGTGGTTTTGTGACCTCTCTCGTTTTTTTATCCCCAGGAGCTTAGCCCCATCCCGCTTGTTGATTTGCGTCAATATAACTTTCATTCGAAAGTGTTTTTATATTCATACGCAAAAAAGAGGATAAGCCATGATCTTCAACATCCAGCGCTACTCCACCCATGACGGCCCAGGGATCCGTACCGTCGTCTTCCTGAAAGGCTGCTCGCTGGGCTGCCGCTGGTGCCAGAACCCGGAAAGCCGCGCCCGCAGCGAAGATCTGCTGTATGACTCGCGGCTGTGCCTGGCCGGCTGCGATCTGTGCCAGCAGGCGGCGCCGGAGGTTATCACCCGTACCCTCGATGGTTTGATCATTGATCGGCAAAACGTTAACGACAAGCATATTACTGCGCTGCGTGACTGCTGCCCCACCACCGCGCTAACGGTCTGCGGCGAGGAGAAAAACGTCGAAGCGATCATGGCGACGGTGCTGCGTGATAAACCGTTCTACGATCGCAGCGGCGGCGGCATCACCCTTTCCGGCGGCGAACCCTTTATGAACCCGACGCTGGCGCAGGCGCTTTTCGAAGCCAGCCATCAGGCAGGTATTCACACCGCCGTGGAAACCTGCCTGCACGTGCCGTGGAAATACATTGAACCGGCTTTACCCTTTGTCGACCTGTTTCTCGCCGACCTGAAACACGTCGACGAGGCCGTTTTCCAGCAGTGGACCGACGGCAGCGCCCGCCGGGTGCTGGATAACCTGCAGCGACTGGCGCAGGCAGGGAAAAAAATGATTATTCGCGTGCCGCTGATCCAGGGATTCAACGCCAGTGAAGCCGACATTGCCGCGATCACCGATTTTGCCGCCGACCGCCTGCAGGTCAGCGAGATCCATTTCCTGCCGTACCACACGCTGGGAATGAACAAATACCAGTTACTCAGTCAGCCCTACACCGCACCGGACAAACCGCTGGATGCTCCTGAGCTGCTCGCCTTCGCGCAGGATTATGCGCGGAGCAAGGGGCTAACGGCGATCTTACGAGGATAACCTTATGACGACTCTCAAACTCAATACCCTCAGCGCCCGCATCCAGGCCCATAAAATGGCGCTGGTGCATATTGTCAAACCGCCGGTCTGTACCGAACGCGCCCGCCACTACACCGAGATGTATCAGCAGCATCTTGATAAGCCAATCCCGGTACGTCGCGCCCTGGCGCTGGCACATCACCTTGCCGAGCGCACCATCTGGATCAAGCACGACGAACTGATCGTCGGCAACCAGGCCAGCGAAGTGCGCGCCGCGCCGATTTTCCCGGAATACACCGTCAGCTGGATTGAGAAAGAGATCGACGATCTTGCCGACCGCCCCGGCGCCGGCTTCTCGGTCAGCGAAGAGAACAAACGCGTGCTGCATGAAGTGTGCCCATGGTGGCGCGGTCAGACCGTACAGGACCGCTGCTACGGTATGTTTACCGATGAGCAAAAAGCGCTGCTCGCCACCGGCATTATTAAGGCGGAAGGCAATATGACCTCCGGTGACGCTCACCTGGCGGTCAACTACCAGCTGCTGCTGGAGAAAGGCCTCGACGGTATGCGCGCCAAGGTCGCCGAACGCCGGTCGCGCATTAACCTGACGGTACTGGAAGACCTGCACGGCGAGCAGTTCCTGAAAGCGATTGATATCGTTCTGGAAGCGGTCAGCGACCACAGCAAACGCTTCGCCGCGCTGGCGCGCGAGATGGCGACAGCAGAATCCCGTGAATCACGCCGCCACGAACTGCTGACGATAGCCGAAAACTGCGACATCATCGCCCATGAGCCGCCGAAAACCTTCTGGCAGGCGCTGCAGCTGTGCTACTTCATTCAGCTGATCCTGCAGATTGAATCCAATGGCCACTCGGTCTCCTTTGGCCGTATGGACCAGTACCTCTATCCGTACTACCGTCGCGACGTTGAACTGCAGCAGTCGCTGGATCGCGAACAGGCCATTGAGCTGCTGCACAGCTGCTGGCTGAAGCTGCTGGAGGTCAACAAAATTCGCTCCGGCTCGCACTCCAAGGCCTCTGCCGGCAGCCCGCTGTACCAGAACGTCACCATTGGCGGCCAGAACCTGGTCGACGGCCAGCCGCAGGACGCCGTCAACCCGCTGTCGTATGCCATCCTGGAATCCTGTGGTCGTCTGCGCTCTACCCAGCCGAACCTCAGCGTGCGTTACCATGCCGGGATGAGCAACGACTTCCTCGACGCCTGCGTCCAGGTGATCCGCTGCGGCTTCGGCATGCCGGCGTTTAATAACGACGAAATCGTCATCCCGGAATTTATCAAACTCGGCATCGAGCCGCAGGACGCCTACGATTACGCCGCCATCGGCTGCATCGAAACCGCGGTTGGCGGCAAATGGGGCTACCGCTGCACCGGCATGAGCTTTATCAACTTCGCGCGGGTGATGCTGGCGACGCTGGAAGGTGGCCGCGATGCCACCAGCGGTCAGGTATTCCTACCCCAGGAGCATGCCCTGTCGAAAGGCAACTTCGCTAATTTCGACCAGGTGCTGGCAGACTGGGATAACCAGATCCGCTACTACACCCGTAAATCCATTGAGATTGAGTACGTGGTCGATACCATGCTGGAGGAAAACGTCCACGATATTCTCTGTTCGGCGCTGGTGGATGACTGTATCGAACGGGCGAAAAGCATCAAGCAAGGCGGCGCGAAATATGACTGGGTTTCCGGCCTGCAGGTGGGTATCGCCAACCTCGGCAACAGCCTGGCGGCGGTGAAAAAACTGGTCTTCGATCAGGGCGCCATCGGCCAGCAGGAACTGGCGAAGGCGCTGGCGGAAGATTTCGACGGTCTGACCCACGAGCAACTGCGCCAGCGGTTGATCAACGGCGCGCCGAAGTACGGTAACGATGATGACAGCGTCGACGAGTTGCTGGCGCGGGCCTACCAGACCTATATCGACGAGCTGAAGCAGTATCACAACCCGCGCTATGGCCGCGGCCCAATCGGCGGCAACTATTACGCTGGCACGTCGTCTATCTCCGCCAACGTTCCGTTCGGCGCCCAGACGATGGCGACACCGGATGGCCGTAAAGCGCACACCCCGCTGGCGGAAGGGGCCAGCCCGGCCTCCGGTACCGACCATCTGGGGCCGACAGCGGTCATCAGTTCGGTGGGCAAACTCCCCACCGGCGCGATCCTCGGCGGCGTGCTGCTTAACCAGAAGCTGAATCCGTCCACCCTGGAGAATGAGTCCGACAAGCAGAAGCTGATGGTGCTGCTGCGCACCTTCTTCGAGGTGCACAAAGGCTGGCATATCCAGTACAACATCGTGTCCCGCGACACGCTGCTGGAGGCGAAGAAACACCCTGACCAGTACCGCGATTTAGTGGTCCGCGTCGCCGGATACTCGGCGTTCTTCACCGCCCTGTCGCCGGATACCCAGGACGATATCATCGCCCGAACCGAACATACGCTGTAACCCTTCGTGCCCGCTGGCGCTATGCTTAGCGGGCCTACCCTGTTCTGCAGGCCGGGTAAGGCAACGTTGCCACCCGGCATTTTCTGCGCTGAGTGAACTTTCATTCGAAATAAATTTGTGCTCCCCATCACATTGTAATTAGAATGTTACTGGTCGAAGTTAAGCCAGGAGCATCCCCTTATGACCGTTAAAGTTATCGTCACCGATATGGACGGAACTTTTCTCAATGACGCCAAAACCTACGATCGCTCACGGTTTCTGGCGCAATTCGCCCAGCTGCAGCAGCGCGGCATTGAATTTGTTGTCGCCAGCGGCAACCAGTACTATCAGTTGATCTCCTTCTTCCCGGAGATCCGCGAGCAGATTTCGTTCGTCGCCGAAAACGGCGCGCTGGTCTTTGAGCATGGCAAGCAGCTGTTCCACGGCGAACTGACCCGCCACGAATCACAGGTGGTGATTGGCGAATTGCTCAAAGATCCGCAGCTCAACTTTGTCGCCTGCGGCCTGCAGAGCGCGTATGTGAGCGATAAAGCTCCGGATGCCTTCGTCGACCTGATGTCAAAGCACTACCACCGTCTGCAGCGGGTAAGCGATTACCATCGCATCGACGACACGCTGTTCAAATTCTCCCTCAACCTGCCGGACAGCGAGATCCCACAGCTGATCGATAAACTGCACGTGTCGCTCGACGGGATCATGAAGCCGGTCACCAGCGGCTTTGGCTTTGTCGATTTGATTATCCCCGGCCTGCATAAAGCCAACGGCATCAGCCGCCTGCTCAAACGCTGGAACCTTTCGCCCCAGCAGTGCGTGGCCATCGGCGACAGCGGCAACGACGCCGAAATGCTGAAGCTGGTGAAATACGCTTTCGCCATGGGTAACGCCGCCGACACCATCAAGGCTATCGCCGGCTACGCCACTGACGATAATAACCATGACGGCGCGCTGAACGTCATTCAGGCCGTCCTCGATAATACCGCTCCCTTCAACGCGTGACCCTTCGCCGGGGCATCGCGCCCCGGTTTTTCCATTTTGTGCGCCGTAGCGAGATTTTAAACTTGCATTAACTCCATTTTAACTTAAATTAACGTTTGTAAGATTTAACACTTTCAAATGAAAGATACAGCGAGGTTATTATGGCTGCTCTCCCGACCCACGAAACATTACCTGCCGACCACAAAGCGGCAATTCGCCAGATGAAACAGGCCTTACGGGCACAAATTGGCGATGTCCAGGCAGTGTTCGATAAACTCTCGGCGCGTATCAGCGAGCGCCTGGACGAGATTAATGCCCTGAAAGCCACAGGCCAGGAGGTCTGGCCGACGATCCCGTTCAGCGATATCGCCGAAGGAAAAGTGAGCGATGAGCAGCGCGCGGCGATTAAGCGCCGGGGCTGCGCAGTGATCAAAGGACACTACCCGCGCGAACAGGCGCTGGCCTGGGACAACGCGATGCTGGAATACCTCGATCTGAACCATTTCGATGATGTTTACAAAGGACCTGGCGACAGCTTCTTCGGTTCGCTGGAGGCTTCGCGTCCGGAAATCTATCCGATCTACTGGTCCCCCTCGCAAATGCAGGCGCGACAGAGTGATGAAATGGCGGCGGTGCAATCCTTCCTCAATCGCCTGTGGCGCTTTGAACAGAATGGCAAGCGCTGGTTCGATCCGGATGTCAGCGTGATTTACCCTGACCGTATCCGCCGCCGCCCGCCGGGAACCACGTCAAAGGGGCTGGGGGCGCATACCGATTCTGGCGCGCTGGAGCGCTGGCTGCTTCCCGCCTATCAGCAGGTTTTCGCCAACGTCTTTAATGGCAATATCGACGCCTACGATCCGTGGGACGCCGCGCACCGTACCGAAGTGGAAGAGTACACCGTCGACAACACCACCAAATGCTCGGTGTTCCGCACCTTCCAGGGCTGGACCGCGCTGTCGGACATGATCCCGGGTCAGGGGCTGCTACACGTGGTGCCGATCCCGGAGGCGATGGCTTATGTGCTGCTGCGCCCCCTGCTCGACGATGTGCCGGAAGATGAGCTGTGCGGCGTCGCGCCGGGCAGAGTGCTGCCGATCTCTGAGCAATGGCACCCACTCTTAATTAAAGCGTTAAGCTCGATTCCGGCGCTGAACGCTGGCGATTCCGTCTGGTGGCACTGCGATGTTATTCACTCAGTGGCGCCGGTGGAAAATCAACAGGGCTGGGGCAACGTGATGTACATCCCGGCCGCGCCGATGTGCGAAAAGAACCTCGCCTACGCGCAGAAAGTGAAAATTGCTCTGGAAAAAGGGGCCTCGCCGGGGGATTTCCCGCGCGAGGACTATGAGGCCAGCTGGCAGGGGCGCTTCACCCTGGAAGATCTGAATATTCACGGGAAACGGGCGCTGGGTATCCCGGTTTAATCGTCATACAGCCCCTGCGGCTCCACGGCGGTATGGCCTTTGCCCGGCCGGATCCGCCGTACCGAATCACGTACCACCAGCGTGCCGTGCAACAGTAGCGAGCCGTGCGGCGCCTCCGGGCGCAGCAGGCGCTGCTGCAGGAGATGCACCGCCTCGCTGCCCAGCTCATCTCGCGGCACATGCACCGCGGTCAGCGGCACCTCCTGGATCGCCGCCAGATTAAACCCGTCGATACTCATTACCGAAACATCCTGCGGCACCCGCAGGCCTCGTTTTTGCAGGGCGCTGACGGTGCCGGCGGCCATAAAATCGCCGCCTACCAGGAAGGCGGTAGGCATCGGGCGCCCCTGTAAGCCGTCAAGCCAGGCCCCTACCTGCTCTTCCGTCTCTCTGGCGCTAAAGTTGGCGACGCTGATGAGATCCCGGCTGGCGGTAAAGCGCAGATTGCGCGCGCGCCATGCTTCCTGGATCCCGCCCAGCCGCAGCTCCATGGTATAGCGGCGCAGGCACATCACGTTCATCACCGCCCGATGGCCCATATCAAACAGATAGCGGGCGGCGCACTGGCCAATCAGACGATGGTCGGGGGCAATGGACGGCAGCCGCATCCCTTCATCCCGACAGTTGATCAATACGCAGGGTTTGCCCACATCCGCCGCCAGGCCATGAATATGCGGATCGTCGATCCCCAGCAGCACCGCGGCCTGGGTCTCCGCTTCGTTCATGCGGGCAAGAAACAGGTTGGCGTCGCTGTCGTTCTCGTCCAGTGCGCAGTAGCGCAGGCGCACTTCATGCGCCGCCAGCGCGTTATTGATGCTCTGGATCACCCGGTAGTAGAAGATATCCGATCGCTCATCGAAGGCGCGCTGCGGAGCAAACACCAGCAGATTATTGAGCAGCAGACGCCCGGCGGCCAGTCCCTGCATGACCCCCAGCTCGCGGGCGCACTCCAGCACCGCCCGGCGCGCCTTATCGCTGGTATTCGCCTTTCCGGCCAGGACGCGCGAAACGGTGCTGGCCGACAGCCCGGTGCGGGCGGCGATTTCGGCGACGCGCAGCTTTTTATCCATTTTGTGATCCAGCTCCAATTGGAAAATGAAAGAATTTTCATAATCGCCAAAGCGCTTCCTGTAAGCAAATGACAGAGCGAAATTTGAGATCTCGGTCATTTCATGAAAAAAGTTGCATAAATAGCACTTTGCCCGACGTTTTTTCTCCCTTAGCCTGAATTGGTCCAACATCTCCCATACTAGTTATACCAATGATGTTGAGATAAAAAATAGACTATTCAAATAGTTAAAAAAACTATGTGACCACTCAGGGAAAGAGGCCGTCACTTTCCCCCTACAACGTCTTGTGGAGTGTGCTATGAGTCAAGGCCTCAACAATGATATCGCGGTCAGTAAAACGCGCCGGGTGGTAAAAAACCTGCGCTGGTGGGTGCTGGTCCTGTTTTTACTCGGCGTCACCGTCAACTACATCACACGTAACTCGCTGGGGATTATCGCCCCGGAACTGAAAGCGACGCTCGGTATTACCACCGAACAATATTCCTGGATCGTCGGCGCGTTTCAGCTGGCTTACACGATTTTCCAGCCGCTCTGTGGCTGGCTTATCGACGTCATCGGCCTGAAGCTCGGGTTTATGATCTGCGCTACCCTGTGGGCGCTGGCCTGTATCGCCCACGCCGGGGCTGGCAGCTGGCTGCACCTGGCTATGTTGCGCTTCTTTATGGGCGGCGCCGAGGCGGCCGCCACGCCGGCGAACGCCAAAACCATCGGCGAATGGTTCCCGAAATCTGAACGGCCAATCGCCGCCGGCTGGGCTGGCGTCGGCTTCTCTATCGGCGCGATGCTGGCCCCGCCGATTATCTACTTCGCCCACGCCTCCTTCGGCTGGCAGGGGGCGTTTATGTTTACCGGCGCGCTGGCGCTGCTGTGGGTGGTGCTGTGGTGGGCTTTCTATCAGAACCCGGAAAAGCACCCGAACCTCAGCAAAAGCGAGCTGGAGTACATCAAGCAGGATAACGAAGCCCCGCCGGTGAAACAGCCCTTCTTTACCGCGCTCAAAACCGTCTCGAAGAATAAACGTTTCTATGGGATCGCCATCCCCGCCTTTATGGCCGAGCCTGCCTGGGCGGTACTGAGCTTCTGGGTGCCGCTGTACCTGGCGAAAGAGCACGGCATGGATCTGAAGCAGATCGCGATGTTCGCCTGGCTGCCGTTCCTCGCCGCCGATCTTGGCAGCGTGGTCAGCGGCTATCTCACCCGCCTGTACGTTCGCTGGTTCGGCTGCACGCGAGTCAACTCGGTTATCGCCAGCTCGGTAACCGGCGCGTTTCTGATGATCTCGCTGGCCCTGGTCGCCATTACTCGCGATCCCTATATCACCATCATCCTGATCTCCATTGGTGGTTTCGGCCATCAGATCATCTCCTGCATGCTCAGCGCGCTGGTGGTGGAATCTTTCGACAAGGGACAAATGGCGACGGTCAACGGTATGCGCGGCTCCGCGGCGTGGATCGCCAGCTTCCTGTTCTCATTATTAATCGGGGTGACCGCCGACAAAATTGGCTTCAACCCGCTGTTTATCGCCATGGGTTTCTTTGACCTCATTGGCGCCGTTTTCCTGGTGGCATTTATTGCTGAACGTCGCGCCAAGCGCGCCTGAGAGTGGATGTAAAATATGAAGACGTTGAAACACTGGAGTTTGCACCAACAGCTGGAGCATCACGTTGAACTGACCGTTGATGGTCAGCACACTTTGTGTCTGTATGTGCTGGAAGAGAATTTATTCCGCGTCCTGCTGAAGCGCCAGGGCCAACTGGCGCTGGATCGCACCTGGAGTATCGCCCCGCAGCAGGATGTGCCGTGGGAAGGCCGCGCGCGGGATGACCTCAGCGGTTTTAGCCTCCCGGCCTGGCAGATGACCAAAGAAGATGACGCGCTGACCATCGCCACCCGCCAGCTGCGCGTCACCGTCCACCAGCCGCTATGGCTGGAGTGGAGCTATCGCGACGACGCCGGCGAGTGGCAGACGCTCGCCAGTGACCGCCCCACCAGCGCCTATCTGGCAAACGCTCACGGCGACGGCGTCGCCCATTATCTGAGCCGCCGCAAAGATGAGCGTTTCTACGGCCTGGGCGAAAAGGCCGGCGACCTGCAGCGTAACGGCAAACGCTATGAAATGCGTAACCTCGATGCCATGGGCTACAACGCCGTCAGCACCGACCCGCTGTATAAACATATTCCGTTTACCATCACCCAGCGCAGCGATATCAGCTACGGCCTGTTCTATGACAACCTGAGCAGCTGCTGGCTGGATCTGGGCAATGAAATCGACAACTACCACACCGCCTATCGCCGCTGGCAGGCGGAGGCCGGCGATATCGATTATTACCTGTTTACCGGTAAACAGGTGCTGGATGTGACCAAAGCCTTCGTCCGCCTGACCGGTAAAACCTTGTTCGGGCCAAAATGGAGCCTCGGCTACAGCGGCTCCACGATGCACTATACCGACGCGCCGGATGCGCAAAATCAGCTGATGAACTTCATCCGCCTGTGCGAGCAGCACGCGATCCCTTGCGACTCGTTCCAGCTCTCTTCCGGCTATACCTCGATCAACGGCAAGCGCTACGTCTTTAACTGGAACTACGACAAGGTGCCGCAGCCAAAAGTGATGAGCCAGTCGTTCCATGATGCCGGGCTGAAGCTGGCCGCCAATATCAAACCCTGCCTGCTGCAGGATCATCCGCGCTATGGCGAAGTGGCGGAGCGCGGTCTTTTTATTCGCGATTCGCAAACCGACGCGCCGGAGCGCTCCAGCTTCTGGGATGATGAAGGGTCGCATCTCGACTTCACCAACCCGCACACCGTGGCCTGGTGGCAGGAAGGCGTGACCACCCAGCTACTGGAGATGGGTATCGATTCGACCTGGAACGATAATAACGAGTATGAGGTGTGGGACGGCGAGGCGCGCTGCTACGGCTTTGGCCGCGAAATCGCCATTAAACATATTCGCCCGGTGATGCCGTTGCTGATGATGCGCGCCTCCATGGAAGCCCAGCAGCGCTTTGCGCCGCAAAAGCGCCCGTATCTGATCTCCCGCTCCGGCTGCGCCGGGATGCAGCGCTACGTACAGACCTGGAGCGGCGACAACCGCACCAACTGGGATACGCTGCGCTATAACACCCGTATGGGATTAGGGATGAGTCTTTCCGGCTTGTTTAACGTCGGCCATGACGTCGGCGGTTTCTCCGGCGATAAACCCGAGCCGGAGCTGTTCGTGCGCTGGGTACAAAACGGCGTGATGCATCCGCGCTTTACCATTCATTCGTGGAATGACGACCAGACGGTCAATGAAGCCTGGATGTACCCGGAAATCACCCCGGCGATCCGCTCAGCCATCGAGCTGCGCTACCGTCTGCTGCCCTATTTGTACACCCTGTTATGGCAGGCGCATGCCGATGACGAACCGATGCTGCGCCCGACCTTCCTCGATCACCAGCACGATACCCAGACCTTCGCCGAGTGCGATGACTTCCTGCTGGGTCGCGATCTGCTGGTGGCCAGCGTGGTCGAGCCCGGCGCCCGTCAACGCCAGCTGTGGCTGCCCGATAATCAGGACGGCTGGTACGATTTTTACAGCCACCAGTGGTTCGCCGGCGGCCAGTGGGTGACGCTGGACGCGCCGCTGGAAAAACTGCCGCTGCTGGTCCGCGCCGGCGCCGGTCTGCCGCTTAGTGAACGTATCAGCCACGTCGATGCGCAAAAAGACGATCGTCGCGAACTGCAGTTGTTCCCGCTGAAAGGTACCGGCTCAACCCGCGGTCTGCTGTTTGAAGACGACGGCGAAAGCTGGGGCTATAAAGAAGGTGATGCGCTATGGCTGGAGTGGGAAATGATCTGCAGCGCCAACAGCATAAACCTGAATATCAACGCTCGCGGCAGCTACCGTCCGGCGTGGAAAGCGCTGAAGCTGTCATTACCGGCGGGAGAAAAGCGCAAGCTGCTGGTGAATGGCGTTGAAGGGACCGAGTGGAGGCGCTAAGCGATATGCCAGGCGGCGGCTTACGCCTTGCCCGGCCTGGATTTTATGATGTTCCCGGATTGCGCTACGCTAATCCGGGCTACAAACGGGTGGCCTCAAAATCCCCGGTGGCGCTACCGCTTACCGGGGCTACAGCACTGTGCGGTTTGGTAGCCCGGGTAACGGACAGTTTCAGTAACCATGGGTACAAGATAGCGCTCTTAAGCTCACAATGGCACGGATCGTAGGCCGGATAAGGCGCAACCGCCATCCGGCGCGAAAGTGGCTCTTTATCCGCGGTTATTGCCCGGCGGCGCTACGCTTGCGCGGGCCTACAGATCACATGCCAGGCGTAGCCCGGGTAAGGCGTAGCCGCTACCCGGGTAACGGACAGGGATTACTCGATACCTTTGCTGCGCAGGTAGTCTTCGTAGTTACCGCTGAAATCGATCACGCGTTCTGGGGTGATCTCCAGGACGCGGGTCGCCAGCGAGCTGACGAACTCGCGGTCGTGAGAAACGAAGATCAGGGTGCCCTGATACATCTCCAGCGCCATGTTCAGCGATTCGATCGATTCCATATCCAGGTGGTTGGTCGGTTCGTCCATGATCAGGATGTTTGGCTTCTGCATCATCAGCTTACCGAACAGCATGCGCCCTTTCTCACCACCAGAAAGGACTTTCGCCGGCTTTTTGATATCGTCCTGGCTAAACAACAGACGGCCGAGGATACTGCGTACCGCCTGCTCGTCGTCGCTTTCCTGCTTCCACTGGCTCATCCACTCGAAGACCGTCAGGTCGTTTTCGAACTCGTACTCATGATCCTGCGCGTAGTAACCAATTTGCGCGTTTTCAGACCATTTCACGGTGCCGTTGTCCGGCTGCAGTTCGCCTACCAGAGTTTTCAGCATGGTGGATTTACCCACGCCATTGGCGCCCAGAATGGCAATCTTCTCGCCCACTTCCAGCAACAGGTTGACCTTTTTGAACAGCGGACCTTCATCAAAGCCTTTGGTAAGGGCTTCCACTTCCAGCGCGTTACGGAACAGTTTCTTGTCCTGTTCGAAGCGGATAAACGGGTTCTGACGGCTGGAGGCTTTAACCTCTTCCAGCTTGATTTTGTCAATCTGGCGCGCGCGCGAGGTGGCCTGACGTGATTTAGAAGCGTTGGCGCTAAAGCGGCTAACGAAGGACTGCAGGTCCGCAATCTGCGCTTTTTTCTTGGCGTTGTCCGCCAGCAGACGCTCACGCGCCTGGGTGGCCGCGGTCATGTATTCGTCGTAGTTGCCCGGATAGACGCGCAGCTCGCCGTAGTCGAGGTCCGCCATGTGGGTGCAGACCATGTTCAGGAAGTGACGGTCGTGCGAGATGATGATCATGGTGCTGTCGCGATCGTTCAGCGTCTGCTCCAGCCAGCGGATGGTGTCGATGTCCAGGTTGTTCGTCGGTTCGTCGAGCAGCAGGATATCCGGATTGGAGAACAGCGCCTGCGCCAGCAGGACGCGCAGTTTCCAGCCCGGCGCGACTTCGCTCATCGGGCCGTAATGCTGTTCAACCGGAATGCCGACGCCGAGCAGCAGTTCGCCGGCGCGCGCTTCGGCGGAGTAACCGTCCATCTCGCCGTATTTGACTTCCAGGTCGGCCACTTTATAGCCGTCTTCCTCGCTCATTTCGGGCAGCGCGTAGATGCGATCGCGCTCTTGCTTCACTTCCCACAGCTCGCCGTGGCCCATGATAACCGTATCCAGCACGGTGAATGCTTCGAAGGCGAACTGATCCTGGCGCAGCTTACCGATACGCTCGTTCGGGTCGAGAGAAACGTTGCCCAGCGTCGGCTCGAGATCGCCGCCGAGGATCTTCATAAAGGTCGATTTACCGCTGCCGTTGGCGCCGATCAGACCATAACGGTTGCCGCCGCCAAATTTAACGGAGATATTTTCGAACAGCGGCTTACTGCCAAACTGCATGGTAACGTTGCTGGATACTAGCACGGGGATATCCTGAAAAAAGAGAATGAGGGGTGTGACACAACAGACATTATGCCAGCAAATGACACACTTTTCACGGCCTGCGGTAAATTCCGCCGCGGCGCTTGTGCTAAGGTCTTTGTCAGATGAGCCGCAGACCAGGGCTCAAACGGTTATTCTGTACGTCATTATGAGGAACCCCATGACCACCAGCCTACCGCGACACCCGGCTTTTTTATCCCTGCAGGGCGGTATCAATTTTCGCGACCTCGGCGGCCAGCGCGCCGCCGACGGACGCACGGTACGCAGCGGCAAGCTGCTACGCTCCGGCGCGCTAAATCGGTTGACGGCGGACGATCTCAACCATCTGGCGACGCTGCCGCTCAGTCGGGTGCTCGACTATCGCGACCCCGGCGAAGTGCAGCGCACCCCTGACAAGCTTAGCCCGCTCACTCACTATTTAAACGCGCCCGCTAATCCGCCGCTCGGCGATGTGAATGCGAAAGTCACCGAGCTGAATGCTGCCACCCTTAACGCGCTGAACGGGGAGCAGTTTATGCTGCAACTGTATCGCCAGTTGCCCTTTAATAACCCGGCCTATCGCCAGCTCGCCGCCTGGCTGACCACGCCTTTTGAAGGCGCTTTACTGCAACACTGCGCCGTCGGCAAAGATCGCACCGGCGTCGGCTGCGCGTTAACCCTGTTTGCCGTCGGATGCGACAGCGAGACGGTCATGGAGGAGTATCTGCTCACCCACGGCATGCTGACACAAGTGGAAGCCTGGATGCTGGAGATGCTGGGCAACGACCTGACGCCCCAGGGACGCCAGAGTCTGGCGGATATCCTGACGGTGAAAGAGTCCTATCTCGCCGCCGCGCTGTCAGCCATCCACCAGCGCTATGGCACGGTCGACGCCTGGCTGGCAGAAGAGTACCAGCTCACCGCCCCGGCACGCGCTTCGCTACAGGACCGGTTACTGGAAGGATAACCTCCCTGTCACCCGCGTGAGAGGCGGCGATTGCATCATCCGCCAGCCCCGTCAGCCGAGGCGACAGGGAAAAAAATGTGATTTCGTACACATCTGATTTACCTGTTTAGCGGAATGCACATATAATGCGCTCCCATCTACTGTCTCAATCATTAACAAAGGCCTGTGTGGCGTTGATTTCGCACACGACATTAAAGACTATGAAATTATCTACACTCTTAGCGGCAGCCTTCGCCCTCGTAGGCTTTTGCAATACAGCGTCTGCTGTCACCTATCCTTTGCCGACCGACGGCAGCCGTTTGGTTGGTCAGAATCAGGTCATCACCATTCCGGATGATAACAAGCAGCCGCTGGAATACTTTGCGGCGAAATATCAGATGGGGCTGTCCAACATGCTGGAAGCCAACCCGGGGGTGGACACCTATCTGCCAAAAGGCGGTAGCGTCCTGAACATCCCGCAGCAGCTGATCCTGCCGGACACCGTCCACGAAGGCATCGTCATCAACAGCGCCGAGATGCGTCTGTATTACTATCCGAAAGGCACCAACACCGTGATCGTTCTGCCGATCGGTATCGGCCAGTTAGGTAAAGATACGCCGATTAACTGGACCACCAAAGTCGAACGCAAGAAGGCCGGCCCGACCTGGACGCCGACCGCCAAGATGCACGCTGAATACGCCGCTGCCGGCAACCCGCTGCCAGCCGTCGTACCGGCCGGTCCGGATAACCCGATGGGTCTGTACGCGTTATATATTGGCCGTCTGTACGCCATCCACGGCACCAACGCTAACTTTGGTATTGGCCTGCGCGTGAGCCACGGCTGCGTGCGTCTGCGCAACGATGACATCAAATTCCTGTTTGAGAATGTGCCGGTCGGCACCCGCGTGCAGTTTATCGATGAGCCGGTAAAAGCGACCACCGAGCCGGACGGCAGCCGTTACATTGAGGTTCACAACCCGCTGTCGACCACCGAAGCGCAGTTCCAGGGCGGCGAAATCGTGCCGATCACCCTGACTCAGCCGGTACAGGCGATCACCAGCCAGTCTGATGTCGATCAGAACGTGGTTGAGCAGGCTATCCAGAACCGCTCCGGTATGCCGGTGCGTCTGAACTAAGTTCTGCATGACAAGAAAAACGGCGGGCCTGATGCCCGCCGTTTTTTTATCTGCATTTCCCCGGGCTGCGGCTGACGCCTTGCCTGGGTTACCAAACCTGACAACACCCTGGGCCTGCTAAGCGCTGCGCAAACAGGGGTCCCCGGTCTAGCCGTTATTCACCAGAATAATCCCGCCGTGATCGTAGCGATAGTGACAGTGGGCATACTCCAGCGGCGTACCGTCTTCGAGGTAGATCACCTGTTCAACCTCCAGCACCGGGTCGGAGAGGTCGCAGTGAAGATGTAATTTATCCAGTTCATCCGGCTTCATCGCACGCACCACGCGGTAAGATCCCATCAGCTTCAGCCCCAGCGTCTCCTGGATATAGCGAAACACCGAGCTTTCCAGATGGCTTTTATTGAGCCCCGGCACCAGCCCCACCGGCATGACCGTCAGATCCAGCGACACCGGTTCCCCGTTGAGCAACCGCAGGCGAACGAAGTCATACACCGGCGCATCGGCGTCAATCAGCAGCGAACTCTGCTCTTTGTCGCTGGGAAAACGCACCTCAAAGCGCACCACTTCGCTTTGTACCTCGCCAAGATGCTCCCAGGTTTTGGTGGCGCCAAAATAGTCGCTGCCGGGCAACTCCCACTGCGACAGCTGGAGAAAATTTTTCCGCACAAAGGTACCCAGTCCTTTGCGGGTATAGATAAGCCCTTCGACGATTAACTGACGCATCGCCTGCTGGATCGTCATCCGGCTGGTGTTGAACTCCGCCGCCAGCGCAAACTGGTCGGGTAGCGGCGCGCTGGCAGGATACTGCTGGCTGATGATGCGTTTTTTTATTTCCCGCGCGATTTGCAGATACTTCGCCGTCATTCCCGGTCCTTTTACATTCTGTGTGTGGCTGGCGGACAGCATACTTGACCTGACCGCCAGGACACTGTTACATCGCTTCGCCGTTGCTGTGGATCACCTGCTTTAGCCACGCATAGCTCTTCTTCGGCACCCGCCGCAGATCCTTGAGGTCATGGTTCTCACGATTGACGTACACCACGCCGTAGCGCTTACGCATATCGCCCTGAGAGCTGAGGATATCGATTAATCCCCAGCCGAGATAGCCAATCACCTGCGCGCCGTCCTCAAATATCGCCGCTTTCATGGCGTTAATATGGTCGCGATGGTAGGCGATGCGGTAATCATCGGCAATGGGATGTTCGCCATCCCAGGATTCGATCACCCCGATGCCATTTTCAATCGGGAACACCGGTAGCCGCCAGTCATTGTAATAGCGGGTGATGATCATGCGAAATCCCAGCGGATCGATCTGCCAGTTCCATTCCGTCGCTTTCAGGTACGGGTTATCCTGATTACCGAATAGCATGTAATTGTTGACCGCCGTTCCCGGCGGGATCGCGTCGCTATTGAGCGCACGGCTGGCGTAATAGCTGAACGCCAGATAATCGACCTTCACCGTCGCCATCAGCGCGATATCTTCAGGGCGATAAATATCGTCAAAGCCTTGGCGAGCGACAAAATGCATCACCTCCGGGCTATAACCCTCGCCGGCGTAGGCGCGCAGCAGGTTCTGGTTTAAAAACTCGTCCAGTTGCTGGGCGCAGAGAATATCGCGTGGTTTGCAGGTAGCCGGATAGACCAGCGCATGGGCCAGCATTCCGCCCATCAGGCACTGCGGCTTCGTCTGATGCAGATAGTGGGTCAGATGGACATGCGCCATCATCACGTGGTGCTGGATCTGGTAGAGTTCGCGCAGCGTTTTATCGCCACGCAAATAGCCGGTGATCAGGAAGGCTTCCGGCGAATGGTAGAGGTTCTGTTCATTGAAGGTCAGCCAGTACTTCACCTTATCGCCGTAACAGTCGATCATCTTCTGGCCATAGCGGATAAAGGCGTCCATGACCCGGCGGTCGGTAAAACCGTTGTAACGCTCCGCCAGCGACAGCGGCATATCAAAGTGATACAGGCAGATCATCGGTTCAATACCGCGGGCAATGAGTTCATCGATAAACTGATGGTAGAACGCGATCCCCTCTTCATTGAATTCGCCGTCCCCTTCCGGGCACACCCGGCTCCAGGCGATCTGGAAGCGGTAGCAGTTCATGCCCAGATCCTGCATCAGATCGAAATCTTCGCGAAAGCGATGATAGGAGTCGGTCGCGACCTTCCAGTCCGAGGCGAATTCCGCCGGTTGACGAATATCGTACACCGACATCCCCTTGCCCCCCTCGTTCCACGCCCCCTCCGTCTGCATGCTGGAGACGGAATTACCCCATAAAAAATCTGCCGGTAGTGTGTTCTTCATGCTGCGCCTCGGTATATGACTAGTCATTTAACTGTAATGACTAGTCATATACAAAAGATCCGCCACCGAAGCAAAAGTCGGATCGTTTTCTGTGAGCCAGGCAAACAAAAAAGATCGCCGCAAGCGGCGATCTTTATAGGCACGGAAAAAACGGCGTTACTGCGCGTCAAGCTGATGACGACGATATTCCCCCTGTCGCTCCAGCATCCAGCCCGGATATTCGCGCGGCAGGGCGCTGACCGCGTCAAGCTGGCGCAACTCATCATCGCTCAGGCGGATAGCGGTCGCAGCGATGTTATCCTGCAACTGCTCGGCCCGTTTGGCGCCAATAATGACGCTGGTCACCGCCGGCTGATGCAGCAGCCACGCCAGGGCAATCTGCGCCACCGATACCCCTTTTGCTTCAGCTATCACCCGCATGACGTCGATGCAATCAAATGCGCGCGCTTTATCCACGGGCGGAAAGTCGAACGCCAGGCGACGACCACCCGCTTCCGCCTCGCCGTCGCGGCGGTATTTCCCGCTCAGCAGGCCGCCCGCCAGCGGGCTCCAGACCATCAGGCCGAGTCCTTCGCTTTGCAGCATCGGCACCAGCTCACGTTCCAGGTCACGCCCGGCAATCGTGTAGTAGGCCTGCAGAGAAGCAAAGCGCGAGAGTCCAAGGCGTTCCGCGATGCCCAGCGCTTTGGCGATTTGCCAGGCCGCCCAGTTTGAAACACCGATGTAGCGCACATGCCCCTGCTGTACCAGGGTATCCAGGGCCGATAGCGTCTCTTCGATCGGCGTCGCCGGATCGAAGCCATGCAATTGATAGAGATCGATATGATCGAGCTGCAGGCGGCGCAGGCTCTCCTTCACGCTGCCCATGATGTGGTACCGTGAGCTGCCGCGCGAGTTCACGCCGGCGGTGCCGGTTTCGCCAAACACTTTGGTCGCCACCACCACGTTTTCACGCGGGATTTTCAGGTTTTTCAGCGCCTGACCGGTAATCTCTTCAGAGCGCCCTTCCGAGTAGACGTTGGCGGTATCGATAAAGTTGATCCCGGCGTCCAGCGCGCTGCCGACCAGCTGTTCGGCTTCAGCCTGGCGCAGCTGGCCGATTTTGCCCCACATCCCTTCTTCGCCGCCGAAGGTCATGGTGCCCAGGCACAGCTCAGAGACAAACAGACCGGTATTGCCCAGTTTTTGATATCGCATAGCACTCTCCTCAACAGGATGGTTAACGTCAGCGGTATAGTTATACCGCTGTGTCGAGGCGTGCGAATGGGGTGTTTCTGTCAGTTTCTTGCCCAATTCTGCAGAAATCAGGCGCAGAGTTTAAAGAGCCAATAGCCGCTGATGGCCGCCCATAGCAGCATAGGAATGGAGTAAAGATGGAAGCGCCACCAGATCCGCCGATCGCTGGCCATGCGCAGGGCGATGATATTGGCCAGCGATCCTGGCAGCAGACCAAAGCCGCCCACGTTAACCGCCCAGGCAAGCAGTATCGACGGCGGGACATAGTTGAGCAGCAGAATGGTCGAGGGCACATTACTGATCACCTGAGACAGGCCGATGGCGGTCAGCCACAGTCCGCCGCCGGAAAGCGTCCCGACGCCGCTCAGCACATGATGCAGCGCCGGAAGCTGGGTCAGCAGGTGGACGTCGATAAACATCACCATAAACACCAGCAGCAGCGACCAGTCCACATGGACGATCACCGCCCGGGCCAGAATCAGGAAGCCCAGCAGCACCAGCGCCAGCCCCCACAGCGCCTGATTCATCTCCAGCGCCGTCAGGAACACCAGATACAATCCCAGACAGCTCCAGACCAGCTTAGGCTGCCACGATGGCGCCTTATCGCTACTCTGGTAGCTGAGCCGGTTTGCCGGGAAACAGAACCAGCACAGCACCAGCAGGGTCAACATCATTGCCGCCGCCAGGGGTAACATCTCGCCGATAAACCCGACGAAAGAGAGGCCGGACCGTCCCCACAGCAAAATGTTCTGCGGGTTGCCGATCGGCGTCAGCAGCGACCCGGCGTTAACCGCCAGCGCTTCGAAGATAATCAGACGGTTAACCGGGATCGCACACCACTTTTTCAGCGTCAGCGTCAGCGGCACCACAATAAACAGGGCCACATCGTTGGTCAGGAAGGTGGACAGGAGCGCTGCCGCCAGCACCATAAAGATGGCCAGCTGGCGCTCAGTCACGAAGCGGCGGGCCATTTTCCGCCCCAGCACGTCAAAGTAGCCGCTCAGTTCAATGCCCTTGGTCAACAGCATCAGGCCGCTGAGCGTGATGATGGTATGCCAGTCAATGGCCGCCGGCCAGCTTGCCGGGACAAACGGCACGATGGCGCTGAGCACGCAGGCGATAATCAGCAGCAGGTGTAAAAAACGGTCGCGCAGCAGCGACTGAACAAAGGGAAGAGTCATGCTTCCTGGGATCCCTGTTTCTGGGTAAATTTCAGGAACATCGCCAGCGTCTCTTCACTCACGTGATGCTCCATTCCCTCCGCATCGCGGCGGGCGATTTCCGGACTGACGCCAATGGCCAGCAGAAAGTTTTCCACAATCTGGTGGCGTTCGCGACTTTCCTGGGCCAGCTTTTCCCCTTCCGGGGTTAAGAAGATCCCGCGCCAGGGGATCTGTTCGATCAGACCCACGCTGGCCAGGCGTTTGAGCATTTTGGCGACCGTGGGCTGCGAAACGCCAAGACGCGCCGCCATATCCACCTGGCGCGCCTCCCCCACTTCGTTGATCAGATCGGAGATCAGCTCCACATAGTCATCGATCAGTTCGCGGCGATGCGCTTCCCGCACCTGACGGAACCCCTCAACGTGCTCTTCAACATTTACTAACTGCGTCACTTTTTTTGTTATTGGCTTACCTGCGCGACGGTTCATTGTGCTTCCTCATTCGTGTGACGCGTCAAGCATCATATAAAAAGATCCACATTGTAATGGATTGCGCCAAGAGCACAAAAAATTAACGTTTTAGCCATAGCTATAAAATATAGCCTGTGCTATATCTGTATGTAATGCAAACAGCCATCATGGATTGACGGCGTGAACAGGCAGGAGGAGAGCAGATGAACGAATTCAAGAGGTGCTTAAACGTGTTTAGCCATTCACCCTTTAAAGTACGATTAATGCTGATCGGTATGCTGTGCGAGATGATCAACGGTAAACCACAGCAGGGCAAACCCCATTCCTAAGGCGGCGTCGCGGTACGCCGCTTCATTTTTCTGTCATCTTCTGCCGGCAAAATGACCGGTTTCCCCCGTTTCCCTGACCTTTTTTCAAGTTTTGTAAGCGCCCTCGCAAAACAATCTGTTATGTCTGGTTGACCTTACCATTTACAAGCCCTATCTTTGCACAGCCCTGCCACATTCGCGGCTCGCAGAGACCCTCTTCACGCACTGTCCAGCAGGTTTTACCCCTTGTCGCCAGGGGATGCGCATGGCCTCTTTTTGATTGTTTACTATGAATGTCACCACCCTGAAAGATACGCTGGTCGCCCGCCGACTGGCACTGAACCCATGGACAGGATTCTACTTTTTACAATCGCTGTTGATTAACCTGGCGCTGGGCTATGAATTTAGCCTGCTCTATACCGTGGCATTTACCTGCGTGTTACATCTTCTGTGGCGCGCTTTTCCGCGCGTCCAGAAAGGGGTAGTCGGCGCCTATTCGCTGCTGGCGGCCCTGTATTACCCCTTTGGCCAGGCTTACGGCGCCCCCAATTTCAACACCTTGCTGGCGCTGCACGCGACCAACGTGGAAGAATCTACGGAAATTCTGACCATCTTCCCGTGGTACAACTATCTGCTGGCGGTCTTCATTTTCGCACTGGGGATCATTGCGGTCCGCCGCAGGATCGTTGAGCCCTCCCGCTGGGGAAAAATGGAGACCCTGGGCCTGCTGTTCAGCGTCGGGATCTTCTTTCTGCAGCCGGTGCAAAACCTCGCCTGGGGCGGCGTGTTCAAGGTGATTGACACCGGTTATCCGGCCTTTCGTTTTGTGAAAGACGTGGTGGTGAATAATAACGAGGTGCTGGACGAGCAGGCGCGAATGGCGCAGCTGGCCGGCATGAAAGACAGCTGGCACGTGCTGGCGGTGAAGCCAAAGTACCATCTCTATGTGGTGGTGATTGGCGAGAGCGCCCGTCGCGACGCCCTCGGCGCCTTCGGCGGCCACTGGGATAACACGCCGTTTGCCAGCTCAGTAAACGGTTATCTGTTTAACAACTATGTCGCCGCCAGCGGCTCGACGCAGAAATCGCTCGGCCTGACGCTTAACCGGGTGGTCGACGGCAAACCGCAGTTTCAGGATAACTTTGTCACCCTCGCCAACCGCGCGGGTTTCCAGACCTGGTGGTTCTCCAACCAGGGGCAGATTGGCGAGTACGACACCGCTATCGCCAGCATCGCCAAACGTGCGGATGAAGTCCAGTTCCTGAAAAACGGCGATTTCGAGGCCAATAAAAATACTCAGGACGAGCAGTTATTAAAGCTGACCGAGCAGGTACTCTCTACGCAGCGCACCCAGCCGCAGCTGATTGTCCTGCATCTGATGGGTTCTCACCCGCAGGCCTGCGATCGGACCAAAGGCAAGTACACGGTTTTCGTCCAGTCGAAAGAGACCTCCTGTTATCTCTACAGCATGACGCAGACCGATTCGCTGCTGGCTAAGCTATACAGTCAGTTGCAAAACTCCGGCGATACCTTTTCACTGACCTACTTTTCCGATCATGGTCTGGCGTTCAAGGAGCGGGGAAAAGAGGTGCAGTATCTGGCGCATGACGATAAGTTCCAGCAGAACTTCCAGGTGCCGTTTATGGTGCTATCCAGCGATGACAAAGCGCATAAAGTGATTAAAGCGCAGCGCTCAGCGAATGATTTCCTCAGTTTCTTCTCCCAGTGGACCGGGATCAAGGCGGCGGAAATCGTCCCGCGCTATCGTTTTATCTCTGAGCAAAAGGCCGGTCCGGTGTACATCACCAACTTCCAGCTGCAGAAGGTGGACTACGCTCACCTCGGTACCGATGAGTTCACCGTCAATTAATCGTGCAGGCCCGGCCAGTCGCTCAGGCTGGCCGGCAACAGGCAAAAAAAATCCGCCCCGAAAGGCGGATTTTTTATATCACCGGAGTGATTAGAAGCGGTAACCCACGCCAGCAATCCAGGTACCGACGTCAACGTTACGAATACGAGACTGCTCGTAGGAGAAGTCCAGAGCAACGTTTTCGATCGGGTTGAACTGCAGACCAGCACCGTAGGAGAAACCGTAGTCGCTCATATCGGATTTCTGGTTCGGGAAGTTGTTGTTCTGGAATTTACCGTAACCAACACCCACTACACCGTAGATGCTTGCCCAGTCGTTCAGACGGTAAGCCGGACCTGCGGTGATGCCGTAGTACTGACCTTTGTTGTAAGTACCGTTGCTGGTGTTATCCTTTTCGGTGTAGGTGAAGGAACCGATAACGCCCAGCGGGTTGTTATCTTGCTCGTAACGGTATTTCAGGTTGAAACCGCCAGCTTTGTTCGCTTTACCCTGCATGTCGCTCTGCGCGTAACCGCCGGTTACGGTAGAAGTTGCAGCAAATGCAGTGGTACCTACGGATGCAGCCAGAACAACGGCCAGTGCTGAAAGACGTGCAATTTTATTCATAACCACCTCAAATGTGTTTCTAATAAGTCCTAAGCCTTAAATATATCAAAAACTTTTGGGAAACTCTTTGGAGTTTACATTGTCTAACATACTTTTTCATGTAACCAAAAGTTTCCATATTTCTATAACAATATGGAAAACAACAATTTTTGGCGTTAACGTACATCTTAACGCTCATTAAGAAATTCGCAAGCATCCAGATTAATCTTAATCACCTGGCGAATTTCTCAGCAACGTGCGCCATTCTACTGTTTTCGCCTCTGTTTTTTTCAACATTAGCTCAACCGTCAGCAGGTTATTCCAGTACACTGGCACTTTTACGACTTTTGACAAAACCTGACAGGAGAAAGGATGCCCGGTCCATCCCGAAAAGCGGCGGCATGGTTGCCGATTCTGGTGATTTTAATCGCCATGACCTCGATTCAGAGCGGCGCATCGCTCGCCAAATCGCTGTTCCCGTTGGTCGGCGCCCCGGGGGTCACCGCCCTGCGCCTGGCGCTCGGGACGCTGATTCTGGTGGTCGTGTTCAAGCCATGGCGGTTACGTTTCTCCCCGACACAGCGCGTGCCGCTGCTACTGTACGGCCTGGCGCTCGGCGCGATGAACTATCTCTTTTATTTATCCCTGCAGCGTATTCCGCTCGGCGTGGCGGTAGCCCTGGAGTTTACCGGCCCGCTGGCGGTGGCGCTGTTTGGTTCGCGCCGACCGCTGGATTTTGTCTGGGTGGCGCTGGCGATCCTCGGACTGTGGTATCTCCTGCCGCTGGGGCAGAATGTGGCGCAGGTCGATTTAACCGGCGCGCTCTTTGCCCTGGGCGCCGGCGCCTGCTGGGCGGTCTATATTCTGACCGGGCAGCGCGCCGGTGAAGAGCATGGGCCAGCCACGGTGGCGATGGGGTCGCTCATCGCCTCGCTGGTGTTTGTTCCGTTAGGCATGGCGCAGGCTACGGATACACTGTGGCAATGGTCGCTGCTGCCGATGGGGCTGGGGATTGCTATTCTCTCAACCGCGCTGCCCTACTCTCTCGAAATGATGGCCTTGACGCGCCTGCCGACGCGCACCTTCGGCACGCTGATGAGCCTTGAACCAGCATTAGCCGCCCTTTCCGGTATGGTCTTCCTCGGCGAAACGTTGAAGCTCTCCCAGACCCTGGCGCTGGGCGCGATCATTATCGCCTCGATGGGCGCCACGCTGACCATGCAGCGACAAAGTAAAATCGAGCAAGTCGATATCAATTAACATTCTGTTACGCCGCCGGCCCGTGAGAAATCCGGGCCGTTCAGCTAAATATAACCCTATGATATTTAGCGACTTTCAAAATAACCAACCACTTTGCGCTATCGAAGTGATATGGCCTGCCGATGCCTCACTCTTTGAAACCCTTGCTATACTTAGTCCCGAAGTTACCTGGGACAACGCTCCACATCATTCAGATTTGAAGTGTGACGAGCATCAATATCAAGAGGATATGAAACGATGAGTACCGCAAAACTGGTTAAATCAAAAGCATCTAATCTGGTCTATACCCGCAACGATGTCGCTGACAGCGAAAAGAAAGCGACCATTGAGCTGTTGAATCGCCAGGTGATCCAGTTCATTGACCTGTCACTTATCACCAAGCAGGCACACTGGAATATGCGCGGTGCGAACTTTATCGCCGTGCACGAAATGCTGGATGGCTTCCGTACCGCGCTAACCGAGCACCTGGACACCATGGCGGAGCGCGCCGTGCAGCTGGGCGGCGTCGCACTGGGCACCACTCAGGTCATTAACAGCAAAACGCCGCTGCAGAGCTACCCGCTCGATATCCATCACGTTCAGGATCACCTGAAAGCGCTGGCTGACCGCTATGCCGTCGTCGCTAACGATGTGCGCAAGGCGATCGATGAAGCCAAAGACGAGGATACTGCGGATATTTTCACCGCGGCCTCCCGCGATCTGGATAAATTCCTGTGGTTCATTGAAGCGAATATCGAGTAAGGCTTTGCCGCCGGCCGCAGCGCGGTCGGCGGCGCCTTTACTTTTCTCGCCCACCTTTCTGTTTTCCGTTCTATCCGTTTCCCCTTCTATGCTTTTCGTCCCCCTGCTGGCCATGCACTGTTTTAGGGCGCCAAATTGATGAAAATGCGCGCAAAAGTAAAACAATTGTAATAATAACCTCACACAATCGTTACGTTGAGATTGTTTTCCCATCAGGGTTTGCGCTAAAAATGTGCTCGTTATTCAGCAACTCTATAACGCACCAAAGTGACGCCCCATCCTGGTGCAGTGAGTGCCTGTCATGATCGAAATTGTGCAACCGCTCGCGCTTCGTTTGTTGAAAAACAACAGCTTGTAAAAGTGGCACGATTTTTTCATTAGGCTAGTCGTTCTCGCAGGGGATCGTCCCGTGGATATAAAAGGAAATGCTATGAAGTCTGTATTTAAAGTTTCACTGGCTGCACTGACCCTGGCTTTTGCGGTTTCTTCCCATGCCGCCAATAAGACCCTGGTTGTCGCCACCGATACGGCGTTCGTCCCGTTCGAATTTAAGCAAGGCGATAAATATGTCGGGTTTGACGTTGACCTGTGGGCGGCTATCGCCAAAGAGCTGAAGCTCGACTACACCCTGAAGCCAATGGACTTCAGCGGCATTATCCCGGCGCTGCAAACTAAAAATATCGATCTGGCGCTGGCCGGGATCACCATCACCGACGAACGTAAAAAAGCGATCGACTTCTCCGACGGCTACTACAAAAGCGGCCTGCTGGTGATGGTCAACGCCAATAATAACGACATCAAAGATGTGAAAGATCTGAACGGTAAAGTGGTCGCGGTGAAGAGCGGTACCGGCTCCGTTGATTACGCGAAAGCCAATATCAAAACCAAAGATCTGCGTCAGTTCCCGAACATCGATAACGCCTATATGGAACTGGGTACCGGCCGCGCTGATGCCGTGCTGCACGATACGCCAAATATTCTGTACTTCATCAAAACCGCAGGCAACGGCAAGTTCAAAGCGGTAGGCGAATCACTGGAAGCGCAAAACTACGGTATCGCTTTCCCGAAAGGCAGCGACGAGCTGCGTGAGAAAGTGAACGGTGCGCTGAAAACGCTGCGCGAGAATGGTACCTACAACGAAATTTATAAAAAATGGTTCGGCACTGAACCAAAATAATAAGAACACACTTCGCCAGACGCAGCTCCGGCGACATCACAACGGTCTTCCGGCACAGACTCGGCGGGAGACCGTATTTTGGCGGAGGATTTCCTCTGCTCTCGACACGGTAACAGGAACGTATTATGCAGTTTGACTGGAGTGCCATCTGGCCTGCCATTCCGATTTTGCTGGAAGGCGCCAAAATGACGCTGTGGATTTCCGTCCTCGGCCTGGCCGGCGGCCTGATAATCGGTCTGGTGGCCGGTTTCGCCCGCTGCTTCGGCGGCTGGATCGCCAACCACATCGCACTGGTGTTTATTGAAATCATTCGCGGCACCCCGATTGTGGTGCAGGTCATGTTCATCTACTTTGCGCTGCCGATGGCCTTTAGCGACCTGCGCATCGACCCCTTCTCCGCAGCGGTAGTGACCATCATGATTAACTCGGGCGCCTATATCGCGGAAATTACCCGCGGCGCGGTGCTGTCCATTCATAAAGGCTTCCGCGAAGCGGGCCTGGCGCTGGGCCTGTCGCGTCGCGAAACCATTCGCCACGTGATCCTGCCGCTTGCGCTACGCCGCATGCTGCCGCCGCTGGGCAACCAGTGGATTATCAGCATCAAGGATACCTCGCTGTTCATCGTCATCGGCGTCGCCGAACTGACCCGTCAGGGACAGGAGATCATCGCGGGCAACTTCCGCGCCCTGGAAATCTGGAGCGCCGTTGCTGTTATCTACCTGATTATCACCCTGGTCCTGAGCTTTATTCTGCGTCGTCTTGAAAGAAGGATGAAAATCCTGTGATTGAATTTAAAAACGTCTCCAAGCACTTTGGCCCGACCCAGGTGCTGCACGATATCTCCCTGAAAATTAATCAGGGTGAAGTGGTGGTCATTATCGGCCCGTCCGGCTCCGGTAAATCAACGATGCTGCGCTGCATCAATAAACTGGAAGAGATCACCAGCGGCGATCTGATTGTCGATGGCCTGAAGGTCAACGACCCGAAGGTGGACGAACGTCTGATTCGTCAGGAAGCCGGGATGGTATTTCAGCAGTTTTATCTGTTCCCGCACCTCACGGCGCTGGAGAACGTCATGTTTGGTCCGCTGCGGGTGCGCGGCGCCAGCAAGCAGGCGGCAGAGAAGCAGGCGAAAGATCTGCTGGCGAAAGTCGGCCTGGCCGAGCGCGCGCATCACTATCCGTCTGAACTCTCCGGCGGCCAGCAGCAGCGTGTGGCCATTGCCCGCGCGCTGGCGGTGAAGCCAAAGATGATGCTGTTTGATGAACCGACCTCCGCGCTCGACCCGGAACTGCGCCATGAAGTGCTCAAGGTGATGCAGGATCTGGCTGAAGAGGGGATGACGATGGTGATCGTAACCCACGAAATCGGCTTTGCCGAAAAAGTGGCTTCGCGATTGATCTTTATCGACAAAGGACGCATTGCTGAAGACGGCAACCCGCAGGAGCTGGTGAAGAACCCGCCAAGCCCGCGCCTGCGCGAATTCCTGCAGCACGTCGCCTGACCCGCAACGGCTCTCTTCCTCCGCGGAGAGAGCCGCTTTTCCAGATTCCTCTTCCCTCCCCTTCCGCCATCGGCTTCTATACTTACCCGTTTACGTTGCAACGGAGGTGCCCATGCCGTGGATCCTGCTTTTGCTCGCTGCACTGTTTACTGCCCCGCTTTCCGCCGCCGCCCTGCCCGGCGTGCCGACAGCTAACGCCGATAAAACCAGCGCCAGCGAACCCGATGCGGAACAGAAAAGAGCGGCCTACGCCGCGCTGGCTGACGTGCTGGCTAACGACAGCGCCCGTCAGGAGCTCATTGACCAGTTACGTAAAGCAGCCGCCACGCCGCCGCCAGACAGCACCCCGACGCTGACGCCGCCGGCGGTGAAAGAAGAGACCACGGTGCTGGAGAACGTCACGCAGATCAGCCGGGAATACGGCGAGCAGCTCTCGTCTCGCTTCTCTCAACTGTGGCGCAATATCACCGGCTCACCGCATAAACCTTTTAATTCGCAAACCTTCACCAGCGCGGCCTGGCATTTTTTACTGCTGGCCGGCCTGGTCTTTGCCTTCTGGTGGCTGGTGCGTCTTGCGGCGCTGCCGCTGTATCGCAAAATGGGTGAATGGGGGCGGCATAAAAACCGCGATCGCGGAAACTGGCTCCAGCTGCCCCTGACCATCGCCGGGGCGTTTGTTATCGACCTGCTGCTGCTGGCGCTGACCCTGTTTGTCGGCCAGTTGTTAAGCGATCGCCTGAATGGTAATAACCCCACCATCGCCTTCCAGCAGAGTCTTTTCCTCAATGCCTTCGCGTTGATCGAGTTTTTTAAAGCCATTCTGCGGCTCATTTTCTGCCCGCGCATCCCGGCGCTCCGGCCTTTTAACCTCAGCGACGAAGCCGCGTCATACTGGAGCCTGCGCCTGAGCGCGCTCAGCAGCCTGATTGGCTATGGCCTGATCGTCGCGGTGCCGATTATCTCCAATCAGGTGAATGTTCAGGTTGGCGCGCTGGCTAACGTCGTCATCATGCTGTGCATTACGCTGTGGGCGCTGTACCTGATTTTTCATAACAAGACCTTGATTACGCAGGGGCTAATCCATCTGGCCGACCGTTCGCTCTCCTTCTTTAGCCTGTTTATCCGCGCCTTCGCGCTGGTCTGGCACTGGCTGGCCTGCGCCTACTTTGTGGTGCTCTTTTTCTTCTCCCTGTTCGACCCGGGCAATAGCCTGAAATTCATGATGGGCGCCACCCTGCGCAGCCTGGCCATTATCGGCGGCGCGGCGCTGGTGTCCGGCATCCTGTCGCGCTGGATAGCCAAAACCATCACCCTGTCACCCGCCACCCAGCGCAATTATCCTGAGCTGCAAAAGCGGCTGAATGGCTGGATCTCCGCCTCGCTGAAGGCCGCGCGCATTCTCACCGTCTGCGTCGCCGTCATGCTGCTGCTGAGCGCCTGGGGCCTGTTTGACTTCCGCGAATGGCTGCATAACGATGCCGGGCAAAAAACGGTGGATGTGCTGATCCGCATCGCCCTCATCCTCTTCTTCTCTGCCATCGGCTGGACGGTGCTGGCCAGCCTGATCGAAAACCGGCTGGCCTCGGATATCCATGGTCGCCCGCTGCCCAGCGCGCGGGCCCGGACGCTGCTGACCCTGTTTCGCAACGCGCTGGCGGTGGTGATCAGCACCATCACGGTGATGATCCTGCTTTCGGAGATTGGGGTTAACATTGCGCCGCTGCTGGCGGGCGCCGGGGCGTTAGGGCTGGCGATTTCGTTTGGCGCGCAAACGCTGGTTAAAGATATTATCACCGGCATATTTATCCAGTTTGAGAACGGGATGAATACCGGCGACCTGGTCACCATCGGCCCTTTGACCGGCACCGTGGAACGAATGTCGATTCGCTCCGTGGGGGTACGGCAGGATACCGGCGCCTATCACATTATTCCCTGGTCCTCGATCACCACTTTTGCCAACTTCGTGCGCGGCATTGGCTCGGTAGTCGCCAACTATGATGTCGACCGTCATGAGGATCTGGATAAAGCCAGCCAGGCTCTGAAGGCGGCGGTGGACGATCTGCTGGCCCAGGAGGAGATCCGCGGCCTGATCATTGGCGAACCGTCATTCGCCGGGCTGGTGGGGCTGAGCAATACCGCCTTTACGCTACGCGTCAGCTTCACCACCCTGCCGCTGAAGCAGTGGACGGTGCGCTTTGCCCTCGACACTCAGGTGAAAAAGCACTTCGATCGCGCCGGGGTTCGCGCCCCGGTACAGACCTGGCAACAGCTGCCGATGCCGGGCTCAGACAGCCCGGCCGCCGAGTAGTTAGAACGGACGGCGGCGTTTGGCGTCGTCCATAAAGCTCCAGGCGATAAAGCGGCTCTGCTTTTGACCCTGGGCCATCTCTTTTTTCACCACTTTCACGGCCCCAACCTCGGTCAGCAGGCGGTAGAGCGGCGGCAGATTGTCGCCGCGCGACACCAGCGAGGTAAACCATTTAACCTGGCGGGCGAAGGCCTGACTTTCGCGGATCATCTGCGAGATAAAGGCCACTTCGCCTCCTTCGCACCACAGCTCCTGCTGCTGACCGCCAAAGTTAAGCGCGCTGTCGGCGCCGAGTCCGAGATTGCGGCGCTTGCGCTCACCGCCCGCCCGGGCGCTCTCTGCGGAGTCATGGAACGGCGGATTACACAGCGTGGCGTCATAGGTCTCGTTTTTGTGGATGACGCCGTGGAAGATGGCCTGGCTCTCTTTTTGCCGACGCAGACGGATCTGCCGGGTCAATCCGGGGTTGCCATTGACAATCGCCTGCGCGCTGGCGAAGGCTTCCGGGCTGATTTCGCTGCCGGTAAAGCGCCAGCCGTACTCGTGAACGCCGATCAGGGGATAGATGAGGTTGGCGCCGGTACCAATATCAAGGATCGTGGCTTGCTTCGGCACCTCGCCACTATCCTGCGCCAGCAGATCCGCCAGATGATGAATATAATCGGCACGCCCGGGCACCGGCGGACAGAGAAAACCGTCAGGAATGTCCCAGTGTTTGACCGCGTAGAAATGCGCCAGCAGCGCTTTATTCAACGCCTTTACTGCCTGCGGATTGGCAAAATCAATGGTCTGCTCACCCAGCGGATTGAGCGTAATGTATCCCTGCAGGTCAGGATGCGCCTGGCAGAGCGCAGGCAGGTCGTAGCGTTGATGGTGGCGGTTACGCGGGTGTAACCCCGGTTTCTGGGCTTTCATGACAATCTCCTTTGAACAGCCGCGTAAGATACCCGTTGACGGCGGCGCGGTAAATAAGGGAGTCTGGATATCTCCTTTATCCGTGACAGGTGCAGCATGTACTTTTATCAACCTTCGCAGGGCCACGGCCTGCCGCACGACCCGCTGAACGCGATAATCGGGCCTCGCCCGATAGGCTGGATCGCCTCGCAGGACGCCGAGGGCCAGCGAAATCTGGCGCCATACAGCTTTTTTAACTGCTTTAACTATCGCCCGCCGATCATTGGTTTCGCCAGCAGCGGCTGGAAAGACAGCGTGCGAAATATCGTCGAAACAAAGGAGTTCGTCTGGAACCTGGCGACGCGACCGCTGGCCGTGGCGATGAATGAAACGTCTGCCTCGATCCCGCACCATGAGGACGAGTTCGTGCGCGCCGGTCTCACCGCCGCCGCCAGCCGCCTGGTCAGCGCCCCCCGAGTCGCGGAGAGTCCGGTGAACTTTGAGTGCCGTCTGTCACAATGTATTCAACTCACCACCGCCGACGGTAACCCTGTTGATACGTGGCTGGTGCTCGGCGAAGTGGTCGCCGTGCATATTGATGAATCACTGCTGGACAACGGCATCTATCAAACCGCCCGCGCCCAGCCGATCCTGCGCGCCGGAGGTCCGAGCGCCTATTACAGTATTGATGATAGTCTGCGTTTTGACATGATCCGCCCTGACGCCCGCTAAATAATCTACCGGCCAGAGTACCGCTGCCCTGCGCCGGTAGCCTACTAAACGCCTTGTTTTGCATTAAAAATTCCCTATCGCACGGTCGGGAAAGACCTACACTTAAGCTATGTCCCATGCTGTTTATGAGGATATGCTGATGAAAATCACCTCGCTGCTATTCGCCGCTGCGCTCAGCGCTCATGCCACCGCGGCCTCTCCCCTGCCACCGACACCCGTACTGCCCTATGCCGGGCCGCTCCGCCCTGTCGGCACCGTCTCCGCCTCCGGTGCCAGCACCCTTGATGATCTGGTGGCCGCCCTCGCGGATAAGGCCCACCGCCAGGGGGCGATAGCCTGGCGGGTCAATGCCGCCAGTAGCGGTAACCGACTGCACGGTTCAGCTATAATTTATCAATAACCTTTCACAGGAGGCAGACGATGGCATCAGGTTGGGCAGGCGATGGGGCCGTTCAGGATCAGATCGACAGCACCATTGACGATGCGGTGGCTCGCGCGCGCCGTGAGCTTCCGCGCGGCGAAAGCAACAAATTTTGTGATGAATGTGGAGAGCCGATTCCGGAGGCCCGTCGACAGGCCATCCCAGGGGTCAGATATTGCGTGAAGTGCCAACAGGAGAAAGATTTACATAACAATACATTTTCAGGATATAATCGCCGCGGATCCAAGGATAGCCAGCTACGCTGACTTTCCTTTACCGTTCATGACAGCCTTTCGCATTATCTTTTCGCGCACATTTTTTGGCGGAAAAAGTCGCAATATGTGCCCTTAAACGCGTCGGTCTACCTCGCTACGCTTCGTGACGAAAAGAATGAGAAATAATTTATTAATAATCAGTAAATTATTAATCATTCAAAAAATTCGATGAAGACTGTGAATTTCCTTCGATTTTATCTCCCGCAAAAAAGCGTGATACTTATCACATCGACGGAACATCGTCCCCTGAACAGAACAACCTGCGAGAGATTAACTATGAAAAACATCAAATATGCTGCCGCTGCCATCGCTCTGACCGCCCTTTCCTTCGGCGCCTTTGCCGCCGAACCGGTCACCCCCGCTCAGGCTGAAAGCATGAATAAAATCGGTGTGGTGTCTGCGCAAGGCGCAACCACTTTAGATGGTCTGGAAGCAAAACTGGCTGCTAAAGCCGAAGCCGCTGGCGCGACCGGCTACAGCATTACTTCCGCTAACACCAACAACAAACTGAGCGGTACTGCGGTTATCTATAAATAATCGCTGTTCCCTCTGTAAGCCACTGAATTAACCCTGAAAAGACCTTTAATACCCTTGCCTTGCCCGTCCGAGCCACCGGACGGGCTTTTTTTTATCCTGCAGATCCGATCACCAGCAGTCGTTGACGCGGCTGAGGCCCTGTTCCAGGGTGGTGACTTCCCCGCTGGCCAGCAGACAACAGGCAAGCTGAATTTTCAACGAGTGGGGCACCGGTTCAACGCCGGCGACGCAGCGCTCGATCCAGCGCGCCGTGACCTCGGGATCTTTCGAGGCCGGCAGGACCACCGCCTCCGCTGCCGTCTCAGTCTGGCGTTCGTACAGCACCCGCACGCCCTGCTCATCGATCAGGCTGATCTGCGGGCAGCGCTGCGGGTTGGCATACACTTCGCCCTCGGTACCGTGCATCAACAGCGCGCGGCCACCGGTCTCACGAAAGAAGTTCGCCACCCGCGGAACATATTCCGGATGCGACACGCTGGAGAGACGCAATGCCTCCGCTTCGCCAAACGGTGTAGCCAGCTTGGCCAGGGTATGGGCGCTGTTGCGCACGCCCATCCGCCAGCGCATCGCCAGCTGTTTCTCCAGCGGCGGACAGAAAGCCCCCACCGGGATATACACCGGTTCATGGCCCTCCAGCTGCGCCTGAGCCTGTCCGGCGTGCCGGGTGGCCGGAATATCCAGCAGGGTAAAAATGGTCTCGGTCAGCACCCGGGTGGGATCGTGACTGACGCCGTGAACCACCACCGGAAACCCCAGCTTGTGCAGAAGCATCGCCAGCAGGGGCGTCAGGTTCGCCTGCTTGCGCGCGCCGTTGTAGCTGGGGATGACAATCGGCATCGGCTTGCCGGCCGGCGGGGTCAGGCGCAGCGTATGCTGCTGCATCGCCGCGTAAAACCCTTTCATCTCCGCTTCGCCTTCGCCTTTGATGCGCAGGGCGATTAATATTCCCCCCAGCTCCAGCTCCGGCACCTCGCCGTCCAGCATCCGCGCATAGAGCGCACGGGCGGTCTCTTCATCGAGGTCGCGGGCATGATTCTTACCGCGACCCACCTCTTTTATAATTTTGCTGTACTCCATGGCTCCCCCTGGTGCATCACGCGCCGGCGTCAGCGACGTTTGCGGCCTGACTGTTTTGCTGTCTGTTTTGCTTTCCGTTTTACTATAACCTCCGGGACGCCCGGCTGCTCTATGGGAAAAACAGGTAACGCGTTCAGTAGACGCGCGCCATAGTTTTTGGTCAACAGACGCTTATCGTAAATCACCACCTCTCCCCAGCAGTGATGGCTGCGGATCAGACGCCCCACCTGCTGAATAAGATTAAAGGAGGCGCTGGGCAAACTCTGTACCTCGAAAGGGTAACGATTAAGGCTTTTCAGCCATTCGCCTTCGGTGATCACCACCGGGCTGTCGATGGGCGGAAAGGCGATTTTATGGATATGTACCTGGCTTAGCAGATCGCCCTTTAAATCCAGCCCTTCGGCAAAGGACTGCAGACCCACCAGCACGCTGCGCTCGCCGCTTTCCACCCGTTTGCGATGCAGCTCCACCAGCCGATAGCGCGGCTGGTCGCCCTGCACCAGCAGCATCAGGCGCAGATCGGTCACATGCTCCAGGAAGCGGTTCATCGCCCGCCCGCTGGCAAACAGCACCAGCATCCCGAGATGTTTCTTGCTCTCTACCTGCTGGCGAAAATAGGCCGCCATCTCGGCAATGTGCTGCTCTTCGTTATCCATCAGCGGTTCATAGCGCATTTGAGGAATAATAATTTTCCCCTGCTCCACGTGGTTGAACGGCGAATCCAGCGCCACGAAGCGGTCACCCGCTTTCTCCTTCAGACCACTCATCTCCTGCAGGCGCGAGAAGCTGTTTAGCGAGCGCAGCGTCGCTGACGTCACGACGATATGCGGTACGCTGCGCCACAGCAGCCGTTCCAGCTGATCGCTGACGCGGATGCCGACACAGTGGAACCAGACATGGATCTGGCCGTCGCGCACCACTCGCGTCGCCCATTTGGTTACCGGCGCGCCTGAGGATTGCGCCAGCGACGCCAGGCGCCATAGCTTGCTTTGGCTTTCAAACATGCCGAGCGCGCGGTTCATCTGCAGCAGCACCCGATGCAGGCGCACCACGTCATGGCTGCCGGTCTTTTCGCTGAGATCGTTAAGAAACAGCTCCGCCAGCCCGCGCAGCATCTCGGTGAGCTTCGCCAGCCGCTGGCAGATCTCCATCACCTCCTGCGGCAGTTCGCCCATCGGGAAGCGATGCTCCGCTTCCTGACCGGCGGGCATGTAGAGATTGAGAATATTATTCAACGACGCAATCAGCTCGAACAGCTCTTCGCAATGGCCGGTGAGCCGCTCCGGATTGGCCAGCGGCGGTGTGGTTTTCGGACGAAACTGCTCCATGCAGGTGGCGACCAGCTTGCAGAACAGATCCAGCTGCAGGCGAAACCAGGGGGCGGTGATCTCAGCGCTCATCTCCAGCGCGTCGCGGGCGACGTCCGGCAGATGATGGCCTTCATCGAGGACCAACAGCAGGTTTTTCGGCTCCGGCAGCACTGCCTCGCTCTCCATCGCCGCCATCACCAGCGCATGGTTGGCCACCACCACTTCCGCCTCCTGAATTTCCCGCCGTGCCACGAAGAACGGGCACTCGCGATAGTAGTGGCAGTTGCGGTTCAGGCAGCTGGCCTTATCGGTGCTCAGCCGGCTCCACAGCGCGTCATCGATGGCTTTATCGGTATGATCGCGCAGGCCGTCCCAGCGGTAGCTGTCGAGGTCCTGCTTCAGGGTCGCACACAGCTTCTGCTCGGCCTGGTTGTTCGGGGTGAGATCGTCATCGAGGAAGGCCAGCAGATCCTGCTGCGACGGCTCGGTGCTGGCCAGCGCCGTCAGGTTACGCGGACAGACGTAGCGCCCACGACCGAAGGCGGCGGTAAAGCGCAGGTCGGGAATAATTTTACGCAGCAGCGGCAGGTCTTTACTGTAGATTTGATCCTGCAGGGCGACGTTGGCGGTGCTGACCACCAGCGTTTTTTGTTCCTCCCGGGCGATGGCGATGCCCGGGATCAGGTATGACAGCGTTTTACCTACGCCGGTCGGCGCTTCGATAGCCAGATGCCTGCCCTCTTCCCCGGCGAGAGTTTTCGCCACATCGGCGATCATCTGCCGCTGCGGGGGGCGGGGAATAAAGTCCGGGATCTGTTCCTGAAGCGCCTTATACCAGGCGGCGATTTGCGCTTTCAGCGCAGCGGTCAAAGCCATGAGAAAACCTGAATACTGTATAAACAGCCACTATTGTGCCATTTTTGCCCGCCTGGAGGTATTGCTTTCTGCTGAGTGTGGAAGCGTGCTCGACAAATAGTGTAATGGAAAGAAAAAGGCCCGCCGCCGCGTAGCGGACAGACGGGCCTGAGCCGGGCCGCGTTATCGCGGCCGGGGCATCAGCGTGTTATTCGCCAGCCGGTTTACGCGGACGACGGCGGCGCGGCGGTTTGCCGTCCTGCGTACGCGCTTTCGGCGCCTCGCCGTCCTGACGGCGCGGGGCGCTGTTCTGGCTGCGCGGCTGTCCGCTGCGTCCCTGACCCTGGCCACCGCGTCCCTGACCTTGCCCACGACCGCCGCCGCGCTGCTGGCGACCGTTCTGGATAGGTTCGGCTTTAATGGACGGATCCGGCTCATAGCCGGCAATCGCGATGCGCGGGATCTCTTTTTTCAGCAGGCGCTCGATATCGCGCAGCAGCTTATGCTCATCCACACACACCAGCGACAAGGCTTCACCGGTGGCCGCCGCGCGACCGGTACGGCCGATACGGTGGACGTAATCTTCCGGTACGTTCGGCAGCTCGTAGTTCACCACGTGCGGCAGCTCTTCGATATCCAGACCACGGGCGGCGATATCGGTCGCCACCAGCACGCGAATGCCGCCGGATTTAAAGTCGGCCAGCGCGCGGGTACGCGCTCCCTGGCTCTTGTTGCCATGGATCGCCGCGCTGCGGATGCCGTCTTTATTAAGCTGCTCCGCGAGGTGGTTGGCGCCATGCTTGGTGCGGGTAAACACCAGCACCTGCTGCCAGTTGCCTTCGCCGATCAGCTGCGACAACAGTTCGCGCTTGCGGTTCTTATCAACGAAATGGACGTGCTGGGTGATCTGCTCGGACGCGGTGTTGCGACGCGCCACTTCCACTTCCAGCGGGTTGTGCAGCAGTTTCTCGGCCAGGCCCTTGATCTCGTCGGAGAAGGTGGCCGAGAACAGCAGGTTCTGTCGACGCGCCGGCAGTTTAGCCAGTACGCGACGGATGTCATGGATAAAGCCCATATCCAGCATGCGGTCCGCTTCGTCCAGCACAAGGATTTCCACGCTATCAAGGCTGACCGCGTTCTGATGTTCGAGGTCCAGCAGACGGCCCGGGGTGGCAACGAGGATGTCGACGCCACCGCGCAGCTTCATCATCTGCGGGTTGATGCTCACGCCGCCGAATACCACCAGCGAGCGAATATTCAGGTACTTGCTGTAATCGCGGACGTTCTCGCCCACCTGCGCCGCCAGCTCACGGGTCGGGGTCAGGATCAGCGCGCGCACCGGGCGGCGACCCTTTGCGTGCGGCTCTTTGTCAATCAGGCGCTGCAGCAGCGGCAGGGTAAAGCCCGCCGTCTTACCGGTACCGGTCTGGGCGCTGGCCATCAGGTCGCGCCCCTGCATTACTGCCGGGATCGCCTGCTGTTGGATAGGGGTCGGCTCAACGTAGCCCTGCTCAGCGACAGCGCGCAGGATATCGGGATTCAGGCCAAGGGAATCAAAAGACATAACAACTCCGAACCGCCCCGGCCCGGTGAAGGGCGTAGTTTTCAGGGAGATTATTGCGATAAGAGATGGCAAAAACCACAATGCCATGAAGGGGCGCAGTCTAGCAGATTTTGTGACAGGCCGCATAAAATCTGCAAAAGAATACCGCGCCTGGCTGGCGGGCATGAGAAGGCCGCTGAGCGAGCTCAGCGGCCTGGTGCGTCATGGCAAAGCGATTAACGCAGACGATACTTAAGTTTTTCAACGATCTTCGCGGTGGAGATGCCGTAACGATCGTGAAGGGTCGGCAGCGCACCGGCTAACAGGAACGCGTCGGGCAGCCCCACAGTATCCAGCTCACAGCGCACACCCTTACGCATCAACAGCGCGGCCACCGCCTCCCCCAGGCCGCCGACCGCGGTGTGGTTTTCCGCAGTCACCACCAGACGACCTGGCTTCGACGCCTGTTCAATAATCGCTTTTTCATCCAGCGGTTTGATGGTCGGCACGTGCAGGACCGCCACGCTGATGTTATCGGCCCGCAGCTTTTCAGCCGCCTCCAGCGCGCGCATGGTCATCAGCCCGGAGGAGATGATCAGCACATCGTTGCCGTCCTCCAGCAGCTTTGCTTTACCCAGTTCGAACTGATAGTCGTATTTATCCAGCACCAGCGGCACCTTACCGCGCAGCAGGCGCATATACACCGGCCCCTGGTGATCGGCAATGGCCGGCACCGCCTGCTCTATCTCCAGCGCATCGCAAGGATCGACGATGACCATGCCGGGGATACCGCGCATAATCGCCAGATCTTCAGTGGCCTGATGGCTGGGGCCATAACCGGTCGTCAGGCCCGGCAGCGCCGCGCAGATCTTCACGTTCAGATGCTCTTCGGCGATGACCTGATGAATAAAATCATAGGCGCGACGGGTTGCAAAGGCGGCATAGGTGGTGGCGAAAGGAATAAATCCCTCCTTCGCCATTCCCCCCGCCGCCGCCATCAGCAGCTGCTCGGCCATGCCCATCTGGAAGAAACGATCCGGGAAGGCCTGGGCGAAAATATGCAGATCGGTATATTTTGACAGGTCCGCGGTCATGCCGACGATTTCCGGACGCTGCGCCGCCAGTTTTGACAGCGCGACGCCGAAGGGCGCAGAGATGGTCGCCTGGCCCTCATCGGCAATCGAGGCGATCATCGCCGACGTTTTTAAACGGGGTTGACTCTGGCTCATTACAGCACTCCTTCTGGTTTGTTAGCATCCAGCACCGCAATCGCTTTTTGCCATTCGTCGGCATCGACGCGAATAAAATGGTTTTTATCGCGGGTTTCGAGGAACGGCACCCCTTTGCCCATCAGCGTGTCGCATAAAATGACCCGCGGCTGGTTGCCGGAATAACTTTTCGCGTTGTCAAAGGCGGCCATCACCGCCGGCAGATCGTTACCGTCCACGCGCTGTACGTACCAGCCGAAGGCGGCCCATTTTTCATGCAGCGGCTCAAAGCCGAGGATTTTGCGTGAATCGCCGTCGGCCTGCTGTTTGTTGACGTCGACAAGGTTAATCAGGTTGCTCAGGCCATAGTGAGCCGCCGACATCGCCGCTTCCCAGGTCGACCCTTCGTCCAGCTCCCCATCGGACATGGAGTTGTAGACCCAGGCCGTGCTCTGTTTCTGCCGCAGCCCAAGCGCCATGCCGACGGCAATGGACAGCCCCTGTCCCAGCGAACCGCCGGACATCTCCATCCCCGGGGTGTAGGTCGCCATGCCGGACATCGGCAGGCGGCTGTCGTCGGAGCCGTAAGTTTCCAGCTCGGCTTCCGGGATAATGCCCGCCTCCAGCAGCGCGGCATAATAAGCGATAGCGTAATGGCCATGAGAGAGCAGGAAGCGATCGCGCCCCTCCCACTCGGGATCTTCCGGACGATAGGTCATGGCGTGGCTGAAGGCGGTGGCCAGCACATCGGCATAGCCCAGCGCCTGGCCGATATAGCCCTGCCCCTGCACTTCCCCCATTTGCAGGGCGTAACGGCGAATACGCCACGCCGCCGCGGCGACTTTTTGTGATTCGGTCATCTTCATCTGTTGCCTCGCTTAGTGAATTAACATGCCGCCGTTAACGTCCAGGGTGATACCGGTGGAGTAGGAAGAGAGGTCGCTGCCGAGGAACAGCGCAGCGCGCGCGATGTCTACCGCATCGCCGAGGCGGTTCATCGGGATCCCGGCAAGAATGTTGGCCGTCATGTCGTCGGTCAGCTTGCCGGCGGTAATGTCGGTCTGAATCAGCCCCGGGGTGATGCAGTTAACGCGGACGTTATCCGGGCCAAGCTCGCGCGCCATCGCCCGCGCCAGACCCAGCACCCCGGCTTTTGCCGCGCTGTAGTGCGGGCCGCCGAAGATACCGCCGCCGCGCTGGGCGGAAACGGACGAGATGCAGACGATGCTGCCGGATTTTTGCGCCCGCATGGTGGGAATAACCGCCTGCGACATCAGCAGCGTACCGCGCAGGCTGACATCAAGTACCGCGTCATAGTTGGCGCGCTTGATCTCCATCAGCTTCAGCGGCTGGGTAATCCCGGCGTTATTCACCAGCACATCAACCCGGCCATATTTCGCCAGAATTTGTTCGATGGCCGCCTGTACCTGCACTTCATCAGCGACGTTCGCCGCCAGGCCGAGATGGCCTTCGCCTAATGCCGCCGCCGCGGTTTTGCTGGCTTCACCATTGAGGTCGATAATGACCACTTTCGCGCCGTTGTCGGCGAATAATTTCGCGGTGGCGAAACCCAAACCGCGAGCGGAGGCCGCGCCAGTAATAATGGCGACTTTATCTTTTAATAACATAGTTTCACTCCATGACATTACGTCATATTAATTAACAGGATATATTTCCGTTATTGTGGTTCATCGAGGAAAAGAATCACCACCAAACCAATGGCGGCGCAGATACCAAAATAGGTAAATACAGAATTAAAACTCCCGGTTTTATCAAGTAAGAAACCGGCTGCCATCGGCGCGACAAATCCACCGAGGTTGCCGCCGCTATTAATTATGGAAGAGGCAATTGGATAGGTTTTGCTGTCCGAAACGGCCATACCGTAGGCGGTAAAAGCCGGCCAGCCGATATTCAAACAAAAACCGACAAAAAATAATCCAATACAGACCGCCAGGGTGCTTGCCGGGATATTCAGCATAATTAACATCATGACCACCGTTGACACGGCAGTAAACATCATGGTGGGTTTACGTCGGCGGCCCAGGACTTTATCTGAAATCCACCCGCCGCCAATCGCGCCAATAAAGCCGCCGATGCACGGCATACTGGCCACGAAACCCATACTCATTACATCAAAGCCACGCTCTTTGACTAAATACAGGGGGATCCAGGTTAATAATCCGTACAGCACGCTAACCATCATAAAATACGCCAGGCAGTCACCGAGAATATTTTTTGAGGTGAATAAGCCTTTCGCCGTATCAATTGGCGCCATCTTCTTTACCCGAATGATTTTATCCAGCCAGGTGAATCGATCGGCAATTAATATATTTTCGCGTACGCTATTATTATGACTTTCACGCCCGGCATTAATCTCTGCCAGTTCACTTTGTGAAACAAATCCGCTTTCTGATGGCTTTGACTTCACCAATAGATACCAGGCTATCGCTGCCACAATCCCGGGTATCGCGAAGGAGAAAAAGACCCACCGCCAGCCCCAGGTCACCGCAATCCACACCGCCAGCGGCGGGACAATAATCGGCGCAAACATGGTCGCCGCGATGTAAACGCCGGTTGCCGTGGCTTTCTCTTTTGGTGGAAACCAGTTATTTATGGTGGAAGCCAGCCCCACCGGGCAAGGCCCTTCGCTTAGCCCCAGTCCCAGCCGCACCAGCTTCAGGCCAAACACGGAGCTCACCGTGCCCATCAGCCAGGTAAAGGCGGAGAAGCCGAAAATGGACAGCGAAACCAGCCCCCGGGTACCACGTTTGGCGATGAAAAAACCGGCCGGGATCTGGCTTACCGCATAGCCGAGGAAAAACATACTGGCGATGGCCCCGGCTTCAAAATTATTGATATGAAACTCATCAATGATAAACGGCAGAACCGCGCCAATATTGGTTCTGTCGGCGTAATTGATGGCATATACCAGGAAAATCATCGTCAAAACCACGAAACGATATTTCGTTTTCCTGGCGCCAGTACAGACTAGAGTATCTATACGTGACATAGGGTTTCCTCATCTTATACCTCATCCACTTCGCTGCCCGTTGCCGCTTCGGATCACCGCGTTTTCACGTTCCATACAGCAGCAAAAGATAAATATCTTTTCGCTCAGCTAAACAGGTGGTTAGGTGTTTTATAATGGCGATCTCAACGCATCGCCGTTTGTGATCAGGCCTGTGAGAGGAATATAACAACCCCAAAATGAAACGGTATTCAAAAAACCTCAATTATGATTGAGAAAAATTGAGTTAGTGACTTCCCGCAAATTTTTAGTCTTTACTGACACGCGCGCTTTTAACGAGATAAATTGTTAAGCCCATCACAAATTAAAATCATTTTTTTCCTTTTCCCTATGCTGGCTATCACGACTGCGCCACGCTGTTCGCTATTTTCTTTTAGAAACGCCCTGCCCAGGATGCTGCCATGAGTCAACCGCTGCCCAATAAAAATTTGCCGATGCCCTCTTTACGCAATATCCAGGCCTTTATTGAAGTCGCCGCTACCGGCAGCCTCAACCTGGCCGCAGAGAATCTCAATATTACCGCCTCGGCGGTCAGCCATCAGATAGCCAGCCTGGAGCACTTTCTGGGGAAAAAACTGTTCTCCCGCAGCAGTAAAGGCGTCATGTTAACGGCGGTGGGAGAAAAATATCTCAAAGAGGTCTCCGGGGCGCTGAATATGATTGGCCAGGCCACCAGCCAGGTGATCAATGATATCCATCAGGATTATTTACGTATTCACTCGGCGCCGAGCTTCGGCCTGCTGTGGTTGATGCCTCGCCTGGATAAATTTCGCCAGGCGTGGCCGGAGTTAAAAATCAGCCTGACCTGTTCCTACGAAAGCATCCAGTTCTCCCGGGATAATATTGATATCGATATTCGTCACGGGCTATCACAGTGGCCAACGCTGTTGGTCAGAACCATTAAAAATGAGTGTGTCCTGCCCTACAGCGCAGCGTCTTATTTAGCCAGCCATCCTGTGCATGCGGTGGAAGATCTGCTGGCCTGCGATCTGATCCACTCCGACAGCACCTTAATTAACTGGAGCAGTTGGCTGTCGTGGCACAAGGTCCGCGGCTGGCATAAAAACTTCATTTTTAATTTCGACCGGTCGTACATGAGCATCGAGGCGGCCAGAATGGGGATGGGCGTGATCCTCGAAAGCAATCTGCTGGCCGGCGGGCACGTGCGTCAGGGGCAGCTGACGCCGGTATTTGACGACGAGCGGAGTATGCCGGTCGGCGCGCACCACTTCGTTCTTCCCCATGCCAATGAACAGAAGGAGAAGGTCCAGCGTTTCTTCGCCTGGGTCGCCGGGGAGCTGAAGGAGGAAGGATTCCATATTTGATCCCGGCTGGTGGACAAACCGCCGATCGAGGCCTAAAGTTAATCAATCGATTGATTAACTTTTACCGAGCGCGATGACCAGTAAAGGCGAACAGGCAAAAAATCAGCTTATCGCGGCCGCTATCGCCCAGTTTGGCGAGTATGGTCAGCATGCCACCACCCGCGATATCGCCGCCCAGGCCGGGCAGAATATCGCCGCTATCACCTATTATTTTGGCTCGAAAGACGACTTATATCTCGCCTGTGCCCAATGGATCGCCGATTTTATCGGCGACAATTTTCGCCCACAGGCCGAAGCGGCGGAGGCCCTGCTCGCCGGGAAGTCGCCGGATCGCCAGGCAATACGCGCCCTCATTCTCAACGCCTGCCATAACATGATCCTGCTGCTGACCCAGGATGATACGGTCAACTTAAGCAAATTCATTTCCCGTGAGCAGCTGGCGCCGACCGCCGCCTACCATCTGATCCACCAGCAGGTGATCGCCCCCCTGCACCACTATCTCACCCGGCTGATTGCCGCCTGGACAGGCCGCGATGCCGGTGATACGCAAATGATCCTCCACACCCACGCCCTGCTGGGCGAGGTGCTGGCTTTCCGTCTTGGGCGTGAAACCATCCTGCTACGCACCGGCTGGACGCAGTTTGACGCGCAAAAGACCGAACAGATTTTCGAGGTCATTACCTGTCATATCGATTTCATTCTGCATGGGTTATCGCAAAGGAGTTTGGGCTGATGAAAAAACCCGTCGTCGTCATTCTGCTGATCGTGATTCTTCTCGCCGCGCTGGGCGGCGGCTGGTGGTGGTACCAGAGCAGCCAGCAGCAGCCGCTGACCCTGTATGGCAATGTCGATATCCGCACCGTCAACATGAGCTTCCGCGTCGGCGGCAGACTGGCTTCGCTGACCGTCGACGAAGGCGACAGCATCCGCGCCGGGCAAACTCTCGGCGAGCTTGATCGCGCGCCGTATGAAAATGCCCTGCTGCAGGCCCAGGCCAACGTCTCTACCGCCCAGGCGCAGTATGACCTGATGATGGCCGGCTACCGCGCGGAAGAGATTGCCCAGGCCGCGGCGGCGGTGAAACAGGCGCAGGCCGCTTACGACTATGCGCAAAACTTTTATCAGCGCCAGCTCGGGCTGCGCGCCAGCAGCGCGATTTCCGCCAACGATCTGGAGAATGCCCGCTCCTCGCGCGACCAGGCGCAGGCAACGCTCAAATCGGCGCAGGACAAACTGCGTCAGTACCGCGCCGGTAACCGCCCGCAGGAAATTGCGCAGGCCAAAGCCAGTCTGGAACAGGCGCAGGCGGCGCTGGCCCAGGCCAAACTGGACCTGCACGATACCGTGCTCACCGCCCCTTCCGACGGTACGCTGATGACCCGCGCCGTCGAGCCCGGCACCATGCTCAACGCCGGCGGCACCGTACTGACGCTGTCGTTAACCCATCCGGTATGGGTCCGCGCCTATGTTGACGAAAAAAACCTTGGTCAGGCGCAGCCGGGACGTGAAGTGCTGCTGTATACCGACAGCCGGCCGGATAAGCCCTATCACGGCAAAATCGGCTTTGTCTCGCCAAGCGCTGAATTCACGCCGAAGACCGTTGAAACGCCGGATCTGCGTACCGACCTCGTTTATCGTCTGCGTATTGTGGTGAACGATGCCGACGGCGCCCTGCGCCAGGGGATGCCGGTGACCGTCTCCTTTAACCACGGGAACGGACATGAGTGAGGCCATCATTGCCTTAAACGGTCTGAGCCGCCGTTTTCCCGGAATGGACAGGCCAGCGGTGGCGCCGCTCACCTGCACGATCCACGCCGGCTACGTCACCGGGCTGGTGGGGCCCGACGGCGCGGGGAAAACCACCCTGATGCGAATGCTGGCCGGTTTGCTCAAGCCTGATGAGGGCCGCGCCAGCGTGATCGGCTTCGACCCGCTAAAAGACGACAGCGCCCTGCACGCGGTGCTCGGCTATATGCCGCAGAAGTTCGGCCTGTATGAAGATCTGACGGTGATGGAAAACCTGACCCTGTACGCCGACCTGCGCAGCGTCACCGGCGAGGCGCGGAAGAAAATTTTCGACCGTCTGCTGGAGTTCACCTCCCTTGGCCCGTTCACCGAACGGCTGGCAGGCAAGCTTTCCGGCGGCATGAAGCAAAAGCTGGGGCTCGCCTGTACCCTGGTGGGCGACCCGAAAGTACTGCTGCTGGATGAGCCCGGCGTCGGCGTCGACCCTATCTCGCGCCGCGAGCTGTGGCAGATGGTGCACGAGCTGGCCGGCGACGGCATGCTGATCCTGTGGAGCACCTCCTATCTCGATGAAGCGGAACAATGCCGCGACGTGCTGCTGATGAACGAAGGCAAACTGCTCTACCAGGGTGAGCCGACGGCGCTGACGCAAACCATGGCCGGGCGCAGTTTCCTCGTCTCCAGCCCACAGGAAAACAACCGCCGTCTGCTGCAGCGGGCGCTGAAGCTGCCGCAGGTCAGCGATGGCGTGATCCAGGGCAAATCGGTGCGCCTGATCCTGAAAAAGGACGCCCGCATTGAGGAAGTCCAGCAGCATGGCGACATGCCGCCGCTGCAGGTGGCCGACACCGCGCCGCGCTTTGAAGATGCGTTTATCGATCTGCTCGGCGGAGCGGGAACCGCCGAATCGCCGTTGGGAGCGATTATCCATCGTGTTGACGGCAGCAAAGACGAAACGGTCATTGAAGCCCAGTCGTTAACGAAAAAGTTTGGTGATTTCGCCGCTACCGACCACGTCGATTTCCAGGTTAAGCGCGGTGAAATTTTCGGCCTGCTCGGCCCCAACGGCGCCGGGAAATCCACCACCTTCAAAATGATGTGCGGCCTGCTGGTGCCCACCTCCGGCAAAGCGCTGGTGCTGGGGATGGATCTTAAGGTCAGCTCTGGCAAGGCGCGCCAGCATCTGGGCTATATGGCGCAAAAATTTTCGCTGTACGGCAACCTCAGCGTCGAGCAGAACCTGCGCTTTTTCTCCGGCGTCTATGGCCTGCGCGGCCGGGCGCAAAATGAAAAAATCGCCCGAATGAGCGATGCCTTTGGCCTGAAAAGTATCGCCCGTCACGCCGCCGACGAGCTGCCGCTCGGCTACAAGCAGCGGCTGGCGCTGGCCTGCTCGCTGATGCATGAGCCCGATATTCTGTTTCTCGATGAACCGACCTCCGGCGTCGACCCCCTCACCCGCCGCGAGTTCTGGCTGCATATCAACAGCATGGTCGATAAAGGGGTGACGGTGATGGTGACCACCCACTTTATGGATGAGGCGGAATACTGCGACCGTATCGGGCTGGTTTACCACGGTAAACTTATCGCCAGCGGCACCCCGGACGCGCTGAAGGCCCAGGCGGCGGATGACAGCCAGACGGACCCGACCATGGAGCAGGCGTTCATTACCCTGATTAACCGCTGGGATAAGGAGAATAGCCATGAGCAATAGCATTCTCTCCTGGCGGCGGGTCCGCGCCCTGTGCGTCAAAGAGACCCGGCAGATCGTCCGCGATCCCAGCAGCTGGCTGATCGCGGTGGTGATCCCGCTACTCCTGCTGTTTATCTTCGGCTATGGCATTAACCTCGACTCCAGCAAACTGCGGGTCGGCGTATTGCTGGAGCAACAGAGCGAAGAGGCGCTGGATTTCGTCCATACCATGACCGGCTCGCCCTATATCGACGCCACGGTCAGCGATAATCGCCAGCAACTGATTCAAATGATGCAGGCCGGGCGCATCCGCGCCATGGTGGTCATTCCGGTGGACTTCGACCGCCAGATGGCCCGCGCCGGCGCCGACGCACCGCTGCAGCTCATCACCGACGGCAGCGAGCCCAATACCGCCAACTTCGCTCAGGGCTACGTGGAAGGTATCTGGCAGATCTGGCAGCAGCAGCGGGCGGAAGACCGCGGCGAAACCTTTGAACCGCTGATCGACGTGCAGATGCGCTACTGGTTTAACCCGGCGGCTATTAGCCAGCACTTTATTATCCCCGGCGCAATTACCATCATCATGACCGTGGTCGGCGCGATCCTGACCTCGCTGGTGGTGGCGCGCGAATGGGAGCGCGGCACCATGGAGGCGCTGCTGTCGACGGAGATCACCCGCGCCGAACTGCTGCTGTGCAAGCTCATTCCCTACTATTTCCTCGGCATGCTGGCGATGTTGCTCTGTATGCTGGTGTCGGTATTTATTCTCGGCGTGCCCTATCGCGGCTCGCTGCCGATCCTGTTTGTCATCACCAGTCTGTTTTTGCTCAGCACCCTGGGGATGGGGCTGCTGATCTCAACCATTACCCGCAACCAGTTTAACGCCGCGCAGGTGGCGCTGAATGCCGCGTTTTTACCGTCGATTATGCTGTCCGGGTTTATTTTCCAGATAGACAGTATGCCGGCGGTGATCCGCGCGGTGACCTACGTGATCCCGGCGCGCTATTTCGTCAACACCCTGCAAAGCCTGTTTCTGGCGGGCAATATTCCGGTGGTGCTGCTGGTGAATGTGCTGTTTTTGATTGCGTCGGCGGTGATGTTTATCGGCCTGACGTGGTTAAAAACCAAGCGGCGTCTGGATTAGGTTTTGCCAGGTGGCGCTGCGCTGACCGGGCCTACGGTTTAACCAACATCGATTATACGGTTCGCCGATCCCCCAGGCCGGGCAAACGCAGTGCCGCCCGGCGTGGTTGAATGGGCCAAAGGAGCAATTATGTTTCACCGTTTATGGACATTGATCCGCAAAGAGCTGCAGTCGCTGCTGCGCGAGCCGCAAACGCGGGCAATTTTAATCATGCCGGTGCTGATTCAGGTATTGTTGTTTCCCTTTGCCGCGACGCTGGAGGTGACCAACGCCACCATCGCCATCTACAACGAAGACAGCGGCCGCCACGCGGTGGAACTCACTCAGCGCTTCGCCCGCGCCAAAGCCTTTACCCACGTCCTGTTGCTGAAAAGCCCGCAGGCGATCCAGCCGACCATCGATGAACAAAAAGCCCTGCTGGTGGTACGCTTCCCGGCGGATTTCTCGCGTAATCTCGACAACTATCAAACCGCCCCGCTGCAGCTCCTGCTCGACGGGCGCAACTCCAACAGCGCGCAAATCGCCGCCAACTACCTGCAGCAGATCGTAAAAAACTATCAGCAGGAGCTGCTGGAGGGGAAAGCGAAGCCGAACAACAGCGAACTGGTGGTGCGCAACTGGTACAACCCGAATCTCGACTATAAGTGGTTCGTGGTGCCGTCGCTTATCGCCATGATCACCACCATCGGAGTGATGATCGTGACGTCGTTGTCGGTGGCCCGTGAGCGCGAACAGGGTACCCTCGATCAGTTGCTGGTCTCGCCCCTCGCCACCTGGCAAATCTTCGTTGGCAAAGCAGTGCCGGCGCTGATCGTCGCCACCCTGCAGGCGACTATCGTGCTGGCGATTGGTATCTGGGCCTATCAAATCCCGTTTGCCGGCTCGCTGCTGCTGTTCTATTTCACGATGGTGATTTATGGCTTATCGCTGGTGGGCTTCGGTTTATTGATTTCATCGCTGTGCGCCACCCAGCAGCAGGCGTTTATCGGCGTGTTCGTCTTTATGATGCCGGCGATCCTGCTTTCGGGCTACGTTTCACCGGTGGAAAATATGCCGCAGTGGCTGCAGGATCTGACCTGGATAAACCCGATCCGCCATTTTACCGATATCACCAAGCAAATTTATCTGAAGGATGCGAGTCTGAAGATTGTGTGGGGAAGTTTGTGGCCGCTACTGGTCATAGCGGCCACCACCGGCTCAGCGGCGTATGCGATGTTCCGAAGAAAGATTGCGTAGTTTTTTATCTTTCGCCAGCAGCGAGACCACCGCCGGGCCTGCCAGTATCACCAGCCCGGCGAGGGCCAGCAGCAGGTTGTTGTGCAGCACGCGCGACAGCAGCCACAGCGCTATCATGGCCGCGCCAAAGTACCAGGTGGTGGTGAGCTCCTCAAGGAAGTCTCCCACATCACGCCAGCGCGCCTCGTGGTGACGCTGCAAAAACAGCATCGCCAGCAGCGTGACGCTATAGAGGACGCACAGCCCCAATCCGACGCGCACCAGCGCGCCGCTCATCCATCCCATCACCAGCACTGCCACGACCAGTAGATGCAACATAATCTGCCAGCAACTAAGACCTGTTGCGACGCGTACACGTTGTTGCCACTTCATGGCTTCTCTCCTGAAGGATTTTTCTCTGCTACTCAGAGTACCGCACTTTACGGAAAATTCCGTAACACCGCATCTTTTTGTGACGTCTACTACACTATTTTATTCAGGAAAGTGACATTTACTGGAGAATTATGGCTGAGCCAACGTCGGGATTTTCGTTGAACGTGCTGACAATTAACACCCATAAAGGCTTTACGGCGTTTAATCGGCGTTTTATTTTGCCCGAGTTGCGCGACGCCGTGCGCAGCGTCAGCGCGGATATTGTTTGCCTGCAGGAAGTGATGGGCGCTCACGAGGTTCACCCGCTGCACATCGAGAACTGGCCAGATACCACCCATTATGAATTTCTCGCCGACACCATGTGGAGCGATTACGCCTACGGGCGCAACGCGGTCTATCCGGAAGGCCACCACGGCAATGCCGTACTGTCGCGCTTTCCCATTGAATACTATGAAAATCGGGATATTTCAGTCGGCAACGGCGAGAAACGCGGTCTGCTTTACTGCCGCATCGTGCCGCCAGAGAGCGGCGTGACGATCCATGTGATCTGCGTTCACCTGGGTTTACGCGCCGACCAACGGCAGGCGCAGTTGACCATGCTGGCAGAATGGGTCAATACCCTCCCCGCCGGTGAGCCGGTGGTGGTGGCCGGGGATTTTAACGACTGGCGTCAGCAGGCGAATCAGCCGTTAAAAGCGCAAGCCGGGCTGGAAGAGATCTTTACCCGCGCCCGCGGACGGCCGGCGCGTACGTTTCCGGTCAGTTTTCCGCTGCTGCGCCTCGATCGTATTTATGTCAAAAACGCCCACGCCAGCCACCCGAAGGCGCTGGCCCTCAAACAATGGCGGCATCTGTCCGATCATGCGCCCCTTAGCGTGGAGATACACTTGTGAAATGTCGTTGGCAGGAAGGCAACCGCATTACGCTACTGGAGAACGGCGACCAGTACTATCCGGCGCTGTTTGCGGCTATTGGTCGCGCCAGCCGGCGGGTGATCCTCGAATCCTTTATCTGGTTTGAAGATGAGGTGGGCTGGCGGCTGCACGCGGTGCTGCTGAAAGCCGCCCGCCGCGGTATTCAGGTGGAGGTGCTGCTTGACGGCTACGGCTCGCCGGATCTCAGCGATGAGTTTGTCGGCGAACTGACCGCCGCCGGGGTGATTTTTCGCTACTACGATCCGCGCCCTAAGCTGATGGGGATGCGCACCAACCTGTTCCGTCGGATGCACCGTAAAATCGTGGTGATTGACGACACCACCGCCTTTGTCGGCGGCATCAACTACTCCGCCGAGCATATGAGCGACTACGGCCCGGAGGCGAAACAGGATTATGCGGTGCAGGTCGAGGGGCCGGTGGTGCTTGATATTCTCCAGTTCGAGCTGGAGAACCTGCCCAACAGCGAAACCGCCCGCCGCTGGTGGCGCCGCCGTCGCCACCAGCCAGAGATCAACCAGACTCCCGGCGAGGCGCAGGCGCTGTTCATCTGGCGCGACAACCAGGATCACCGCGACGATATCGAACGCCACTACCTGAAGATGCTCACCAGCGCCCGCCGGGAGGTGATCATTGCCAACGCCTATTTCTTTCCCGGCTACCGCCTGCTGCATGCGATGCGCAACGCTGCGCGACGCGGCGTGCGGGTCAAGCTGATCGTCCAGGGCGAGCCGGATATTCCGATTGTGAAGTTTGGCGCCCACCTGCTCTATCACTATCTCGTTAAGGGCGGGGTGCAGATCTACGAATATCGCCGCCGTCCGCTGCATGGCAAGGTCGCCCTGGCGGATGACCACTGGGCCACCGTCGGGTCGAGCAACCTGGATCCATTGAGCCTGTCGCTGAATCTGGAAGCCAATCTGATTATCCACGACCGGGTGTTTAACCAGACGCTGCGCGATAACCTTAACGGGCTTATCGCCAGGGATTGCCAGCGGATCGATAAAACGATGCTGCCGAAACGCAACTGGTGGCGGCTGGGCGTCAGCGTGATGGCCTTCCACTTTCTGCGCCACTTCCCGGCGTGGGTCGGCTGGCTACCAGCCCATACGCCGCGGCTGGCCAGGGTCAGCCCGCCGGTGCAGCCGGAGATTGAAACCCAGGATCGTGTCGACTCACAAACCAGGGATAATCCGCTATGAGCAAATCGCATCCCCGCTGGCGGATGGCGAAAAGAGTACTTACCGTGCTCTTTTTTATCGCGGTGATCGTCCTGCTGGTGATTTACGCGCAAAAAGTCGACTGGCAGGACGTGTGGAAGGTGATCCGCGGCTACGATCGGCTGGCCTTGTTTAGCGCCATTGCGCTGGTCATCGTCAGCTATCTGATCTACGGCTGCTACGATCTGCTTGGCCGGGCCTATTGTGGGCATAAGCTGGCGAAACGCCAGGTGATGCTGGTGTCGTTTATCTGCTATGCCTTTAACCTGACGCTCAGCACCTGGGTCGGCGGGATCGGCATGCGCTACCGGCTGTACTCGCGGCTGGGGCTCAACGGCGGCACCATCACCCGTATTTTTTCATTAAGCATTACCACCAACTGGCTGGGCTATATCCTGCTCGGTGGGGTGATATTTACGGCGGATCTGGTGAAGCTGCCGCCGCACTGGTACATCAGCCAGACCACTCTGCGCATTATCGGCGGGGTGATGCTGATCCTTACGCTTTGCTATCTGTTCGGTTGCGCGTTTGCCAAACGCCGTCACCTGACGATTAAAGGCCAGCGGCTGGTGCTGCCCTCCTGGCGCTTCGCGTTGCTGCAGATGGGGATTTCGGCGGCGAACTGGATGGCGATGGGGGCGATAATCTGGCTGCTGTTGGGCAGCGAAATTAACTATTTCCTGGTATTAGGGGTGCTGCTGGTGAGCAGTATCGCCGGGGTGATCGTTCATATTCCGGCCGGTATCGGCGTGCTGGAGGCGGTGTTTATCGCCATGCTCTCCGGAGAGGAGATTTCGAAGGGCGCGATTATCGCCGCCCTGCTCGCCTGGCGCGCGCTCTATTATTTCCTGCCGCTGCTGCTGGCGACGGTGGCTTATCTGCTGCTGGAGAGTCGAGCGAAAAAGCTGCGGCAAAAGAACCAGCGTAAGCTGGCCCGCGAATGACACGGCCAGGTCGCGCTGCGCTTGGCAGGTCTAAACGCCAGCCGGACGGTTCCCTCTCCCTCCGGGAGAGGGACAGGGTGAGGGGAAGCACTGCGGTGTGGTTGTTTATATTATCTGTGGCTTCAGCGTAGTTTGCGCTCCCGGTTAGTCTTCTGCGTTATGTCATTCATGGCGCAGGGAGCGCACAGGGGGCGGCCAGTCGCCGCCGCCCCCTGTACCCCCGGGCTCCGGCCAGCAAAATCGCCACTTCGTGGTGCCTTCGACTTATCCCTGCAGGCTTCGGGTCGGGCCGAGGCAGCGTCCCTGCAAAACACGGCCCTCAGCCCGCATCCATGCGGGCTGCCCCGGCCTTCCGGGAACGTCTCAGCGATTTTGAGGCCGTCAGCACCGGCAGTTTCAGCAAGAAAGGTGAATAAATTAACGACAGGTCGCACGCACCGTAGGGCGGATAAGGCGCCAGCCGCCACCCGGCAAAATCACGGGTACCGTCCCTGATATATCGCCCGGCGGCGCTGCGCTTACCGGGCGTTAGGAGATGCAACTCTTTGATATTAAGAGGTTAGCGGCGGTTGCCCATAATACGCAGCAGCATCAGGAACAGGTTGATAAAGTCCAGGTACAGCGTTAAGGCCCCGAGGATCGAGTATTTACGCAGCGTGGCGCTGTCGCGGGTGTCAATCTGCTCGCCGATGTTTTTCAGCTTCTGGGTGTCATACGCCGTCAGGCCGACAAACAGCACCACCCCAATGTAGGTCACCGCCCACATCAGCGCCTCGCTCTTCAGCCACAGGTTGACCAGCGATGCCAGCACGATGCCAATCAGCCCCATAAACAGCATGCTGCCGAAGCCGCTCAGATCGCGCTTCGTGGTGTAACCATACAAGCTCATCGCCCCGAACATCCCGCCGGTGACCACAAAGGTGCTGGCGATCGATGAGTAGGTATAGGCGATAAAAATGCTCGACAGCGTCAGCCCGGTCAGCGCCGAGTAGAGCATAAACAGCGTGGTGGCCATCCCGGCGCTCAGCCGCTGCACCATCCCCGACAGCACAAACACCAGCGCCAGCTGGGCAATAATCAGCCCGAAGAAAGTGATTTTGCTCGAAAAGACGAACATCATCACCGCCGGGGTATTCGCCGCAAACCACGCGATAAACGCCGTCAGCAGCAGGCCGACCGTCATCCAGCCGTATACCTGCGCCATGTAAGTCTGCAGGCCGGTACGGCCCTGCACGATTGAATCGGAACGCGGATATCTGTCCATGACTCTCTCCTGATTAACAAAGTTTCACCCTGTAAGCGTATCACACTACCAGCGCTCTGCCGCCTGACGATCGCTGTCGCGGGCGTCGACCCAGCGTTCCCCTTCCGGCGTCGCCTCACGCTTCCAGAACGGCGCGCGGGTTTTCAGGTAGTCCATAATAAACTCGCCCGCGGCGAAGGCGCTGCCGCGGTGGGCGCTGGTGACGCCGACAAACACAATCTCTTCCCCCGGCCACATTTCGCCGATGCGGTGGATAACCGTCACCCGGCCCAGCGGCCAGCGCTCGCGCGCCAGGTCGACGATCTCCGCCAGCGATTTTTCAGTCATCCCCGGATAGTGCTCCAGCGTTAACGCTTTCACGCTGTCGCCAAGATTGTGATTGCGCACTTTACCGGTGAAGGTAACCACCGCACCGTCTTCATCGCGCTCGGCCAGCCACGGATACTCATCGCCGACGCTAAAGCGTGCCGGGCTAACCACGATACGAGTTTGCGTCATCTTAGCCTCCGGTCACCGGCGGGAAGAACGCCACTTCGTCGCCGCTGGCGACAGGATGGTCAAACGCGGTCAGCGTCTGGTTGACTGCCGCCAGCAGCTTGCCCTCTTCCAGGGCCAGCGCCCAGCGGTCGCCGCGCGCGGCAAGCTGCTGGCGCACGGCCTCGACGGTTGCCAGGTCGCGGGCGTCGAGTGTCAGGGCATCGGTGCCGACCAGTTCGCGCACCTGGGCGAAAAACAGAACCTTAATCATGGCGTTCGTCCACCTTAAAATCGCCGGACTTGCCGCCGCTTTTCGCCAGCAGGCGCAGCGGGCCAATGACCATATCTTTTTGCACCGCCTTGCACATGTCGTAGATGGTCAGCGCGGCAACGGAGGCGGCGGTCAATGCTTCCATCTCAACGCCGGTTTTACCGGTCAGACGGCAGAGCGACTCAATGCGCACCCGGTTATGTTCCGGCTGCGCCTGCAGATTGACTTCCACTTTGCTGAGCATCAGCGGATGACACAGCGGGATCAGCTCCCAGGTACGTTTTGCCGCCTGGATCCCGGCGATACGCGCGGTGGCGAACACATCGCCTTTGTGGTGGCTGCCGTCGATAATCATCGCCAGCGTCGCCGCCTGCATTTCGACATAAGCCTCGGCGCGCGCTTCGCGCACCGTTTCCGCTTTGCCGGAGACATCCACCATATGGGCTTCGCCCGCGGCGTTAATATGGGTCAGTTGTGACATAGATTATTTCTTCAGGTGAGGAATGAAGTTACACGGACGGGTGCGGGCATCCAGCTGCGGGGCAATGATGTTGTCCCACGCCGTGCGGCAGGCTTTGGTCGAGCCCGGCATGGCAAAAATCAGCGTGCGGTTGGCGACGCCGGCCACGGCCCGGGACTGCAGCGTCGAGGTGCCGATCTCTTCGAACGACAGCATGCGGAACACTTCGCCAAAGCCTTCGACCTCACGGTCAAACAGCGGCAGCAGCGCTTCCGGCGCCTGGTCACCCTCGGTGAACCCGGTCCCGCCGGTGATCAGCACCACCTGCACGTCATCGCTGGCGATCCACGCCGACACCTGGGCGCGGATGGCGTAGCGGTTTTCTTTCACAATCGCCTTATCGACGACATGGTGTCCCGCCTCCTGCGCCGCCTCGCGCAGCCAGTGGCCGGAGGTATCATCCTCTTCGCCACGGCGGCTGGAAACAGTAAGAATAGCAATACGGGTCGGAATAAACTCAGCGCTAGCCTGGCTCATCTGAATGCTCCTTTCGAAAACGATTAACCGCCAATATAGGACAGGTTCTGCGTAATACCGGTGTTGCCCTGATGCAGGAAATGGGTCTGCTTTTTATGGGTCAAGGCTTCCGCTATCCGCGCTTCCAGCTCGGCCTGTTGTTCGTCCTCAGCCATCAGGTCGCGCAGGTCGACGCCGCCTTCGCCAAACAGACACAGGTGCAGTTTGCCAACGGATGAGACGCGCAGACGGTTGCAGGTGGCGCAGAAGTCTTTTTCATACGGCATGATGAGGCCGATTTCACCGGCGTAATCCGGGTGACAAAAGACCTGCGCCGGGCCATCGCTGCGCTGGCGGATCTGGTGGATCCAGCCGCGGCGCAGCAGCTCGTCGCGCAGCACCATGCCGGAAAGATGGTGACGGCGGAACAGATCGCTGCCCTCTCCGGTTTCCATCAGCTCAATAAAACGCAGCTGAATACGACGGGGTTGGATCCACGCGAGAAAGGTATCGAGCTGGTGATGATTAACATCACGCATCAGCACGGTATTGACCTTCACCTTGTCAAAGCCCGCGGCGAAAGCAGCATCAATGCCGTCCATCACCTGGTGGAACTTGTCCTGGCCGGTGATGGCATGAAATTGACGGGCGTCGAGGCTATCAACGCTGACGTTAATCGCCGTCAGCCCGGCATCGCGCCAGCGTTCGACATCGCGCGCCAGGCGGTAACCGTTGGTGGTAACCGCAATCTGACGGATCGCCGGGTTTTCACGCACCGCGGCAATGATTTCGGTGAAGTCGCGACGCAGAGAGGGTTCCCCACCGGTGAGGCGAACTTTTTCGGTGCCCAGGGCGGAGAAAGCGCGCGTGACGCGGCGCACTTCGTCTACGCTGAGAAAGCCGTTGTTATTGACGGCGCCGGGTTTGTAGCCGTCCGGCAGGCAGTAGGTGCAACGGAAGTTGCACACATCGGTAATCGACAGACGCAGGTAAAAAAACTTACGCGCGAATGCATCGGTAAGCTGTGAGGCCATATACACCTTTCCAAATACGGGAGGCGCGGTCATTTCTTCCCACGCCCTGGCGACACCCGGAGGGGTCGCGGCCAAACCGCCATATCTTTTGACACAGGCGAAGAGGCTAGAGTGTTAACAGGTTATGCCGATAGTAGCGCGTTACGGACGGTTTCGCCATTTGCGATTTCGTTATATAACATTGTATATATCGCTACCTTCGTGCATTTTCGCTACAGAATAGCCATAAATCATTTTTTTGCCTTGATGTCGGTCAGTTTGTCGGGCTCCTCCCATCGTCTTTTAGGGGTAGATCGGGTAGTGTGTGGCCGTTTATGTGAAATAAGGAATTTCTATGCGCAATCGTACATTCGCTGACCTCGATCGGGTGGTCGCGCTCGGCGGCGGGCATGGTCTGGGCCGGGTGATGTCCTCCCTCTCCTCGCTCGGCTCGCGGCTGACCGGCATTGTCACCACCACCGACAACGGGGGCTCCACCGGGCGGATCCGCCGCTCGGAAGGCGGCATTGCCTGGGGCGATATGCGCAACTGCATCAATCAGTTAATTGCCGAGCCCAGCGTGGCGTCGGCGATGTTCGAGTATCGTTTTAGCGGTAATGGCGAACTTTCCGGGCATAACCTCGGAAATCTGATGTTAAAGGCGCTGGACCACCTGAGCGTGCGGCCTTTAGAAGCTATCAATTTAATCAGAAACCTGCTCAAAGTAGACGCGTTTCTTATCCCGATGTCGGAACAACCGGTGGATTTGATGGCGCTCGATCATGAAGGCCATGAAGTTTACGGCGAAGTGAATATCGATCAGCTCGACAACCTACCGCAGGAGCTGATGCTTACCCCACCGGTACCCGCCACCCGCGAGGCGGTGGAAGCGATCGCCGAAGCCGATCTGATCCTCATCGGCCCGGGCAGCTTTTACACCAGCCTGCTGCCGATCCTGCTGCTCGACGAGATGGCCCAGGCGCTGCGCCGCACCCCGGCGCCGATGGTGTTTATCGATAACCTCGGCAAAGAGCACAGCCCGGCGGCGAGGCTGTCGCTGGCGGAACGCATTGCGATTATGGAGCGCTATGTGGGTAAGCGGGTGGTGGATGCGGTGATCGCCGGGCCAAAAGCCGATATCCGCGGCATCAACGACCGGCTGGTGATCCAGACGCCGCTGGAGGCCAGTGACGTGCCCTATCGCCATGATCGGGCGCTGCTCCGCGGCGCGCTGGAAAAGGCGATTCAGCTTCCTGGCTGACGCTGCGCGCCGGAGGGCCAACCTTCGGTGCACCTTAAAATCTTAAGGTTGTCTTAAAATAGGGCTGGCACTATACGCTTATCTCTTTCTGTGGGTAGGTATTATGTCGTTATTGCCTCTGCGTCGGCCGCTCTTCAGCCGCACGACTTATTTGATTCTCTTTGCTTGCTATATCGGTATCTTTCTCAACCTGGCTTTTTATCGCCAGGTTTTCCCGTTACTGCCGGTAAACAGCCTGCATAACTGGCTGGTATTCCTCAGTATGCCGATCGTGGCCATTAGCGTGATGAATATCATCACCACCCTCGCCTCGTTCCTGAAGCTCGATCGGGTGGTCATCAGCCTGTTTATTCTGCTCAGCGCGTCGGCGCAGTACTTTATCTGGAACTTCGGGGTAGTGATCGACCGCAGCATGATCACCAATATCCTCGACACCACTCCGGCGGAGAGCTTTGCTCTGCTCTCCGGCGAAATGATCGCCGTCCTCGGCCTCTCGGGGGTTTTAGCCGTATTCGTCGCCTGGTGGGTGAAAATCCGTAAGCCCGCCACACGGTGGCGCGGCGCGGCGATGCGCCTGCTCAATATTGCCGTTTCGGCGCTGCTGATTATTCTGGTGGCCGCGCTGTTCTACAAAGATTACGCCTCGGTGTTCCGTAACAACAAAGAGCTGGTGAAATCCCTGAGTCCCTCCAACAGCATTGTGGCGCTGAACTCGTGGTATGCGCACAACCGCATGGACAATCTGCCGCTGGTGAAGATTGGCGAAGATGCCAGGCAGAAACCGGTGATGCATAGCGGCCCCCGCAAAAACCTGACGATTGTGGTGCTGGGCGAAACCTCGCGCGCCGGGAACTTCTCGCTGGGCGGCTACGATCGGGAGACTAACCCACGCCTGCAACAGGACGACGTGGTGTACTTCCCGAAAACCACCTCCTGCGGCACGGCAACTGCGGTTTCCGTCCCCTGTATGTTCTCCAATATGCCGCGCGCGCATTACGATGAAGAACTGGCGCACCATCAGGAAGGCGTCCTGGATATTCTGCAGCGCGCCGGTGTTCAGGTGCTGTGGAACGACAATGACGGTGGCTGTAAGGGCGCCTGTGACCGCGTACCGCACCAAAACGTCACCGATCTGCACCTCAGCGGTCAGTGCATCGACGGCGAGTGCTACGATGAGGTCCTGTTCCATAATCTGGACAGTTACATCGACAACCTGAAACAGGATGGCATTATCGTACTGCATACTATCGGCAGCCACGGCCCGACCTATTACAACCGCTATCCGGCTGAATTCAAAAAATTCACCCCGACCTGCGATACCAATGAAATCCAAAGTTGTACGCAACAACAGTTGACCAATACCTACGACAACACCATTCTGTATGTCGACTATGTTGTTGATAAAGCGATAAAATTACTACAATCCAAACAGGATAAATTTACCACTAGCCTGGTTTATTTGTCCGATCACGGCGAATCGCTGGGTGAAGATGGCGTCTATTTGCATGGTCTGCCGTACTCAATTGCGCCGGATACGCAAAAACACGTGCCCATGCTGCTGTGGCTGTCGCCGGATTACCAGCAACGTTACGGTGTCTCCAGCCAGTGTTTGCAACAACAGGCCAAGACGAAGGATTATTCACAAGATAATCTGTTCTCCACCCTGCTCGGCCTGCTCGGCGTCAGCACCCACGAGTACCAGGCAGCAGATGATATTTTAACGCCATGTAGAGAGGCTGGTTGATGAAAATCTTAGTCATTGAAGACGATGCGCTGCTGTTGCAGGGGTTGATTCTGGCGATGCAAAGTGAAGGATACGTATGCGACGGCGTCTCCACAGCGCACGAAGCGGCGCTATCGTTGGCCAGCAATCACTACAGCCTGATCGTACTCGACCTCGGCCTGCCGGATGAAGACGGTCTGCATTTTCTCACCCGCATGCGGCGGGAGAAGATGACCCAGCCGGTGCTGATCCTCACCGCCCGCGATACGCTTGAGGATCGCATTAGCGGTCTCGATACCGGCGCGGATGACTATCTGGTGAAACCCTTTGCCCTGGAAGAGCTGAATGCGCGCATTCGCGCCCTGCTCCGCCGGCATAATAACCAGGGCGATAACGAAATCAGCGTCGGCGATCTGCGCCTCAACGTCACCCGCCGCCTGGTATGGCTGGGTGAGACGGCGCTGGAATTGACGCCAAAAGAGTATGCCCTGCTGTCGCGGCTGATGATGAAAGCCGGTAGCCCGGTGCATCGTGAAATCCTCTACAACGACATCTACAGCTGGGACAACGAGCCGGCGACCAATACCCTTGAGGTGCATATTCATAACCTGCGCGAAAAGATTGGCAAATCGCGGATCCGCACCGTCAGGGGTTTTGGCTATATGCTGGCTAACCACATCGACACGGAATAGACCATGGCTCTGTTTGCAACCGAAACCTGGACCATGCGCCACCGACTGCTGCTGACCATTGGCGCCATCCTGGTGGTCTGCCAGCTGATCAGCGTCTTCTGGCTATGGCATGAGAGCAAAGAGCAGATCCAGTTGCTGGTGGCCAGCGCCATCGAAGGCCACAATAACCAGAAACATGTGGAGCATGAGGTACGGGAAGCGGTCGCCAGCCTGCTGGTGCCGAGCCTGTTGATCGTTGGCCTGGCGCTGTATATCAGCATGCTGGCGGTGCGCAAGATCACCCGCCCGCTCTCCCGACTGCAAAGCGAGCTGGAGAGCCGCACGCCGGACAACCTCACCCCCATCGTGCTCAGCGAATCGGTGCCCGAAGTCACGGCGGTGACCACCGCCCTGAATCAGCTGGTTTCCCGCCTCAATCTGACCCTCGACCGTGAGCGGCTGTTTACCGCCGACGTGGCGCATGAGCTACGTACCCCGCTGGCCGGCCTGCGGTTGCACCTCGAACTACTGGCGAAAGTGCACGGCGTGGGCGTCGACCCGCTGATCCAGCGCCTCGACCAGATGACCACCAGCATTTCGCAGCTGCTGCAGCTGGCGCGCGTCGGACAGTCTTTTTCCGCCGGCAGCTATCAGCAGGTGCTGCTGCTGGATGACGTGGTCAAACCGCTGCAGGATGAGCTGGAGACCATGCTGGCGCAGCGTCAGCAGCGGCTGCTGCTGACGGATGTCGAAAGCGAGGCCATCGTCTCTGGCGACGCGACGTTAATCCGTGTGATCCTGCGCAATCTGGTGGAGAATGCTCACCGCTACAGCCCGGAAGGGTCAACTATCCGCGTGTCGGTGAAAGCGGGCCTGATGCCGGTGATGGCGGTGGAAGATGAAGGCCCAGGGATTGATGAGGCGAAAAGCGGCGAACTCAGTAAAGCGTTTGTGCGCATGGACAGTCGCTACGGCGGCATAGGCCTCGGACTGAGTATCGTCACGCGCATTGCTCAGCTGCATGACGCCCAGTTCTTCCTGCACAACCGCCAGCCGGGGCCCGGCGTCCGCGCGTGGGTGTTATTCCCGCGGCGCGCGGGTCAGAACGTCAGTACCCACTGATGGAAAAAGGCAACAATAATAACCAGGGCGGTGGCGACCGCCAGATATTCACGGAAGTTGATTTTTTGCATGGGCGCTATCCTCATCATGGGGAGGTTAGTGTCGCCTGGCGAGATTAAGCAAACATTAAGAAGGCCGCAATGCGGCCTTTTTTCTTCTCAAAGGTTTGCTATCTGGTAGCGGGACAATGAGAGAAGCGTCCCGCCTTCACTACGCCCCACACGCCCACTCCGGCAGTATGCGCCGGGACTCAGGAGGCGGCGATAAACAGCTCGCGCAGCTGATGCAACTGGTCGCGAATTTGCGCCGCCTCTTCGAACTCGAGGTTCTGGGCGTGCTGCATCATCTGCCCTTCCAGCTCGTGGATCTTCTGCTGCAGCGCTTTTGGCGTCATCTCCACGGCGCTAAGCCCGGCAGGCTCAACGGCCTTCGCTTTACCGCGCCCTTTGGCTTTAGTTTTCGCCAGGCCCTGGCCCAACTGCAGGATATCCACCACTTTCTTGTTGAGGCCCTGCGGTACGATGCCATGCTCTTCGTTATAACGCTGCTGTTTCTCCCGTCGACGCTCGGTCTCGCCAATGGCTTTGGCCATGGAAGGGGTGATCTTATCGCCGTAAAGGATGGCCTTGCCGTTGATGTTTCGCGCCGCGCGGCCGATGGTCTGGATAAGCGAGCGTTCGGAGCGCAGGAAGCCCTCTTTATCGGCATCCAGGATCGCCACCAGCGACACCTCCGGCATATCCAGCCCCTCACGCAGCAGGTTGATCCCTACCAGCACGTCAAACTCGCCAAGGCGCAGGTCGCGGATAATCTCCATGCGCTCGACGGTGTCGATATCCGAGTGCAGATAGCGCACCCGCTCGCCGTGCTCCTCAAGATACTCGGTTAAATCCTCCGCCATCCGCTTAGTGAGGGTGGTCACCAGCACGCGCTCGTTGATGGCCGTGCGCAGGCGGATCTCTGACAACAGATCGTCTACCTGGGTGGCTACCGGCCGCACTTCGATGATCGGGTCAAGCAGACCGGTCGGCCGCACCACCTGATCCACCACTTCGCCGCCGGATTTATCCAGCTCGTAGGCGCCCGGGGTTGCCGAGACGTAGATGGTTTGCGGGGCCAGCGCTTCAAATTCTTCAAACTTCATCGGCCGGTTATCCAGCGCCGACGGTAGGCGGAAACCGTACTCCACCAGCGTCTCTTTGCGCGCCCGGTCGCCCCGGTACATACCGCCGATCTGCGGCACCGTAACGTGGGATTCGTCTATCACCAGCAGACCGTCTGCCGGCAGATAGTCAAACAGAGTGGGCGGCGGCTCGCCGGGCCCGCGACCGGAAAGGAAGCGCGAGTAGTTTTCAATGCCCGAGCAGTAGCCCAGTTCGTTCATCATTTCGAGGTCGAACTGGGTACGCTGGGTTAAGCGCTGCTCTTCCAGAAGCTTGTTGTTGGCCAGCAGAACCTTGCGCCGCTCCGCCAGCTCCAGCTTGATCTCTTCCATCGCCTGGACGATGCGTTCCCGCGGCGTCACGTAGTGGGTCTTGGGATAAATGGTGTAGCGCGGCACCGTCGATTCCACGTGGCCGGTGAGCGGGTCGAACAGCGACAGGCGCTCGACCTCTTCATCAAACAGCTCAATGCGCAGCGCGATATCGTCGGATTCCGCCGGGAAGACGTCGATCACCTCGCCGCGCACGCGAAAGGTGCCGCGCTGGAAGGCCTGATCGTTGCGGGTATACTGCAGTTCGGCCAGACGGCGCAGGATAGCGCGCTGGTCAATCAGCATCCCGACCGTCAGGTGCAGCATCATCTTCAGGTACAGGTCCGGGTCGCCGAGGCCGTAGATAGCCGAGACTGACGCCACCACCACCACGTCGCGCCGCTCGAGCAGCGCTTTGGTCGCCGACAAGCGCATCTGCTCGATATGTTCGTTTACCGAGGCGTCCTTCTCAATGAAGGTATCTGAGCTGGGGACGTAGGCTTCCGGCTGATAGTAATCGTAGTAGGAGACGAAATACTCGACGGCATTCTCCGGGAAAAACTCTTTCATCTCGCCATAGAGCTGGGCCGCCAGGGTTTTGTTTGGCGCCAGCACCATCGTCGGCCGCTGCAGGTCGGCAATCACGTTGGCGATGGTGAAGGTTTTACCGGAGCCGGTGACCCCCAGCAGCGTTTGATGCGCGAGCCCATCCTCCAGCCCCTCTTCCAGGCGGCGGATGGCTTCCGGTTGGTCTCCGGAGGGGCGAAAGGCGGAATGCAGAACAAACGATTTACTCATTGATCAAAACCTGAAGATGGATTTAGCGGCCGGTGTTTAATTCTACCCTCCGGGCCATTTTTTGCCAACAAATTATACTGGATATTTAAACAGTAAATCACTATGATAGCGTCAGTAAACGGCTTATTTCGGCGCCATGGTGCGCATAAAACGCGCGCCGGGTGGAATAATCCTCCGGCCGGCAGGGTTATCCCCAGAAATTTTTACCTTTTAACATTTGTCAAGCGGACGGGTGAAAGTTTTATGGCAGTAGATGACGCTTTTCTTACACCCATTGATTTTATATAACACGCTGATATTTAAGTACTTTAACGAAAAGACGCCTTTCGCGCCAATTCAGCCGCAGGCCGCGTACGCTCTAGCTTACCGCAGGTTTTCTAACTCTAATACACAAGGTTATCCACAGGAATAGTGGATAACTGTCTGCAGCCCAAGACCGCCGCCGCCCGGCGCAAATCGACTTTCGCTGTAAACCGTGCGGCGAAAAATTTTTATCGAACTATTTTTGATAACTATCCGTTTAAAGCCGCTCGATTTTTGCTGCTTTTTGCACCACCCTTTAGCGTCGGGCACCGGAAAAGTGCAGCGCCCGCGCTGACTGTGCCCGATGGTGTCGGCGTTTCGCGGTTTTTTCCGAGCGTTCTTTTTCCTGGCAAGAGTTTTGCAGCATCTTTCTGTCGCCCTGACGCCAGGATAAGGAGAAAACGTCCATGTTGAATTTACAGGCAGTAAATCATTTTTACGGTAATCAGCACTCGCTGTGGAATGTCGATCTTGAACTACGCCCCGGAGAGTGCATTGGCGTACTGGGACGCGAGGGAATGGGAAAAACCACCCTGGTCAACTGCATTGCCGGCCATCTGCCGGTGGCCAGCGGTCGGATGACCTGGCATGACATTGGCGCCCCGCCGTGCGATCTCACCCCCCTGTCCGCTCAGTCGCGCAGCGCCATCGGCATCGGCTACGTGCCGCAGGATAAACGCATCTTTTCCCAGCTCAGCGTGGAAGAGAACCTGCATATTGCCCTGGCGGCCGGGAAACCCGGGGCTAACGCCAGCGGCGGCGAAATTTATGACCATTTTCCCGAACTCTATGCGCTACGGCAGCGCAAAGGCGCTTCGCTAAGCGCCGACGATCAGTACCAGCTGGCGCTGGCCAGGGCGCTGATCGTCCAGCCACGACTGCTGATCCTTGACGAACCCTCACGCGGCGCAGGGCCGCGCTGCCTGCAAAAGCTGGCGGAATTGCTGCTGCGGTTAAATCGCGATATCGGTCTGACGGTGCTGCTCGCCGAGCAGCACCTGCCCTTTATCCGCCGGGTGGCGGATCGGTTCTGTGTCCTTCACCGGGGGCGTAATGTCGCCGAGGGCGATATTATGGCGCTGGATGAACCGCTGCTGGCGCAGTGGATGACGCCAGATCCAGCGCGCTGAGATCCAGATACTGGCCGAGATCGTCGCGCTGCGCGATATCGACAAGCCACGGTATTTCACCAAGAAACGGCGCGGCCAACCGGTTTTTCAGCGTCGCCAGATATTCGCCATGGCGCTTGCCCGGCGGCTGCACGTCATTGGCGATCCAGCCCGCCAGCGGCAGCCCCGCCTGGCGCACCGCCTGGGCGGAAAGCATCGCATGGTTGATACAGCCGAGCTTGACCCCCACCACCAGAATCACCGGCAGCTGCTCCTGCTGCGCCCAGTCGGCGAAGGTCAGGGTGTCCGAGAGCGGCGTAAACCAGCCGCCGGCCCCTTCCACCAGTACCCAGTCTGCCAGGCGCTCCAGTTCGCGTAAGCCACTGGAAAGCGCCGCCGCGGCAATCGGTCGCCCTTCATCGGCGCTAATAATATGCGGCGAGGTCGGTTCGGCAAAAGTATAAGGGTTGACCTGTTCATAGCTCAGCGCCACCCGGCTATTACGCTGCAGGGCCAGCGCATCTTCATTGCGTAACCCTTGTGCGGTCAGGTCGCTACCGGACGCCACCGGTTTATAGCCGGCGGTGTTAAAACCCAACTGGTTCGCCGCCTGCAGCAGCGCGCTGCTGGCGACCGTTTTCCCGACTTCAGTATCGGTTCCGGTGACGAAAAAACGTTTAGTCACGTTCAATGACTCCTGTAAAAAGATAATACGTCAGCGGGCAGATACCCTGCTGTTGCGGCCAGGCCAGCTGCAGTTCGCGCAGTTTGCCGCGGCCAAGCGGGGCGGATGCCCTCCCTTGGTGCAAATGGGTAGCGCCGATGCCCTTCAGGGAGCGCATAGCGCTCAGCGCATCGGCGAACGGCAGGCTAATCTGATGAACGATGCCTTCGGCGCGCAGGCCGCTCAGCGCCGCCCTTACCGCCGGTTCGCTGAGAAAACGGTTGGCATGCGGACGGTCGTCAATAGCCTGCCACGCCTGATTAAGCTCCGGCAGCGATCCGGCCAGCAGCGTGGTAAACGCCACCCGCCCGCCGGGTCGCACCACCCGGCACAGCTCGCCGATCGCCGCGCGCAGATCGTCGCACCACTGCACCGCCAGGTTGCTCCATGCCAGATCGACGCAGCCATCCGGCAGCGGCAGCGCTTCGATATCGCCCTGCAGATAATGCTGCGCGGCGTCGTGGCGCTGCGCCTGGGCCAGCATGCCGGCGGAGAGATCCAGCGCGGTCACCACGCTGCCCGCCTCACGCCAGTAGCGGCTCATGCTGCCGGGGCCGCAGCCAGCATCCAGCACCTGAGCAAAATCGCGGCGCGCCAGCTGGCGCAGCAGCAGATCGGCGCTGCGCCGCTGCAGTTCATCATGTTGCGTATAGCCGCTGGCCGCCCGGCCAAACGCCGCGGCCACCGCCTGCTTATTCACCGTGACCATGCAGCGCCTCCAGTAAACGGTTAATGTCCTCAGCCTGATGAGCGGCGGTCAGGGTCAGACGCAGGCGAGCGCTGCCGACCGGCACCGTCGGTGGACGGATCGCCGTCGCCCAGCAGCCGGCCTCGCGCAGACGGCAGGCCAGGCTCAGCGCTCGCGCGTTATCGCCGACGATCAGCGGCTGGATCGCGCTGACGGAATCGGTCAGCCCCAGCGACACATCGCCCATCCCTGCACGGAACTGACGGATGCGGGCGGCCAGGGTTTCCCGCCGCTGCTGGCCCTCATCGCTACGAATGACCCGCAGCGCCGCGCTCAGCGCCACCGCCTGGGCGGGCGGCATGGCGGTGCTGTAGATCAGATGACGGGCAAACTGCAGCAGATAATCGGCCATCGATTCGCTGCACAGTACCGCCGCGCCGCTCACCCCAAACGCCTTACCGAAGGTGACCACCAGCAGCTCCGGGCGCACCCCCTGCGCGGCGCAGCTTCCACGCCCTTCCTCACCAACCACGCCGATGCCATGGGCGTCATCCGCCAGCAATACCGCCCCGGCGGTCTGCGCTGCGGCATGAATGGCCGCCAGCGGCGCGCTGTCGCCGTCCATACTGAAAATGCCTTCAGTCACCACTAACTGCAGACCGTCCAGCGGTTTCGCCAGCAGTTGCGCGAGCTGCTGCGGATCGTTGTGGGCAAAGCGCCGCAGCTGGGCCGGGCTGAGGCTCGCCGCTTCCAGCAGGGAGGCGTGGCTCAGGCGGTCGGCGACAATCCGATCCTCTTTTTCCGCCAGCGCGGCAACCAGCGCCTGATTGGCGGCAAAGCCGGAGATAAACAGTAGCGCGCGCGGGTAACCGAGCCAGTCGGCAAGTTCCTCTTCCAGCGCGCGGTGGGCTTCGCTATAGCCGCTCACGTGGCCCGAGCCGCCGGAGCCGACGCCATAACGTTCCGCCCCCTGCTGCCAAGCGGCGATAATGCCGGCATGCTGGCTCAGGCCCAGGTAATCATTGCTGGAGAAGTTGAGCCAGCGCTCCCCTTCGCGCTCCAGCCAGCGTCCGGCGCCGTGGCTTACCGGCAGGCGTTGGCGAAACGCATCCGTCTGCCGCCGCTCGTCCAGCGCCCGCTCGATTCGTTGCTGCCAGGTCATAGCGCCGCCGCGTTGTAATATTCCTCAGTGTCGGGGGTGAGTAAGGCCTGCTCCAGGCGCTGCTGCTGCTCATTATCGCCCTCCAGTACAGCCGTCTGCTGCGGGTTGATCCCCAGCTTGCGGAACAGCTGCAGGTCTTTGTCCTCTTCCGGGTTCGGCGTGGTGAGCAGCTTGCAGCCGTAGAAAATCGAGTTCGCCCCGGCCATAAAGCACATCGCCTGGGTCTGCTCGTTCATCTGTTCGCGGCCGGCGGAGAGACGCACGTAAGAGGTGGGCATCATGATGCGTGCGATGGCGATGGTGCGGATGAAATCGAAAGCGTCGACATCGTCGTTATCCGCCAGCGGCGTGCCTTTAACTTTCACCAGCATGTTGATCGGCACACTCTCCGGCGGCGTCGGCAGATTAGCCAGCTGCAGCAGCAGCCCGGCGCGATCTTTTACGGTCTCTCCCAGCCCGACGATGCCGCCGGAGCAGACTTTGATCCCGGCATCGCGCACTTTATCCAGCGTATCAAGACGCTCCTGATAGGTACGGGTGGTGATGATGTTGCCGTAAAATTCCGGCGAGGTGTCGAGGTTATGGTTGTAGTAATCAAGCCCCGCACCGGCCAGGCGCTGCGCCTGGCTATCGGTAAGGGTACCGAGCGTCATACAGGACTCCAGACCCAGCGCCTTGACGCCTTTCACCATCTGCTCCAGATAGGGCATATCGCGGTCATTGGGGTTCTTCCACGCCGCGCCCATGCAGAAGCGAGTGGAGCCGGCGTTTTTCGCCTGACGCGCTGACTCCAGCACCTGCTCGACTTCCATCAGGCGCTCGGATTCAAGACCGGTTTTGTAGCGTGCGCTTTGCGGGCAATATTTACAGTCTTCCGGACAAGCGCCGGTTTTAATCGACAGCAACGTACTGACCTGCACCTGACGCGGGTCAAAATGCTGGCGGTGGATTTGCTGCGCTTCGAATAACAGATCGATGAGTGGTTTATTAAATAACTCAGTAACTTGCGACATTGTCCAGCGTGCGTGGTGAGCCATTAGCCTCTCCAAAAGGTTTTGTTAATTTGCGGTTCGGTTTATACTCGTAAACCTAAATGTTTTCAAAATGGTTTACAAGTCGCTTATGACACTGGACGATCTCGCCTTCGATCGGCGCCACATCTGGCACCCCTACACCTCTATGACTTCCCCCCTGCCGGTCTACCCGGTGGTTTCCGCCCACGGGTGCGAGCTGTCCCTCGCCGGCGGTGAACAACTGGTTGACGGCATGTCCTCCTGGTGGGCGGCGATCCACGGCTACAATCACCCGCGCCTCAATGCGGCGATGAAAGCGCAGATCGATCAGATGTCGCACGTGATGTTTGGCGGGATCACCCATCCGTCGGCGGTGGCGCTGTGCCGCCAACTGGTGGCGATGACCCCGGAATCGCTGGAGTGCGTTTTCCTCGCCGATTCCGGTTCGGTGGCGGTAGAGGTGGCGATGAAAATGGCGCTGCAGTACTGGCAGGCCAAAGGCCAGCCGCGTCGTCGTTTCCTGACCTTCCGCAACGGCTATCATGGCGACACGTTCGGCGCGATGTCGGTCTGCGATCCGCAGAATTCAATGCACAGCCTGTGGCAGGGCTATCTGCCGGATAACCTGTTTGCCCCCGCGCCGCAAAGCCGCTTCGACGGCGAGTGGGATGAGCTGGATATGGTGCCGTTTGCCCGCCTGATGGCCGCGCATCGCCACGACATCGCCGCGGTGATCCTCGAACCGATCGTCCAGGGCGCCGGCGGAATGCGGATGTACCATCCGGAGTGGCTGAGGCGGGTGCGTAAAATGTGCGACCGGGAAGGGATTTTGCTGATCGCCGATGAGATTGCTACCGGCTTTGGCCGCACCGGCAAACTGTTCGCCTGCGAACACGCTGGTATCGCCGCCGATATTCTGTGTCTGGGTAAAGCGCTGACCGGCGGCACCATGACTCTTTCCGCCGCACTGACCACCCGCGAGATCGCGGAAACCATCAGCAATGGCGAAGCCGGCTGCTTTATGCACGGCCCCACCTTTATGGGCAATCCGCTGGCCTGCGCGGTGGCAAGCGAAAGCCTGCGCCTGCTGGAGAGCGGCGAGTGGCAACAGCAGGTGGCGGCGATTGAAGCCCAACTACAGGCCGAGCTGGCTTCGGCGCGGGGATCTGCGCTGGTCGCCGATGTGCGCGTGCTGGGCGCGATTGGCGTGGTTGAAACCCGGCGTCCGGTAAATATGGCCGCCCTGCAGCGCTTTTTCGTCGAACAAGGGGTGTGGATCCGCCCGTTTGGCCGTCTGATTTATCTGATGCCCCCGTACATCATCACGCCCAAACAGCTGACCCGCCTGACCCGTGCGGTCAACCTGGCCGTGCAGGACGAAACATTTTTTAGCGAATAAACAGCGGATTCGCGCCGCCGGGAAGGCTACACTTCTTTGTTAATCTGCACATTATCAATGAGGATGAAGCATGAAATTGATCAGTCACGATCTCCAGGACGGCGGCAAGCTGCCTAATCGTCACGTCTTCAACGGCATGGGATATGATGGCGACAATATTTCGCCGCACCTGATGTGGGATGATGTGCCCGCGGGCACCAAAAGCTTTGTCGTCACCTGCTACGACCCGGATGCACCGACCGGCTCCGGCTGGTGGCACTGGGTGGTAGCCAACCTGCCTGCCGATACTCGAGTGCTACCACAGGGTGCCGGCTCCGGTCAGGCGGAGCTACCGGAAGAGGCCGTTCAGACCCGCACCGATTTTGGTAAGGCAGGCTACGGCGGCGCGGCGCCGCCGAAGGGTGAAACCCACCGCTACATTTTTACCGTCCACGCCCTGGATATCGATAAGATTGATGTCGATGCCGAGGCCAGCGGCGCGATGGTCGGCTTTAACGTCCATTTCCATTCCCTCGCCAGCGCTTCCATCACCGCCCTGTTCAGTTAATTATCCCCCCGGATAGCGGCTTGCGCCTTATCCGGGCAACCCACGGTGCCGGTATATTGTCGGGTGGCGCTGCGCTTACCCGACCTACGGTCCGTGCGGCCTGCCTTTAATCTATTCACCATGCTTGCTGAAACTGCCGATGCTGGCGGCCTCAACATCGCTGAGACGTTCCCGGAAGGCCGGGGCAGCCCGCATGGATGCGGGCTGAGGGCCGTGTTTTGCAGGGACGCTGCCTCGGCCCGACCCGAAGCCTGCAGGGATAAGTCGAAGGCACCACGAAGTGGCGATGTTGCTGGCCGGAGCCCGGGGGTACAGGGGGCGGCGGCGACTGGCCGCCCCCTGTGCGCTCCCTGCGCCATGAGGGACATAACGCAGAAGAAATATTGGGAGCGCAATGTGTCGGAATTAACACAAAGCACATGTTTTCCCCGACCAAAACCGTTGCAAACCGATAACAGTATCTACGGTCCAAACGTAGCCCCGGTAAGCGCAGCGCCACCGGGGAGATTGACCTTACTGTTCAGTGGCCACCTGCAGCGCGGTTTTACGCACCCGCGCGTACCACACCACCGTCAGCAGCCCCAACCAGACCAGCCCGGCTAACAGCGCCACGCGCGTCTCTTCCACCATTCCCAGCACGGCGATCACCAGCCCCATAAACAGTAGCGTCAACAGCGGGCCAACCGGCCAGAAGGGGATCGGGAATTCGATCTTACTGCGCTCTTCGGCCGACAAACCGCGACGCATCGAGAAATGAGAGAGCAGGATCATCAGCCATACCCAGACGGTAGCGAACGCCGCCAGCGAGGCAATCAGGACAAAGACCTGTTCCGGCATCAGATAGTTAAGCACCACCGCCACCAGCAGCGCCACGCCCATCACCACCACCGTCATCCAGGGTACACCGTTGCTGGCGAGCCGCTGGAAGCACTTCGGCGCCAGCCCCTCTTTCGACATGCCGTACATCATGCGCCCGGCGCCAAAAATATCGCTGTTAATCGCCGAGATACTGGCGCTAATCACGATGATATTCAGCACGGTCGCCGCCGCCGGGATCCCCAGACCATCGAAGATCAGCACAAACGGACTGCCCTGCTCGCCAAAACTATTCCACGGGAAGATCGCCATCAGCACCGCCAGGGTGCAGACGTAAAACAGAATAATACGCAGCGGAATGGTGTTGATGGCCTGCGGGATGACCTTCTTCGGGTTCTGCGCTTCCGCCGCCGTGACGCCGATAATTTCCACGCCGCCGAAAGCGAACATCACGATGCCAAGCGAGGCGATGATCCCCTGCCAGCCATGTGGCGCAAAGCCGCCGTGGCTCCACAAATTTTCCAGCCCGGTAGCCGGGAAACTATGGCCAAAGCCAAAGAAGATGATCCCCGCGCCCGCCGCCATCATGGCGATAATCGCCACCACTTTAATCAGCGACAGCCAGAACTCCATCTCGCCGAACACCCGCACGTTGCACAGGTTCATCGCGCCAATAAAGAAAATGATGCTGAGGATCCAGATCCAGCGCGGCACATCGGGATACCACAACCCCATATAGATACCGAACGCGGTGACGTCGGCCAGCGCCACGATCACCATTTCAAAGGTATAGGTCCAGCCGGTGATAAACCCGGCGAGCGGCCCGAGATACTGGCGCGCATAGCTGCCAAAGGAGCCGGAAACCGGATTGCGCACCGCCATTTCACCCAGCGCGCGCATGACCATAAAGACCGCCGCGCCGCCAATCAGGTAGGCCAGCAGCACCGCCGGGCCCGCCGCCTTAATGGCGGAGGCCGAACCGTAGAACAGCCCGGTGCCGATAGCGGAACCGAGCGCAATAAAACGAATGTGTCGGGCATTCAGCCCGCGCAGCAGATGCGGTTTGTGTTGTTGTTGCATATACAGGTGTCCTGATTTTTTTATATGACGACAAATATGCGATGTAGGTCGGCCGGGGGAATGACTTCCCCCGACGCGGGTACAGAGAACAACGGTGATTAATGCAGTACGGCAGGCAGCAGACGCGTCAGGTGACGTGCAGCCAAAAGTGCAATGGCATTTTCAATATCAGGGGCGAAGAAACGATCCTGCGTATAGTGCGGCACGCGTTCGCGCAGCAGATGACGCGCCTCTTCCAGCAGCGGACTGGTAGTCAGCCCTTCGCGCATATCCAGGCCCTGCGCCGCCGCCAGCCACTCAACGGCCAGCACCCCGCGGGTGTTTTCCGCCATCGCCCACAGGCGACGACCGGCAGCCGGCGCCATCGAGACGTGGTCTTCCTGGTTGGCGGACGTCGGCAGGCTGTCAACGCTATGCGGGTGTGACAGCGCTTTGTTTTCACTGGCCAAAGCCGCCGCTGTGACCTGGGCAATCATAAACCCGGAGTTGACGCCGCCATTTTTCACGAGGAACGGCGGCAGCTGCGACATATGGCTGTCCATCATCAGCGCGATACGACGCTCGGAGAGCGAGCCGATTTCGGCGATCGCCAGCGCGATATTATCCGCCGCCATCGCCACCGGTTCGGCGTGGAAGTTACCGCCGGAGATGACGTCATTTTCGGCGGCAAAGACCAGCGGGTTATCGGAGACCGCATTCGCTTCGGCTAACAGTACTTCCGCCGCCTGGCGGATCTGCGTCAGGCAGGCGCCCATCACTTGCGGCTGGCAGCGCAGTGAGTACGGATCCTGAACCTTGGTGCAATTATGATGCGACCGCGAGATCGCGCTGTCATCGGTCAACAGGTGACGATACAGTGCCGCCGCATCAATCTGCCCGCGCTGGCCGCGCACCTCGTGAATACGCGCGTCGAACGGACGACGCGAACCCAGCGCCGCTTCAGTGGTTAACGCCCCGCAGACGACCGCGGAGGCGAACAGATCTTCGGCTTCGAACAGACCGCGCAGGGCAAAAGCGGTTGAGGCCTGGGTGCCGTTGAGTAGCGCCAGGCCCTCTTTCGCCGCCAGGGTTATCGGCTCCAGCCCCGCCTGACGCAGCGCGTCGGTCGCTGGCAGCCATTCGCCACCGCGAACCCGCGCTTTGCCTTCACCCAGCAGGGTCAGCGACATATGCGCCAGCGGCGCGAGGTCACCGGAGGCGCCGACGGAACCTTTCGCCGGGATCCACGGCGTCACGCCGGCATTCACCAGGCCAATCAGCGCCTGGATCACGCTCAGGCGGATCCCGGAGAAACCGCGAGACAGGCTGTTAATCTTCAGCACCATAATCAGGCGCGCCAGGTCGTCGTCCAGCGGCTCACCTACGCCCGCCGCATGGGACAGCACCAGCGAACGCTGCAGGTTCTCCAGATCGTCCGTCGAGATACGGGTTTGCGCCAGCAGGCCAAAACCGGTGTTGATACCGTAGGCGGTACGCCCTTCGGCAAGGATGGCGTTGACGCAGGCCACGCTCTCATCAATGGCGGCAAACGCGCTGCTGTCGAGGGTAATGTTCAGCGGGTGGCTGTAAACCTCGCGGAGCTGCGACAGGCTCAGTTTCCCCGGAATGAGCGTTAACGATTTCATTTAGCGTTCCCCTGCGTTGCTGCCACCATCGGAAGATTCAGACCCTGTTCTGCTGCGCATTCAATAGCAATATCGTAACCCGCATCGGCATGACGCATCACGCCGGTCGCCGGGTCGTTGCGCAGGACGCGAGCGATACGCGCCGCCGCTTCATCGGTACCGTCACAGACGATAACCATCCCGGAGTGCTGCGAGAAGCCCATACCTACGCCGCCGCCGTGGTGCAGCGACACCCAGGTCGCGCCGCTGGCGGTATTAAGCAAGGCGTTCAGCAGCGGCCAGTCGGATACCGCATCTGAGCCGTCGCGCATGGCTTCGGTTTCGCGGTTCGGGCTGGCGACGGAGCCGGAATCAAGGTGATCGCGGCCAATCACGATCGGCGCGGAGACTTCGCCGCTGCGCACCATTTCGTTAAACGCCAGACCGAGCTTCTGACGCCACTCCAGACCTACCCAGCAGATACGCGCCGGCAGTCCCTGGAAGCTGATGCGCTCGCGCGCCATATCCAGCCAGTGGTGCAGATGCTTATCATCTTTAATGATCTCTTTCACTTTCGCGTCGGTTTTGTAGATATCCTGCGGATCGCCGGACAGCGCTACCCAACGGAACGGGCCGATACCCCGGCAGAACAGCGGGCGGATATACGCCGGCACGAAACCCGGGAAATCGAAGGCGTTGCTGACGCCCACTTCCTGCGCCATCTGGCGAATGTTGTTGCCGTAGTCGAAGGTCGGCACCCCCATCTCGTGGAAGGCCAGCATCGCCTGCACGTGGTCGGCCATTGAGCGTTTCGCCGCCAGAATGGTGCCCTGCGGATCGGATTCGGCTTTCTGCTGATACTCCTCCCAGCTCCAGCCTTTCGGCAGATAGCCATGCAGCGGATCGTGGGCGCTGGTCTGATCGGTAACCATATCCGGGCGCACGCCGCGTTTCACCAGCTCTGGCACGATATCCGCAGCGTTGCCGCACAGCGCGATGGAGATGGCGCGGCCTTCGGCGGTGTATTTTTTGATGCGCGCCAGGGCGTCATCCAGAGAAGTGGCCTGTTCATCCACGTAGCGGGTACGCAGACGGAAATCGATGCGGCTCTGCTGACATTCGATGTTCAGCGAGCAGGCACCCGCCAGCGTCGCGGCCAGCGGCTGCGCACCGCCCATGCCGCCCAGACCGGCGGTTAACACCCAGCGCCCTTTCAGGCTGCCCTGATAGTGCTGGCGACCGGCTTCGACGAAGGTTTCGTAGGTGCCCTGCACGATGCCCTGGCTACCGATGTAGATCCAGCTGCCGGCGGTCATCTGGCCGTACATCGCCAGCCCTTTGGCATCCAGTTCGTTGAAGTGTTCCCAGGTGGCCCAGTGCGGAACCAGGTTGGAGTTAGCGATCAGCACGCGCGGCGAGTTTTCATGCGTTTTAAAGACGCCGACCGGTTTGCCGGACTGCACCAGCAGAGTCTCGTCGTTTTCCAGGTTTTTCAGCGCCTTCACGATAGCGTCATAGCATTCCCAGTTGCGCGCAGCGCGACCAATACCGCCATAGACCACCAGCTCATGCGGGTTTTCAGCGACATCGGGATCGAGGTTGTTCATTAACATACGCAGCGGCGCTTCGGTCAACCAGCTCCTGGCGGTCAGCGTCGTGCCTCTCGGGGCACGGACGTCCAGCTGGCGATATTTGCTTTGCGACATCGGGGTTTCTCCTGACAATTAACGTTGTGTACGTAGATACATATACTTGTCTATACAACTCTGCGCAAGCCAGGATTTAACAGAAATGATACAATTTTGTTATATTGCGTCAGCAATCACGTTTTGCTGACGCCAGGGAAAATTACGAGCTGAAATGGCCCTGCAGACGGTAGCGCGCGCCGGGGAACAGCAGGCGAGCGTGAGAGACAATATGCGTCTTCGACCAGGTGCGACGGCGAATGAGCAGGCAGGGATCGTGCGGCAGAATGCGCAGCAACGCGCACTCCTCTGACGTCGCCTGCACCGCCTCGACAATATGTTCGCCTTCGGTTAATGGCGCGATCAGCGACAGATAATCATGCGGCGTGGTAGTGGTGTAATCCTGTAACAAGTAATCCGGCACCACCGCAGCATTCACGCAGCGATCTTCGATTTGTACCGGAACCTCGTTTTCGAAATGCACCATCCGTGAATGAAAGATACGCGTGCCTTCGGCGACGGTGAGCGCCTCCGCCTGAATGAGATCGGCTTCGGTCTCCTCCAGCAGCAGCACTTCACAGCGGTGCTGATGGCGACGAGAGACAATTTCATCGGCAATGCTGCGCACTTCAAACAGCGCCGACTGCCCTTTCGGCTCGGCGACGAAGGTCCCGACCCCCTGCAGCCTGACCAGCAGGCCTTCATCCGTCAGCTCGCGCAGCGCGCGGTTGATGGTCATCCGGCTGAAGCCGAACTGGGCAACCAGTTCAGCCTCCGAGGGAATTCGGTCGTGCGGACGCCACTCGCCGCGGTAGATTTTTTCGCTAATCGCCTGCTTCACCTTTTCATAGAAAGGCGCGGGCGCGGAACGAGGTTGTTGTGCAAACATGGCCTGGCTTTCCTTATGCATAATAAGCGGAGCGGCGAAGCGAAAATAATAGCGCGGATCGCTAGCGCCACCAATGGGCGATTTGCCATGCCAGACGGGCCGCCGCGCGGGCACCCTGTCCGTCGATGTCAAATTGCGGATTAAACTCGACCAAATCCACCGCCTGCAGCTTTCCGCTGCGGCACAACGGCTCAACGATGCGCAGCAGGATTGCCAGCGGCACGCCCAGCGCCGCCGGCGCGGAAACCGCCGGCATTTCGCGCGCCGGCAGCACGTCGAGATCGATGGTCAGATACAGACGATCGTACTGCGCGATATTGCGCTCCAGCTCCGGCAACACGTGAGTGTCGAAGTCCGCCAGCACCGCCAGATCCTCAACGACAGCCACCTGGCGGCGCGCTGCTTCATCCCATAGCGCCTGGGTGTTCGCCGCCCGGCTGACGCCGATGCAGGTATAGTGAAAACCGCGCTGCTGGGCGTCACACTCCAGCGCCAGCTGGCGGAACGGCGTCCCGGAGCTGGCGCATTCGGCAAAGCGTAAATCCAGATGCGCATCGAGATTAATAATGCCCACTTTTTCGCCCGGGAAGGCATCCAGTACCCCAGCGCCGTGGCCGAAGGCCGTCTCGTGGCCGCCGCCCAGGACCAGCGTACGTTTACCGGCACGCTGGCAGGCGGCCACCGCCTCGCGCAGCGCCTGATGCGCGGCTTCTAACTGTTCGCCGTCGACGCTGATGGTGCCCATATCCACGCAGCGGTCGTGGCCCTGATGGCTGGCCATATTGGCCAGCGCCCGGCGCAGCGCTTCCGGACCATGCCCGGCGCCGGTACGACCTTTGTTACGCCGGACGCCTTCGTCACAGGCGAAGCCGAGCAGCGCGATATCGCCGGGCATCTCCTGCGGCGCGAAGCGTTCCGCGCGGGCGATAGTCTGGAACAGGCGCAGCGCATTGGGCGCTTCCGCGCTATCATCGCGTCCCTGCCAGAGACTGGCGGGCGTAGCTTGCCACAGCATCATTGCCGTTCTCCTCGTACCACGCGTCCCCAGAGCGGCGCGCGCCCCGGCTCATACACCATCTCGACCGGATGCTCGGCATCCCAGATGGCAAAGTTAGCCACAAAGCCCGCCGCCAGCTGACCGTGGCTGTCCTGCCGCCCCAGCGCCCGCGCGGCATGGCGCGTTACCCCGGCCCAGGCCTCTTCCGGCGTTAAACCAAACTTGACGCAGGCCATGTTCATCGCCAGATGCAGGCTGGCGAAGGGGCTGGTGCCGGGGTTGAAATCGGTCGCCACCGCCATCGGCACCTGGTATTTGCGCAGCAGTTCCACCGGCGGTTTGCGGGTTTCATTAAGGAAGTAGAACGCGCCGGGGAGCAGAGCTGCCACGGTGCCGCTTTCGCGCATCGCCGCCACGCCCTCTTCCGTCAGATACTCGATATGGTCGGCGGACAGTCCGTGATAGCGGCTCACCAGCTGCGCACCGCCCAGCGACGAGAGCTGCTCAACGTGGCCTTTTACCGGAATGCCCAGCGCCTGCGCCGCCTGAAATACGCGCTCGGTTTGCTGCGGGCTGAAGCCAACTTTTTCACAGAAGACGTCAACGCTTTCAAACAGTCCCTCCTGCCACAGCGTCGGCAGTATGGTCTCGCAGACCAGTGAGATATAGCCATCGGCATCTCCTTGATGTTCCGGCGGCGTGGCGTGGGCGGAGAGCAACGTCGCCGACAGTTCCACGCCATTGTCGTCGGCCAGCTGGCGGGCGACCCGCAGCATTTTGCGTTCGTTTTGCAGATCGAGACCGTAGCCTGATTTAATCTCCAGGGTGGTCACCCCTTCACGCAGCAGGCGCGCCAGACGCGTCTGCGCCAGCGCCAGTAGTTCAGCTTCGCTGCTGTCGCGCGTGGCGTGCACGGTGGAATTAATCCCACCGCCGTTAGCGCTGATGGTTTGATAGGAGACGCCGTTCAGCCGCTGCTCCCACTCCTGCGCCCGGCTGCCGCCAAAGATCAGGTGGGTATGGCAGTCGATTAAACCCGGCGTAACCAGCCGGCCTTCGAGATCGATACTGCGCCCGCCGGGAGCGTCAGCGTCGGCGACAATTGCCTCAATGCGGCCATTGCGCACCAGCAGCGCATGGCGCTCCAGCAGACCGTAGGGTTGAGAGTAATCAGGGTTCAGGGTGGCGAGACGCGCGTTTCGCCAGATAACGCGTTCAGAGGTGGCTTGAGTCATAGCGCTTAACTTGTCATGGGTTGTATAGACATTTATTTTCATAACGCCGATAAAGTCAACAATAGCGCGGGGAAATGTTATTTTTTTGTGACTAAAGACCATCCAGCAGGACTGAACGTTGCGTAAAGACGGTAAGTTTTTCCGCCCATGTCTTCCCGTTTCGTTCAAGTTAGTATAAAACAGCAGGTTTTAAAGGACTTATACCCTGGCGTCTCAGCCGGGGTATTTCACTACGCTTAATTTTGCCCGGAGCAACATGAACACATATTCCGTTTCCCGTCTGGCGCTGGCGCTGGCCTTCGGCGTGACGCTGTCCGCCTGTAGCTCGACGCCTGCCGATCAACAGCCCTCTACGCAGACTGCACCGGGCACCACCGCGCGTCCCATTCTGAACGCCGATGAAGCGAAAAACTTTACCCCGGCGGCCTATTTCCAGTCGCTGACTCCCAATGCCGCGGCCTGGACGCCATCTGCCATCAGCCTGCCGGCGCAGCCTGACTTTATCGTTGGCCCGGCGGGAACCCAGGGCGTGACCCATACCACCGTCCAGGCGGCGGTCGATGCGGCGATTGCCCGTCATTCAAATCGCCGTCTGTTTATTGCCATCATGCCTGGCGAGTACCCGGGAACGGTTTACGTACCGGCGGCGCCTGGCGCCCTGACCCTGTATGGTACTGGCGATAAACCGATTGACGTGAAAATCAGCGAAGCCATTGATTCTGAAATGGATCGCAACACCTGGCGCCGTCTGGTCAATCCGGGCGGTAAATATATGCCAGGCAAACCGGCATGGTATATGTTCGATAGCTGCCAGAATAAATCCGCGGCCACCGTCGGCGTGATGTGCTCCGCGGTCTTCTGGTCGCAGAATAACGGCCTGCAGCTGCAGAACCTGACCATCGCCAACAACCTTGGCGACAGCGTCGACGCCGGTACTCACCAGGCCGTCGCCCTGCGCACCGATGGCGATCAGGTGCAGATCAACAAGGTCAATATTCTTGGCCGTCAGAACACCTTCTTTGTGACCAACAGCGGCGTGCAGAACCGTCTGCAGGATAACCGCCAGACCCGCACCCTGGTGACCAACAGCTACATTGAAGGCGATGTGGATATCGTGTCCGGTCGCGGCGCGGTGGTATTTGATAACACCGATTTCCGCGTGGTGAACTCGCGTACCCAGAAAGAAGCCTATGTTTTCGCGCCGGCTACCCTGAAGAGCGTGACCTACGGCTTCCTGGCGACCAACAGCCGCTTTACCGCGTCCGGCGATAACGTCGCGCAGCTGGGCCGCGCGCTGGACGTTGACGGCAACAGCAATGGCCAGGTCGTGATCCGCGACAGCGTCATCAATGAAGGCTTTAACATCGCCCAGCCGTGGGCGGCAGCGGTCGGTTCAAACCGTGCCTTTAGCGGTAACGTTGGCGCAGTAGATGCCAAAGGCAATCTGCAGCGCAACCTCAACGACAATAGCGTCAATCGCATGTGGGAATATAACAACCGCGGCGTGGGAAGCACTGTGGTCGCCGAGCCGAAACAGTAACGCGCAACAAGCGTGAACCATAATAAAAGAGAGGGCGATGCCCTCTCCCAGACTGCTGACAACGTGCAATCTTCAGGAATTGCCCGGCGGCGCTGCGCTTGCGCGGGCCTACAGCTAACTGCATAACGGTTTGATATTGAAGTCTTTCGTAGGCCGGGTAAGGCGAATGCCGCCACCCGGCAGAAATGCGAGCACAATGACGAAACAGGTTTGTCGTCAGCCAGAGAGGGGGCGATGCCCCCTCTTCTCTTTTGCGTGTTCTCTTTTGCGTACTGCACGTCACGCCGTCAGGCGGTTCGCCATTTGCGGGTCAGCGGTTTTTCCAGTTCAACGATCAGGAACATCGCGAAGCCGATGATGAAGGTGATCACCCAGTAGCGGAACGGCAGCCCGGTGGTACCGAACAGCATCTGCATAAACGGCGCATAGATAATCAGCAGCTGCAGCACCAGCAGCACGCCGCTGACAATCCAGATCCCTTTGTTAGCCAGCAGACTTTTCGTCAACGAGAAACCATCCGACACGCGGCAGTTCAGCATATAGAACCATTGGGCGGTGACCAGGGTCTGCAACAGCACGGTACGGATAAACTCCGGCGAATAGCCGCGCGGCTGCAGCCAGGCTTCGAGAATAAATGCGCTGACCGCAATCATCGACCCCACAAACGCCACGCGCCAGATGGCAAAGCCGTCCATGACGTGAATTTTCGGATCACGCGGCGGCCGCCGCATAATATTTTTCTCACCGGCTTCAAACGCCAGACCAAACGACAGCGTGGCGGAAGTGGCCATGTTCATCCACAGGATCAGCACCGGCGTCAGCGGCAGTACGTTGCCCGCCAGCAGCGCGATCACGATCAGTAACCCCTGCGCAAGGTTGGTCGGCATGACAAAGAGAATGGTTTTCTTCAGGTTGTCATACACCCGACGCCCCTCGCGGACCGCGCTGGCGATGGTGGCGAAGTTATCATCGGTCAGCACCATATCGGCGGCTTCCTTGGTCACCTCGGTCCCCTTGATCCCCATCGCCACGCCGACGTCAGCCTGCTTCAGCGCCGGAGCATCGTTCACCCCGTCGCCGGTCATCCCGACAATCTCTTTCTTGCTCTGCAGGGCCTGCACCAGGCGGAACTTATCTTCCGGGCTGGTTCGGGCAAAGATATCATACTGCTGCGCGGCCACGCTCAGCTGCGCGTCGTCCATCACCTCCAGTTCGCGCCCGGTAATGGCATTCCCCGCATTGCCAATCCCCAGCATCTTGCCGATACTCATCGCCGTTTGCGGATGGTCGCCGGTGATCATCTTCACGCGGATCCCGGCCTGCAGGCAGTCGGCAATCGCCGTGATGGCCTCCGGACGCGGCGGATCCATCATCCCGGCAACCCCTAACAAAATCACCCCCTGCTGCAGATCCTGATGGGTTAGTTCCGTCTGGCCTGCGGAAGCCGGCTTCCAGGCCGCGGCCACCATCCGTAGCCCTTCCCGGGCGTACTCTTCAATTTTGCCTTCCCAGTACGGTAGATCCAGCGGCTGCAATCCGCTGTCGCTCTGCTGATATTGACACAGGCGGAACAGGACATCCGGCGCGCCAGTGACCAGCACCACCTCCTCTTCACCCAGCCGGTAGAGGGTCGACATGTATTTATATTGCGAATCAAAAGGAATTTTACTGCGCAGCTCGCTGGTCAGCGGCGGCAGAGTAACCTTCGCCGCCAATACCTTCAGCGCCCCCTCGGTCGGGCCACCGGTGATTTTCCACAACCCGCTCTCATCTTTAATAAGCTGACTGTCGTTACACAGATCGATGGTACGCAGATAGCGTTCGAACAGCGTGCCAGGCGCGACCGCGACCGGCGTCGGGTCATCAATGGCGTGGATCTTACCGACCGGCTCATAGCTATCCCCTTCCACCCGATAGACGCTGTCCGCGGTGATCACCGCCTTCACCGTCATTTCGTTCATGGTGAGGGTCCCGGTTTTATCCGAACAGATAACCGTCATCGCGCCGAGGGTTTCCACCGTCGGCAGCTTGCGGATAATCGCTTTCTGGCGCGCCATCGCCTGCACACCGAGCGACAGAATAATCGAGATAATCGCCGGCAAGCCTTCCGGGACTGACGCCACCGCGAGGCTAATCAGCGACAGCATCAGTTCGGAGACCGGCATATCGCGGAACAGCAGGCTAAAGACGAACAGCGCCGCCATCATCATCAGAATGAGGATAAAGATGGCTTTGCCCAGCTTGTCCATTTGCACCAGCAGCGGCGTACGGTGTTTTTCAATGCCCGCCATCATCTGGTTGATGTGACCCAGCTCGGTATCGCCGCCGGTCGCCACCACGATCCCTTTGCCCGCCCCTGAGCTGACGGTGGTACCGGAAAACAACAGGTTGCTGCGATCGCCGAGCGGTAAATCGCCGCTCAGCGGCTCGGTGGTTTTTTCCACCACCGTTGACTCCCCGGTGAGGATGGCCTCTTCCACCCGCAGGTTGTGCGCCTCAATCACCCGTAAATCAGCGGGGATACGGTCGCCGGCGCGGATCACCACGATATCGCCGGGTACCAGCGAGGTGGTGGGGATGGTTTCATGGTTACCCTGGCGGATCACTACCGCTTCGCTGGACAGCATATTGCGGATACTCTGCAGCGATTTCTCCGCATTACTTTCCTGGATGAAGCCAATCAGCGCATTGACGACCGCCACCGCGAGGATCACCGCCATGTCGATCCAATGGCCCATCACCGCCTTCAGCAGCGCCGCCGCCAGCAGCACGTAGATCAGTACATCGTTAAAATGCACGATAAAACGCAGCCAGGCTGGCTTACCCGGCTTCTGCGGCAGGGCGTTTTCGCCATACTGCTGCAGGCGTGTGGCCGCTTCTGTCCCGCTAATGCCCTCCGGCGTACTTTGCACGCTGGCGAGCGTCTCCTCGACGGAACGCTGATAGAAGGGCGCCCCCGGTTTATCTGTATTCATACTCTCTCCCTCGATTTCTGAAGCGGAAGTCAGGACGACATCCCGCCGTCATCAGCGCACAACGAAAACCGGTACATGGGCGTAGCGCACGATGTTTGCCGCTTCAGAGCCCAGAAGATGGGTCTGGATCCCCGGATTGCGCGAACCGACAATCACCACGTCCGCTTTCAGCTCATCGGCCAGGTCAATCACTTGATCGCGAATATTGCCACTGCGCACATAAAGATGGCTGGTCTCTTCCGCCAGAGAATTTTTCTTTACCAGATCGCTGAGTTTTTCCTTAGCGGTAGAAATCAAATGCTCTTCCATCTTTCGCGCATCAGAGATAAATCCACGCGTTAATACCGGTGAAAATGCCGGAATAACATGCACAAGATGAATTTGCCCGGCAGAGTGCTGGGCGAGGAATTTCGCATGAGAGAGGGCTTTGTCGGCCAGGCCTGCATCAAACACGTCAACGGGAACAACGATATTTTTATACATGAGATAATCCTTTTATTACCAATACAATGCGTAGTGATGAATAGCCCCATACTTGGGGAGGAAGCAAATCTCAACAACAGAAGCGGCAAGCGGAATCGATGTTATTAAACGTAGCACAGGAAAATTAACATTAGAAAATGAGCCATTAATAGACTGAAAAATATTATAAAAGCCCGCGAAAGCCCGCAGATCTCCTGCCCTTAACCCCTTGACGCCAACAGCGACGCGGTATTCTCTTTTTTAACACTTCATGTTTTCTCCGACTATGCTGATTACAAGCAGGAGTGCCGCACCGAATGTCCGACGGTCACACATTGTGCCGGGCGAAATGACATTCGCGGTTCGGGTGGGAGTTAAGGGAGAAAATCATGTTTGGTTATAGCCTGTTACGTCTGGGATTGTTTGTCGCGCTGGCCATTGTCGCCTGTACACTGGTAGGACTATTCACCTATCTGGTTGTCGCCGCCCTCGCAGAATAAGCGTGCGCCGCCTAATAAAAACGTAAAATAAATCATGAGTCTGAGGGGAATACTGTGAACCGTTATTTTTCTCTCATCCCGGTTGTTATTTTATTAACAACCGCTTGCGATCAGAAAGCGCCGTCCGTCGAAGCCGCTCCCCGGATGGTCAAGGTGGCGCAAGTCACCGCCGTGGGTAACACCCAGCAGCGGACGTTTCCAGCCCGCATCGAGTCTGGCGACTCCACCGAACTGTCGTTTAAACGGGGTGGTCAGGTGGAGTCACTGGATATTCGCCAGGGTGCAACCCTAACTCAGGGACAAACGCTGGCGCGTCTGAATGCCCGCGAAGCCCAGCAGCGGGTCAATGAGCGACAAACGGCGGCAACCCTCGCCCAGCGTCAGTTTGATCGTTTCCAGACCCTGGCAGGACGTCAGGCGATTTCCCAGGCGGAGATGGACGTGCAGCGCGCCAATCGCGATGCCGCCAACGCGGCCTTGAAAATTGCCCGTGAAGAGCTGGCGCAAATGAGTCTCACCGCCCCCTTCGGCGGGATTGCCGCCGGCGTGCATATCCGTAATCATCAGGTGGTCGCCGCTGGCCAGCCGGTGATTACCCTGACGCGTACCGACCTGCTCGATGTGGTCTTCAGCATTCCGGAAAATCTGTTCACCTCGCTCGATATCCGCAATACCGCCTACCGCCCCGTCGTCAGGATCAATACTCTGCCGGGCCGCGAGTTTACCGCGGAATACAAAGAGCATACCGGCAGCAGCGACAACAGCACCCTCACCTGGCAGATCATTTTAACCATGCCGCGACCAGATGATTTTCCCACCGTCGGCGGGGTTAGCGGCACCGTGACGGTCAATCTCGGCAATTTGCCGGCCAGCGCCGGACGGGAAACCCTCGTAGTGCCCGTGGAAGCAGTGTTTAACCCCGATAACCGACCGAAGAATGAACCGGTCGTCTGGGTGGTAAAAGGCGAAAACGCCCATCTGTATCTTGAGGAGCGCAGAGTCACGGTCGGGGAAGTGACCTCGCAGGGAGTGATGATCACCGAAGGGCTCCGTGCGGGCGAACAGGTGGTTGCAGCGGGGGTAAGCGAACTCCACGACCGGCAGCCGGTGCGGATCTGGACGCGTGAACGAGGATTATAAATGGACATTTCCCGTCAGTTTATTAACAACCCGACCCGCGTCTGGTTAGCCATTTTGCTGTTGGGGGTGGGTGGCCTGTTCGCCCTGCTCAATATTGGCCGCCTGGAAGATCCCGCCTTCACCATCAAAACGGCGGTGATCGTCACCCACTACCCTGGCGCGTCCGCTCAGCAGGTGGAGGAGGAGGTGACCCTGCCGCTGGAAAACGCGATTCAGCAGCTTCCCTCGCTGGATAACGTCAGCTCCATCTCCTCGAATGGCTTATCGCAAATTACAGTGAATATTGCTTCGCAGTACCATTCCAGCGAACTGCCGCAAATCTGGGATGAGCTGCGTCGCCGCGTCGGTGACGCCAGCCGGCTTTTTCCCCCGGGGGTAGTCCCCTCCTTCGTCAATGATGACTTTGGCGATGTGTTTGGCTTTTTCTTCGCCATTTCGGGCGACAGTTTTACCAATCCTGAGCTGGTGCGCTATGCCGAGCAGTTGCGCCGTGAGCTGGTGCTGGTGCCGGGCGTCGGCAAAGTCGCCATTGGCGGCGCGATTCCACAGCAGATCAATGTTGATATCTCGCTGGCGAAAATGGCGGCGCGCGGTATTACGCTTAACCAGCTTGCCGCTATCCTGACCCGGCTCAACGTGGTATCCAGCGCCGGGGAGATCCGCGCCGGCAGCGAATCGATCCGCCTTCACCCCACCGGGGAGTTTCAGAATATCGATGAACTGGGGGATCTTCTGGTCAGCCCTCATGGCGCCAGCGCCACCACCCGACTGCGGGATATTGCCACGTTGTCGCGCGGGCTGACCGACTCTCCCTCCAGTATCTATCATGCCAACGGCCGCCAGGCGGTGACCATGGGGGTCTCCTTTATCCCCGGGGTCAACGTCATTGACGTGGGGCATGCCCTCGAAGCCCGACTTCAGCAGATGGCCGCCGATAAACCAGCGGGTATCGATATCGCCATTTTTTACGATCAGGCGGCAGAGGTCGCCCACTCGGTCAATGGCTTTATTACCAACTTCCTGATGGCCCTGGCGATCGTCGTCGGCGTGCTGCTGGTGTTCATGGGGGTGCGCAGCGGGATCATTATTGCTTTGTCGCTGGCGCTCAACGTCCTCGGCACTCTGCTTATCATGTATATCTGGGGGATCGAGTTACAACGGATCTCGCTCGGGGCGCTGATCATCGCCCTGAGTATGCTGGTGGACAATGCCATTGTCATTGTCGAAGGGGTGCTGATCGCCCGCCAGCAAGGCTCTCCGCTGCTGGGCGCAATTAATTATGTGATCCGCCGCTCCGCCCTGCCGCTGCTCGGCGCCACCGTTATTGCCATCCTCGCCTTCGCGCCAATTGGCCTCTCACAAGACTCCACCGGGGAATATTGCAAATCCCTGTTCCAGGTGCTGCTGATCTCCCTGATGCTCAGCTGGTTTTCCGCCCTGACCATCACGCCGGTACTCATCAAGTGGTGGTTGTTTAAAAACGCCCCGTCGGCCGAGGCGCCGAAGGAAAAAGCCGATCCCTACCGCGGCCGCTTTTATCGCGGCTATCAGCAGACGCTGCGAATACTGCTGCAGCAAAAGACCCTGACGCTGGTGCTGATGGGCGCGCTGTTAGCCGGGGCGATCTGGGGCTTCACCTTCGTCCGGCAGAATTTCTTTCCGTCATCGAATACGCCCATTTTCTTTGTCGACCTGTGGTTGCCCTACGGTACCGATATTAACGCCACCGAGCAGATGACCCGCGATATTGAGCGGTCGATCGCCAGCCAGCCGGGGGTGGCTACCACCGTCTCCACCATTGGCCAGGGCAGTATGCGATTTATTCTCACCTACAGCGGGCAGCGCCAGTACAGCAACTACGCGCAGATTATGGTGCGGATGGACGACCAGCGCAGTATCGCCCCCGTCACCCGCCACGTCGAGGCCTGGATTGCCAGAAACTACCCGCAGGTGAACGCCAGCACCAAACGCATTATGTTCGGCCCGTCCGGCGATAGCGCGATTGAAGTGCGCATTAAGGGCCCTGATCCGGATACCCTGCGCGCGCTGGCCAGTCAGGTGGGCGACATTCTCGCCGCGGATCCGGCGACCGACAGCGTACGTAACGACTGGCAGAACCGCAGCAAGGTGATCCGCCCGCAATACTCTCTGGCGTTGGGACGTGAGCTGGGGGTGGATAAACAGGATATTGATAGCGCGCTGGAGATGAATTTCTCCGGCAGTCGCGCCGGGTTATATCGCGAGGGCGCCGACCTGCTGCCGGTTATCGTCCGTCCGCCGGAAGCGGAGCGACAGGATGCCAATCACCTGAATAACGTGCTGGTCTGGAGCCAGAGCCGGCAGCAGTATATTCCGTTGAGTAACGTCATCCATGGCTTCTCGCTGGAGTGGGAAGATCCATTGATTCTCCGTCGCGATCGCACCCGCGTGCTTACCGTTCAGACCGACCCCAGCCCGCAAAGCGGCCAAACGTCGGGCGATATCCTTGCCAGGGTGAAACCACGCATTGACGCGCTGACGCTGCCGCATGGCTACCGCATCGAATGGGGCGGCGATGCGGAGAACTCCAGTGAAGCGCAGCAAGGGCTGTTCACGACCCTACCGCTTGGCTATCTGGTGATGTTTATCATTACGGTGCTGATGTTCAGTTCGCTGAAAAACGCTGTTGCCATCTGGCTGACCGTCCCGCTGGCGCTGATCGGCGTCACGCCCGGTTTTTTGCTGACCGGCATCCCTTTCGGCTTTATGGCCTTAATCGGCCTGCTTAGCCTCAGCGGTATGCTGATCCGCAACGGCATTGTGCTGGTGGAAGAGATAGAGCAACAAAAACAGGAGAAAGATCAAAGACAAGCAATCATTGATGCGGCAACCTCTCGTCTGCGGCCGATCCTGCTGACCGCCTTTACTACTGTGCTTGGCCTTGCCCCGCTGCTGCGCGATGTCTTTTTCCAGAGTATGGCGGTGGTGATCATGTTCGGCCTCGCCTTTGCCACCGTACTGACGCTACTGGTTCTGCCGGTAATTTACGCTTGCTTCCACCATAAGGATATGACGCCTCAACGATGAACAGTACCGGTCTCAGCATTATCAAGACATTAGGCTGTATGACAGCGGTGACCTTTTTCACTATCTATAACACCTGGGATCACTATGATTATGACTATCACTGGATCCTCGGGCTGCTGACCTTTATCTCGACCATCGCGACGCCGTTGTTTTTTGTGGTGGCTGGTTATCTTGATGCACAGACGCGTCACGATGCTAACTGGCAAATCGGCAAAATTAAAAGCGTGGTCATCGTCTTTCTGTTCTGGGTAACGGTCTATTATGTCTGGGAGCCTTATCAGCGCGGCTACCTGATCCAGCCCTGGTTTATTTTCGCCCTGATCGTGATCTATACCTTCCATCCCTTTATCGCCTGGCTCAGCCAGCGGCGGGGCCTGTTTTTCACCGTGGTTCTGACGCTGCTGTGCTGCGCTTATGGTTACGACCTGCTCTCGGTGCTCTACCCGGACAAACATCTCTTCAGCCTGCCGCCGCAGTATCGTCTGTGGACATGGCTACTTTTTTATTTAACCGGGCAGTTGTTTAACGATCCGCGAGTCACGGAGTGGATACGCGACCCGCGGGTGATTAAAGCCTCCATTATCGCCCTGCCCTTTGTCTATTTATTTACCTGGTTTTATGAACGCCATTTTTTCTTCGCGCTGTTTAAAGCCGATCGCAATGCGTTCATTCTGACGGGATCGCAAATTTATATTCTGATCGTCCTGCTGGTGATCGCCGCTAACGCCGTGCAGTTTAAAAAGAACCGCGAACTGAAGGAGGCGGTGCTGGCGACGGTTAGCAAAGCGATGACCGGGGTCTATATTCTGCACTACTCCGTTTTCCACCTGCTGGTGATGCTGATCCCTATTCACTCGTTAGCCACCAAGCTGGGCGTGATTGCGCTAACGTTTATCCTGTCGGTGCTCATTTCTCTCGCTGTGCTCTCCAGCACGCTGCTCAAGAAGGTGATAACCCTGTGACAAACGACGCGGCAACTTAGCGGAAACTCCACTGGATGCTAATCACAAACACGCTGGGAATAATGATGCCGCTCTCAAGGGCGAAATAGTCGGTAAAGTTGTACTGAATGGCATGGTAGATATAGGGGGAAAAGCCGATCCCGGTGGCGTCCTTAAAATCTTTGTAGGAGCCATGATCGCCGCAATGCTCAAAGGCGTCGAAGAAGAATTCGCCGGTGTAGCCGTAGACCCCTTTAAAGGTCCATCCACTGCCGTTGTGGTACCAGTCTCTTCTCACCCCCAGCGCCAGGCAACGATCGTCGAAACTATTGTTCATCGTGCCAATCAGCAGACTATATTTCGAATCTTCCGAGAATTTCCGCTCTACCGAGAAAAAGTGGTTTTCAAAATTCTCAGTATATTGTCCGTGGTTATTGGTCAGATGGTAAACATAGGAACCAGTATTTACCGAATAGAGATTAATTTCTTTCGCCTGCGCGAAAGCGGCTAACCCGGCCAGGAGCATCACGCTTTTACCACGCATCATCCCTCCTCAGTCCTCTATGCCTGTCCATGAACAGAATGCTTTTGCCGTATTTACCGGTCGTTATGCTGGTGCGACACCCGACAGGAAAATGGGGGAAGATAACCGTGCCGAAATGAAAATGGAGTTCCAGAAAAGCGTAGCACACGCCTAATCCGCCAACAAACCGACCATGGCGATAGCGGAGTGGTTGATATTTCTCTCTTTACTATATTGTGCAAAAAACAGACAAAACCTCACCTGTTTTCCGCTATGCTCAGGGTCCGACGCGGAAGTTAGCCACCTGTCGACGACAGAGTTGCTGTGTACCCCTTCCTGCGTCGGCGCTCTTTCTGCTCAAGTGACGTAAACCGACAGAGCCCGTATTCCGATCGGGTCTGCGTCATTATCCCCTGTCTGATTGCCCTGTATCCGCATCCTGCACAGAACCGCTTTTTTGTACAAGTTAATAAAATTAAAAATACCTTTAAAATCAACAAATAAAATTAAAACGAAAAAATAAATCGTCTCGCTGTACATATCGCTATGAAAAAAGTTGTACATCCTGAGATCACCGACTATAGTTTTTGAGTGTTAACTGCTTGTTGCGCAACAAAGCGGGAACGCTAAACGGTTGCGTGGCGAGTCTGGCGGTGGTTCCTGGTTTTGCATTTCCTGTTAGTGACTTTTCGCGTACCACCGGTACGCTGCGACTTTTATGGTCAGTTTGCTTTATACGTGGGAGAGTTCGAGCTATGCATATTAAAAATACCATTCCAGCAGAATTTGTCTTCAATTCAGCCCTGATGAAGAATATTGAAAACACGCTCATGAAGCAGCACAGCACGATCAATAATGAGCGGATGATTACGGAAATCCAGCACCGCCTGCAAACGGAAAGTAATGAAATACTTTCCGACCTCTATCTGCAGGCGTTGGATATGCTGTACAGCAAAAAACATCATCATTAAGTGATCCCACCGCGCCGACAGCAGGGACAGCCCTGCTGTGCCGGCACGCCTGGGTTTTCATCTGCTAACTGGGGCTCAAAAAATGTCACACCATAATACTTGCTATCGTTCAGAGCATTACGATCTGTGGTTTGATAATCGTTTTCTTCTCTACGGGATGTCGCTGATCCTGAATACCTTGCCGGCATCTTATTTTCGTAAAAAACATGTTTTTTTTACCAGCGACAATTATTTCGCGGTGCTTGAGCATAACTATAATCGGCGGGATACGTTATTTATTCTGTTAACTGAGGGAAACGATCTTAATTTTCTCAGTGAACTGCCTATGTTGCGCTTGCCGGCAAATTCGACGCCGGAAGAATTAAAAATCTTCCTGCATCAGCCCACCCGCTATTACAAAACGCACCCGGCGCCGGGCGCCTCGGTGCAGTTTACCGAACGGGAAAAGAAAGTTATTCAGCTTATCAGCAATGGCGAAGCGGTTGCCAGCATTGGTCGTTCGCTAAATCTGCACATCAAAACCATTTATCAGATCCGGCTGAATCTGATTAAAAAGCTCGGCTGTAGCGGTAGGACCGATTTTTTTAATATCAGTCGTAGTGAAACCTTTAAATCCTGGAGTCAGATTCACCTGTAGTCAGGTGCAATAGCCCCGGCCTGTCCCCCAGACGGGGCTATTGCGTACCGTGAAAATGAATGCTGAAGCCCTGCTCCTGCCAGTGGCTGAGCAGTTCCTCCTGCAGTGGCGTGGCGGCGCGTCCGGTCCAGACAAAGATATGCTGCCCGGGGAAGAGCTCGGGCCGCGGCGACTCCAGCGGTTCAGCGAGAACATTGACATGCCAACCGCGCTGCGAAAGACGCCATGCCTCCAGCCACAGACGCGTCCGGTCTTCATTGCTCCAGCCCACCAGCAGTGTCTCTTTACCATTTTTTTTACGCGCTTCGGCGAGAAACAGCGCCACGCAGTCAATGAGCAAGCCATCCAGCAGGCTGCTAATCACCAACGAGGTATTCTGATCGAGCTTGAGACGCTGTCGTACCGGCACTAACAGGCTATCGATGAGGGTATCAACGGGGTGTTGATGGCTCAGCGCCATTAATTTGGCGCGGATTCTGGCGGGCTGCATATAACGCAGAATGGACATCATCTCTTCCTGAAGATGCGCGGATTCGTCGCGCGCCGCCGGCAGATTATCCTCCAGCAGCGCTTTGACTTTCCCTACGGATACACCGCGCTCTATCCAGCGCTTGATCTCTTCTATGCGCAGGATATCTTCTTCATCAAACTGTCGATGCCCGCCTTCGCTGCGCTGCGGTTTCAGTAGACCGTAACGCCGCTGCCAGGCGCGCAATGTAACCGGATTGATTCCGCAACGTTCGGCGACTTCACCGATACTGTAAAACGCCATAGCAGCCTCACATCAACCTGATACTTTTTACCTAAACTAACGAATTCAGGCATCCTGTACAACTCTATTTTCTTGTACAGATAAAGATATCAGGTTGTGGCTCACAGCGCGCGGGGAAAAAGATGAAAAAATAGTAAGCTGATTTCGCGGTGGATCATTTCTTCTCCGGCCAGGCAACGGCGGGCAGGCCCCCCAGGCGGGCACCCGCGAATAAATTGCCCTGAAACTGCGAAATCCCGGCTGATTCAAGCCACATCCACTCTTCAGCACGCTCAACGCCGACGGCTGAGACCGCAATCTCCAGAGAAGTACAGCATTTGATAATCGCCTGTACAATCGACTGGCGCGGCCCGTCCTGGTGGATATTGCGGATCAGCTCATGGTCGATTTTAATTCTGTCGGGTTGGTATTGCGCCAGCAGCGACAGCCCGGCAAACCCGGCGCCGAAGTGATCGATGGCAAGATTAATCCCCGCGCCCTTCAGTTTGCGCACCGCATCGGTAAAATCGGCCATCCGCGAAATCACTTCCCGCTCAGTGAACTCGACAATAATCTGCTCCGGGATCAGGTCATTGCGACTAATTTCGTCGAGCAGGAAAGCCACCGCATTCGGCGCTTTGACCAGCGTCATCGGCAGCAAATTAATGCTTAACGCCTTATTACGTAAACCTAATTTACCCGCCAGAGACAGCGCGACGCGCTTACTGTGCAGGTCGGCGAGATAAATATCATCCCCTGCCAGCCCGGCAAAATAGGCGCCAGGAGACTGGCCGTCCGGTGTACGCAGCAGCGCTTCCCACGAGATAATTTCGCAGGCGAAAGGATCGACAATCGGCTGAAAGGCAAAAGACCAGCTTTCCGTATTATCGATAATGGGGGTGTCCGGATAAAAAGTGTCCTTATCGGGAATAAAAACCCAACTGTCCGCCGAAGGGATCTCAAAATAGTTCGCTTTTTCCGTGGATTCGACAAAAGTACGGAAAAATTGCAGCGCCCGGTCGTCGTAGGTGAGCTGATATTTTGTCGTGCCCCGGTCCATCACTGTCTGTAGTACTTCCTCACGATCATGTTCCCGTAAATCAAACAGTTCCATACCGACCTTACCAAATCGACGGGACGGTGCATAATCGCAAAACAACTCCACCAGATTATAATGACGAGGATCGAGGACAATTTTTTGATAAATATCCCTTACCTTTTCTTCCGGTCCTTCAATAAGTTGAAAAAAATGCGTCCCGTTAAACAGTAATATACCGGTGACATCCGCCTGCCCATTTCTCTCGTTTGCCCTGGCAACCATGGCCTCGATCGATTTGAATGAGACATTGTCGCAAATATGGCTGCGATAAATGATGGTGGTAAGCATAGTGATTCCAGATGGGAGGGATAAGCATTCACAGTAGCAGTTATCAGGCTAATCGTCTTGCAAAACTACGTTTTATCTTAACAAAAAAGATACACTAAAAATCCACTCTTTGTGCAAGGTTTTTTTCTTTTTTTCTTTCCTTGTACAACATGCAACGCTAACCCCTACCTTTACAAGCCAGGATCGTCGCAAACAAAAACAAATATTACATTAAAAATCATCATGATAGCAACGATCGCTGCAATATTACGCAACTTTCTATGTACAACTTATTAATTATTGTATAAGTTTATTTGCAGTTAACAGATGAATGAAATGAAAGGAGCACATATGCAGCAGAATGGTTACATTCCAGATACAGCGAACGCAATTGCCCAGTATTTCAACAAAGCATCGTTACCTTCCCAGCAGGAAACGCTGGGTCAGATCGTGATGGATATTCTCAACGAAGGGCGCCATCTCAACCGCAAGGCCCTGTGCACCAAACTGTTGAGCCGCCTTGACAGCGCCCGTGCGCCTGAGGAAGAGAGCCACTATCAAACCTTAATTGGTTTGTTGTTTGCCGGTCAGGAATAACGTCATCGATCGTCGCCTGTTGCAACCGCAGTAGCAGATGAGGGGCGATCGCTTCCATAAACCTGCTGCTGACCTGAATGCCCGTTATCAGATTCAGGAAGAGTGTGGCATGCAGAGAGACGGTTATGAATAGCAGTGATACTGAGGAAATAACCGATGAGATCATCGGCGAGGCGGTGCTCGCGCTTCTGAAAACGAATCGCCCGATTACCACCCCGACCCTGCTGGTTCGGCTTCGGTTGATGCAGGCCACAGAGTCAGATCGCCAGCGAAGGAAAATCATCGCTGCCGTTATTGAAGAAATTTGCGCGAAGCTCGCCCTCCAGCGGAAGCACGCGCCTTTGCAGGTTAAGAAAATCAATGGCCGTTGGGAAAGCAGAGGAACGCTGGCGCAGAGCAGCATGGCGCCGGAAGCTAAAAAAATCCACTGATTGTCCCAACCATGGTGAATAAAACAGAGTGAGAATGTGATGAGACAGACTATGCATCAGCAACCCGATATTTACGCAGGACTGCAGGACACCGCGCTCTCAGATTATTTCCGTACCGCCGGTGATAAACTGGTTGATGAGTCCGCCGTCATGTCGCTCGCCATCAACAGTATTCTTCAGTCCGAGGGGCACCTGAACAATAAGGCCATTATATTATGGCTGATTCAGGCGCTGGAAAGCACCGATGATGTGGTGACCGCCGACGTGATCCGTAAAACGCTGGAGATTGTCGTCGGCTACACCATGGACGATATCTAAAGCCGTCACGCTTCAGGCCCGCCAGGGCAACAGCTTCTCTACAGAGCCTGTCCGCTCTGATCAAAAAACCTCGCTGACGCGAGGTTTTTCTTTTACCGCCTGACCCTTCAGTGGGCGTTGACCACCACCCACATCGGCCCCTGCCCAACCGCATAGCGGCCTTTCTCATGCAGCAGCCCCTGCTCACCCTCAATTTCATACACTGCGATATGGTGCGATTTCTGCCCTGCGGCAATCAGATACTTACCGCTGTGATCGAGGTTAAAGCCGCGTGGCTGAGTTTCCGTCGGCTGATAGCCTTCCACTGCCAGCACGCTGCCATCTTCCGAGACGCTGAACACCGTAATGATGCTGGCGGTACGATCGCAGGCGTACAGATGACGACCGTCAGGGGTGATGTGAATATCCGCCGCCCAGCGCACGCCGGTGAAATCCTGCGGCATCATATCCAGGGTTTGTACACATTCGATGTTGCCATTCGGGTCTTTCAGCTCCCAGACGTCAACGGAGCTGTTGAGTTCATTGACGCAATAACCATACTGCTGGTTCGGATGGAACACCATGTGGCGCGGACCGGCGCCCTCGACGGTGGTCACTTCCGCCGGTTCCTGAGCGGAGAGGAAACCATCCTCGCTAAGGGTAAACAGGCAGATGCGATCCTGCTTCAGCGCCGGCACCCACAGGGTGCGGTTGTCCGGGGAGATATTGGCCGAGTGACACCCTTCCAGGCCTTCCACCACGGTGACGGTTTCGCCCGGCAGGCCGTCCTGCAGCGGCGTCACGCTGACGCAACCCTGATTGTAGGAGGCGCTGAAGACAAAGCGGCCATGATGATCGGTAGAAATGTGGGTCGGGCTGCCCGGCAGCGCCGCTTCCCCCGCAAAGGTCAACGCTCCGTTATCCGGCGTGATGCGATACGCTAACACGCGAAACTCCGGACGAACGCCAACGTACAGATACTCCTTATTGGGACTGACCACCATCGGCTGTACCTGCCCCGGGGCATCAACCACCTGCACCAGCGTCAGTTTGCCGTCCGCTTCAAGACTCCAGACGTGGATTTGTTGGCTTTCCGGGCTGGCGGTATAAACGGTTTGTTTCATGACTACTCCTTCCCTCACTGCACGTGGAATTTTCATTTTCAGGATAACAGCACCCTGAAAATTATAAGACATCCGCCCATGATACTCGCAAAGTCCGCTGAATTTCCGACGGACGGCGGCACAAAGGGCATACAGGCATTCACGGCAGATGTGGAAAAATTGGTCCTGACGCCACGGCGGTGTACCATCATGGCCAGGTCACTTTTCAACATCAACCGGAAATAACACATGACAACACGCGTGATTGCCCTGGATTTAGACGGCACCCTGCTCACCAGCAAAAAAACCATCCTGCCCGCTTCGCTGGAGGCACTGGCCCGTGCCAGAGAGGCGGGCTACCAGGTTATCGTCGTTACCGGACGTCATCACGTCGCTATCCATCCTTTTTATCAGGCACTGGCTCTCGATACACCTGCAATTTGTTGTAATGGCACTTATTTGTATGATTATCACGCAAAAGAGGTTTTGGCAGCCGATCCTATGCCGGTAGCGCAAGCGGTAAGCCTGACGGCCATGCTCGCCGAACAGCAGATCCATGGCCTGGCGTATGTGGATGATGCGATGCTTTATGAACAGCCCACCGGGCATGTGATCCGCACCCGCAACTGGGCGCAGGCGCTGCCGGAGGATCAGCGCCCGGTCTTCCGCCAGGTCGATTCGCTGGCGCAGGCGGTCCGCGAGGTCAACGCGGTATGGAAATTTGCCCTCACCGATGAAGACATTCCCCGCCTGCAGCGCTTTGCCCGCGAGGTCGGCGAGACGCTGGGCCTGGAGTGCGAATGGTCGTGGCACGATCAAGTGGATATCGCGCGCGCCGGCAACAGCAAAGGCAAACGCCTGGCGCAATGGGTGGCCAGCCAGGGGCTGTCGATGCAGGATGTGGTGGCCTTCGGCGATAACTACAACGATCTTAGCATGCTGGAAGCGGCGGGCACTGGGGTGGCGATGGGCAATGCGGTGGACGAGGTGAAAGCTCGCGCCAGGGTGGTCATCGGCGACAATGAGTCCACCAGCATCGCCGAGTTTATCTACCGCCAGCTGCTGTAATCAGGCGGCGATCGACACGCTTTTGATCTGAGCAAACACCTGCTGACCTGGCGCTATCGCCAGGTCGTCCCGCGCCCATGGGCTAATCCTGGCCCATAGCAGACGGCCACTCACTCTGAGCTGCACTTCAATCTGTCCGTTGACCTCCAGACACTGAGCCACCTCGGCGCGCAAGATATTGCGGATGCTGGTCCCGGACGGCTGGGCCAGTGTCAGCGAAACGTCCGACGCCTGAATGCGGATCCGTGCGGTGTCGCCTGCGGGACGTTCGAGCCGGTTGACCCACAGCAGCTGGTCACCCAGCGTCAGAGCCGTCATCGCGTACTGCGGATGCTGCGCGGCGACGGTGGCGCTGAGGATCGTACTCTGCTGTTCCGCCGGCAGCCAGGGGTGCATCACGCTGCTGCTCCAGACCTCCTCCAGCGGACCAAAAGCCTTCACCTTACCGGCCTCCAGCACCAGCACGCGATCGGCCAGATGCTGGATCTCATCCAGCGAGTGGCTGACGTAGAGCATCGGAATATGGATCTCCTGCGCCAGCCGCTGCAGGTAGGGCAACAGTTCGCGTTTGCGCGGAATATCCAGCGAGGCCAGCGGCTCATCCAGCAGCAGTAGCTCCGGTGCGGTCAGCAGGGCGCGGCCGATGGCCACTCGCTGCTTTTCGCCGCCGGATAACCGGCCCGGCAGGCGATCCAGCAAGGGCGCGATCCCCAGCAATTCCACCAGCTTATCGAACTGGCTGACCATGGATTTCGCCATCCCGTAGCGCAGATTACCGCGCACTTTATAGTGGGGAAACAGGCGCGCGTCCTGAAACACATAGCCGATACGGCGCTGCTCCGGCGCCAGACAGATACGCTGTGCGGTGTCGTTCAGCACCCGGCCGTTGAGCACGATGCGCCCCGTCTGCGGCCGGGTCAGGCCGCTAATGGCGTTAATCAACGAGGTTTTGCCAGCGCCGGAGACGCCAAAGATGGCGGTGATCCCGCTGGCGGGCAGGGTTTCACGGATCTGCAGGCAGTGACTGCCGAGGGTCTGGGTAAAGTCCAGCTCCAGCATCATTATCCTCCCATGCGCTGGCGGCTCACGCGGGCCAGCCATTCCGAAATCAGCAGCGAAACCAGCGCCAGTCCGATGGCGATGAGGCAGAGGCGAGCCGCCGCCCCCTCCCCGCCCGGGGTCTGGATCAAGGTGTACATCGCCGAAGGCAGGGTGCGCGTTTCGCCGGGAATATTGGAGACGAACGTGATGGTCGCGCCAAACTCCCCTAACGAGCGGGCGAAGGCCAGCACTGTGCCGACAATAATCCCCGGCAGAGTCAGCGGTAGCGTAATAGTCATAAACACTCGCCAGCGGCTGGCCCCGAGGGTTCTCGCCGCTTGCTCCAGTTTGACGTCCACCCCTTCCAGCGCCAGGCGAATGGCGCGCACCATCAGCGGGAAAGACATCACCGCCGCCGCCAGCACCGCCCCGCGCCAACTGAAGGCAAAGCTGATGCCGAACCAGTCATACAGCCAACTGCCAATAAACCCGCGCCGCCCCATGGCCACCAGCAGCAGATACCCCACCACCACCGGCGGCAGCACCAGCGGTAAATGGAGAATACTGTCGAGCAGCGCCTTGCCGGGAAAGGTGCGCCGAACCAGCAGCCAGGAAAAAAAGATGCCAAAAGGCAAGCTCAAGGCCACCGCCAGGGAGGAGACTTTCAGGCTCAGCAGCACCGCCTGCCATTCGGGTTCGCTCAGAAACATCAGCGGGTGGTAAATCCGTAACGTTTAAAAATCGCGGACGCTTCCGGCCCTTTCAGGTAGTCATAGAAAGCGCTCACGGCCGCATTGCGATGACCATCGACAATCGCCAGCGGGTACTCGACTTTCTGATGCGAGGCCTCCGGGAAGGTGCCGACCACTTTAACCCCTTTGCTGGCCACGGCATCGGAGCCATAGACAATCCCCAGCGGCGCTTCGTTGCGCTCCACCAGGGCCAGCGCGCCGCGCACGTCTTCCGCCGGGGCAAGTTTCGGCGACAAGGTCTCCCAGGCGCCGAGTTTCTGCAGCGCCTCTTTAGCGTAGATGCCTGCCGGAACGTGCTGCGGATCGCCCACCGCCAGACGGCCTCCTTTCAGCAGGCTGGTCCAGTCGGTTTTCTCATCAATGGTAATCGCCCCCTGCGCGCTGGCTTTCGGCGCGACCACCACCAGGCTGTTGCCAAGCAGGGTGGCACGGGTTGCCGGGTCGATGGCCTTTTTGTCTGCGGCGTAATCCATCCATTTCTGATCGGCGGAGATAAACAGATCGGCTGGTGCGCCCGCTTCAATTTGCCGCGCCAGCGTCGACGACGAGGCAAACGACGACACGACATCGACGTTTTTCTCTTTCTTATACGCCTGGGCAATATCCTGCATCGCGTTGGTTAACGATGCGGCGGCGAAAACGGTCACTTTCCCCTCTGCCGCCTGCGCCTGACCCGCGACGCACAGCGTGAGTGATACCCCGATAACCCCGCGTAACCAAGAACCTGCCATCTGAATCTCCTGTCAATGCGTTATGTATTCGACAATATAACGATATGCAGAGCATTTTTATAGTGACACAGGACAATAAAACGAAGGGAAATGATACAGGAGGGAAATAGCACAGCGCCCGGTTAAACCGGGCGCCGGGAAATCAATGATTTTGCTGGCTGCGATCTTTGTGGCCTACGCCGGAGAAGAGGTTGAACACTTCGCCAAGACCGTAAATCAGTCCCAGGATGACCGCCATCACCACCGGTACCATGATGACCGCAAAAACCAGACTTTTCAAAAGCTCTAACATGGTTCACTCCAGATAGTATGATTTGCTGATTGTAACGGTTTCAGCCGAAAAAACACGCCCCATTTGTGCGGTGGGTAATGACAAAACCGCGCACAGAGGTTTTGCAAGCGGGTGACTATCGGTCACAATACCCTTTTTTGTCAGGAAACGATTATGCAGGCCGAAATTCTTCTTACCCTTAAGCTACAGCAGCGCCTGTTTGCCGATCCCCGGCGGATCGCCCTGCTCAAACAAATTGACCAGACCGGTTCGATAAGCCAGGGGGCCAAGCACGCGGGTATCAGCTACAAAAGCGCGTGGGATGCCATCAACGAGATGAACCAGCTCAGCGAACAACCGCTGGTGGATCGCGCCACCGGCGGTAAAGGCGGCGGCGGCGCAGTGCTGACCCGCTATGGGCAGCGGCTGATCCAACTGTACGATCTGCTGGCGCAGATCCAGCAGAAAGCGTTTGATGTGCTCAGCGATGACGATGCCCTGCCGCTGGACAGCCTGCTGGCGGCCATCTCACGCTTTTCCCTGCAGACCAGCGCCCGCAACCAGTGGTTCGGCACCATAACCGGCCGCGATCGCCAGCAGGTGCAGCAGCACGTCGAGGTACTGCTGGCCGACGGGCAGACGCGCCTGACCGTCGCCATCACCGCGCAAAGCGCTGAGAAGCTGGGGCTCGATGAGGGCCAGGAGGTGCTGGTCCTGCTGAAGGCCCCCTGGGTCGGCATCACCCTCGACCCCGACGTGGCCCGCCAGGCCGATAACCAGCTGTCGGGACGTATCAGCCATATCGAATGCGGGTCCGGGCAGTGCGAAGTACTGATGACGCTGGCCGACGGTCAGACCCTGTGCGCCACTCTGCCACAGGCGCAGACGTCTGGCCTGGCGGAAGGGACGGAGGCGATCGCTTACTTCAATGCCGATCGCATCATTCTCGCGACGTTATGCTGACCCCATTGACATTACGCGCCCGAAGTCGTATCCCTGATGCACATCGCTGCAAAAAATGGGATACATCATGTCATCATTGCAAATTTCGCAAGGCACGTTTCGCCTGAGCGATACAAAAACCTTAAAAATAGACCAGCTGAACCTGAGAGCGGGTCAAAGCTGGGCGTTTGTCGGTAGCAACGGCAGCGGCAAATCCGCCCTCGCGCGGGCTCTGGCTGGCGACCTGACCCTGCTCAGCGGCCAGCACGAAAGCCACTTCTCCCGCGTAACCCGCCTCTCCTTCGAGCAGTTGCAGAAGCTGGTCAGCGACGAGTGGCAGCGCAATAACACCGACCTGCTCAGCCCCGGCGAAGAAGACACCGGCCGCACCACCGCAGAGATTATCCAGGATGAGGTAAAAGATCCTGCCCGCTGCGCGCGCCTGGCCGAACAGTTTGGCATCAGCGCCCTGCTGGACCGCCGGTTTAAGTACCTGTCGACCGGGGAAACGCGTAAGACCCTGCTGTGTCAGGCCCTGATGACCGATCCGCAACTGCTGATCCTCGACGAACCTTTCGACGGCCTCGACGTCAACTCCCGCCAGCAGCTGGCTGCCCTGCTGGCCGACCTGCACCGCGCCGGCATCACCCTGGTGCTGGTCCTCAACCGCTTCGATGAGATCCCGGAGTTTGTACAATTCGCCGGCGTGCTGGCTGACTGCACCCTCAGCGAGACCGGCGAGAAGTCTTCCCTGCTGCAGCAGGCGCTGGTCGCCCAGCTGGCGCACAGTGAAAAACTGGACGGCATCACCCTGCCGGAGCCGGATGTTCCACCAGCCCGTCATGCGCTGGCAGACTCGGCGCCGCGTATCGTGCTCAATGACGGGGTGGTCTCCTACAACGATCACCCTGTCATCAATCACCTCTCATGGACCGTGAACCCGGGCGAACACTGGCAGATCGTCGGCCCCAACGGCGCCGGTAAATCCACGCTGCTGAGCCTTATCACCGGCGATCATCCACAGGGTTACAGCAACGATCTGACGCTGTTTGGCCGCCGTCGCGGCAGCGGTGAGACCATCTGGGATATTAAAAAGCATATCGGCTACGTCAGCAGCAGCCTGCATCTGGACTACCGGGTCAGCACCAACGTCCGCAACGTCATCCTGTCGGGCTATTTTGACTCTATCGGCATTTATCAGGCGGTCTCGGACAAGCAACACAAGCTGGTGCAACAGTGGCTGGATATTCTCGGCATTGATAAACGCACCGCCGACGCGCCGTTTCATAGCCTGTCGTGGGGCCAGCAGCGGCTGGCGCTTATCGTTCGCGCGCTGGTGAAGCATCCGACCCTGCTGATCCTCGATGAACCACTGCAGGGGCTGGATCCCCTCAATCGCCAGCTGGTGCGCCGCTTTGTCGACGTGTTGATTGGCGAAGGGGCCACACAGCTGCTGTTTGTCTCGCACCATGCGGAAGATGCCCCGGACTGTATTACCCATCGCCTGGCGTTCGTTCCCAGTGGAGACGGTTACACTTATCAGCTCGGTCCTGTGGCCTGATGCCCCCTGCCGGGGGTCGAAAGATCCCTGGTATTTTTCAGAAAAATAGCGGAAAAGCCACCTAACCATCTGTATTAAAAATAAAAAATTTGAATTTATGTCGTTTCACCATCAAGTGTAAACGATTCCACTAACTTGCCCTGTGTCACACTTTTCACTTCTTTGATATGCTATCTTCCTCATACACGATAAGCCGAATGGAGCGAATCATGAAAGTTCTGGTTACAGGTGGTAGCGGTTACATTGGAAGTCATACCTGCGTTCAACTGCTGCAGCAGGGACATGAGGTGGTGATCCTCGACAATCTCTGCAACAGCAAGCGCAGCGTACTGCCGGTGATTGAGCGTCTCGGCGGCAAAGAAGCCACCTTTATTGAAGGCGATATTCGTAACGAAGCGCTGATGACGGAGATCCTCCACGATCACGCCATTGAGGCGGTGATCCACTTCGCCGGGCTGAAAGCCGTCGGGGAGTCCGTCGCCAAGCCGCTGGAATATTACGACAATAACGTCACCGGCACACTGAAATTAGTTTCTGCCATGCGCGCCGCGGGCGTGAAGAACTTCATCTTTAGCTCCTCCGCCACCGTCTACGGCGATCAGCCGAAAATCCCGTATGTCGAAAGTTTCCCGACCGGCACCCCGCAGAGCCCGTACGGCAAAAGCAAGCTGATGGTGGAGCAGATCCTGACTGACCTGCAAAAAGCCCAGCCAGAGTGGAGCATTGCCCTGCTGCGTTACTTCAACCCGGTTGGCGCCCATCCGTCGGGCGACATGGGGGAAGACCCGCAGGGGATCCCTAACAACCTGATGCCGTACATTGCCCAGGTCGCCGTTGGCCGTCGCGACTCGCTGGCCGTCTTTGGTAACGACTACCCGACTGAAGATGGCACCGGCGTACGCGATTATATCCACGTGATGGACCTCGCCGATGGCCACGTCGCGGCCATGGAAAAACTGGCTGACAAAGCCGGGGTCCATATCTACAACCTTGGCGCCGGCGTCGGCAGCAGCGTGCTCGACGTGGTCAATGCTTTCAGCAAGGCCTGCGGCAAACCGATTAACTACCATTTCGCGCCGCGCCGCGATGGCGACCTCCCGGCCTACTGGGCGGATGCTGCCAAGGCCGACCGCGAGCTGAACTGGCGCGTGACGCGCAACCTGGACGAAATGGCGCAGGACACCTGGCACTGGCAGTCCCGTCATCCGCAGGGTTATCCAGACTAAGGAACCTTCATGAGCGTATTTAACCCCGTTGACCATCCACATCGTCGTTATAACCCGTTAACCGGGCAGTGGATTCTGGTTTCTCCGCATCGCGCCAAGCGCCCCTGGCAGGGGGCGCAGGAAACGCCGGCAAAACAGACCTTGCCAGCCCACGATCCGGACTGTTTCCTGTGCCCAGGTAATACCCGGGTCACCGGCGACACCAACCCGAATTACACCGGTACCTACGTGTTTACCAACGACTTTGCGGCCCTGATGACCGACACTCCGGACGCACCGGAGAGTGACGATCCGCTGATGCGCTGTCAGAGCGCGCGCGGCACCAGTCGGGTGATCTGCTTCTCGCCAGACCACAGCAAAACGCTGCCGGAACTGAGCCTTGAAGCGCTGGAAGGCGTGGTTAAAGCGTGGCAGGAACAGACCGCGGACCTCGGGAAACGCTACCCGTGGGTCCAGGTCTTTGAAAACAAAGGGGCAGCGATGGGCTGCTCCAACCCTCACCCGCATGGTCAGGTGTGGGCCAATAGCTTCCTGCCCAATGAAGCGGAACGGGAAGACCGTCTGCAGAAAGAGTATTACGCCGGACAAGGTCAGCCGATGCTGCTGGACTATGTTCAGCGCGAACTGGCCGACGGCAGCCGCACGGTGGTGGACACCGAGCACTGGCTGGCGGTCGTGCCCTACTGGGCCGCCTGGCCATTCGAAACGCTGCTGTTGCCGAAAGCGCACGTGCAGCGTATTACCGATCTCACCGACGCCCAGCGCAGCGATCTGGCGCTGGCGTTGAAAAAGCTGACCAGCCGTTACGACAACCTGTTCCAGTGCTCATTCCCCTACTCCATGGGCTGGCACGGCGCGCCGTTTAACGACGAAGACCATCACCACTGGCAGCTTCATGCCCACTTTTTTCCGCCGCTGCTGCGCTCCGCGACGGTCCGCAAGTTTATGGTTGGCTATGAAATGCTGGCCGAAACCCAGCGCGATCTGACCGCCGAGCAAGCTGCCGAACGACTGCGCGCCGTCAGCGACGTCCATTTTCGTGAATCCGGAGTGTAATGATGAGTCTGAAAGAGAAAACCCAAACCCTGTTTGCTGACGCCTTCGGTTATCCGGCCAGCCATGTCATTCAGGCGCCAGGCCGCGTCAACCTGATCGGCGAGCATACCGATTACAACGACGGTTTTGTGCTGCCCTGCGCCATCGACTACCAGACGGTGATCAGCTGCGCGCCGCGCGACGATCGTACGGTGCGGGTGATTGCCGCCGATTACGACAATCAGACCGATGAGTTCTCTCTCGACGCGCCGATTATCAGCCACGACACCCAGCAGTGGTCGAACTATGTCCGCGGCGTGGTAAAGCATCTGCAGCAGCGGAACAGCCACTTTGGCGGCGCGGATCTGGTGATCAGCGGCAATGTACCGCAGGGCGCGGGATTAAGTTCCTCAGCCTCGCTGGAAGTCGCCGTCGGGACCGTTTTCCAGCAGCTGTATCATCTGCCGCTGGATGGCGCGCAAATTGCGCTGAACGGCCAGGAGGCGGAAAACCAGTTCGTCGGCTGCAACTGCGGCATCATGGATCAGCTGATTTCGGCGCTGGGTAAAAAAGACCACGCGCTGCTGATCGACTGCCGTTCGCTGGGCACCAAAGCCGTCTCGATGCCGAAAGGCGTGGCGGTGGTGATCATCAACAGCAACTTTAAGCGCACCCTCGTCGGCAGCGAGTACAACACCCGTCGTGAACAGTGCGAAACCGGCGCGCGCTTCTTCCAGCAGCCCGCCCTGCGCGATGTTACCCTCGAGCAATTTAACGCCGTCGCCCATGAGCTGGATCCGGTCGTCGCGAAGCGCGTACGCCATGTGCTGACGGAGAATGCCCGCACCGTGGAAGCCGCCAGCGCCCTCGAAAAAGGCGACCTGAAGCGGATGGGTGAGCTGATGGCCGAATCCCATGCCTCGATGCGCGATGATTTCGAGATCACCGTCCCGCAGATCGACACTCTGGTGGAGATCGTTAAGGCCGCGATCGGTGATAAAGGCGGCGTACGCATGACCGGCGGCGGCTTTGGCGGCTGCGTGGTAGCGCTGGTCCCGGAAGATCTGGTCGATACCGTTCAGCAGGCCGTTGCTAAAACGTATGAAGCGAAAACCGGTATTAAAGAGACATTCTATGTCTGCAAACCGTCACAGGGGGCAGGCCAATGGTAACGCAAACCACCGCGCTGGCGCCGGACGGCCAGCCCTGGCAGCAGGTGACCCTGCGCAATAAGGCGGGGATGACCGTTACCGTGGCGGATTGGGGCGCGACGCTGCTCAGCGCCGAGGTGCCGCTGGCTGATGGCAGCCTGCGCCATCCGCTGCTGGGCTGTGCGAAGCTGGAGGACTATGCCCGCCAGGCCGCGTTTCTTGGCGCCTCGGTAGGCCGCTACGCCAACCGTATCGGCAATAGCCGCTTCCCGCTTGACGGCCAGCTCGTCAACGTCACGCCGTCAAACGACGCGGGCCACCAGCTCCACGGCGGCCCGGAAGGGTTTGATAAGCGCCGCTGGCGCATTGTCCGCGCCGACGAGCAGGAAGTGCTGTTCGCCCTGACCTCGCCCGATGGCGATCAAGGCTTCCCCGGCACTCTGCAGGCCACCGCGCACTATCGTCTGACCGACGATAACCGCATCGCGATTACCTATCGCGCCACCGTGGACCAACCCTGCCCGGTGAACATGACCAATCACGTCTATTTCAACCTCGACGGTGACCAGCGCGACGTGCGCCAGCACCAGTTGCAGATCCTCGCCCAGAGGTATCTGCCGGTGGAAAGCGACGGTATCCCGGGTGGTGAACTCAAAGATGTTGCTAACACCAGCTTTGATTTCCGCCAGCCGAAAACCATCGCCGCCGACTTCCTCGCCGACGCCGATCAGCAAAAGGTGAAGGGATACGATCATGCCTTCCTGCTGGATGCCAAAGGCGACGCCAGCCAGCCTGCGGCGCAGGTCTGGTCGCAGGACGGCAAGCTGCAGATGACGGTCTATACCTCCGCTCCGGCGCTGCAGTTTTACTCCGGCAACTATCTCGGCGGCACCCCGTCGCAGACGACGGAGCCCTACGCCGACTGGCAGGGGCTGGCGCTGGAGAGCGAATTCCTGCCGGATTCGCCGAATCATCCGGAATGGCCGCAGCCGGACTGTGTGTTACGTCCGGGCCAGGAGTACGTCAGCCTGACGGAATATCAGTTTATCGCCTGTTAATCGCCAGCGCCCTCCGCCGGGGGCGCTGTTTTTCGTCCCCGCCCTCCTCTCTGTCGCCTCTTTTTTCAGCAACCTGCTCTATTTTCCGTCACCAAAGGACAAAAAAATAACCTGTGTTTTACAAGCACCTTACACTGAGCCACTATTTTCGCTATGGTTAGGGATAAGCATTGCCGTGAGCCAAATCACGGCAATATAATGAGAATAGTTATCAATCAATAACACATACACCAACATATTCAGCGCACCGTTCGCGGCGCGAGGGATGGCGTGTAGAGAGGAGTAAGAGAATGGCTGTAACTAAGCTGGTACTGGTTCGTCATGGCGAAAGCCAGTGGAACAACGAAAACCGCTTCACCGGTTGGTACGACGTTGATCTGTCCGAGAAAGGCGTTAGCGAAGCGAAAGCGGCAGGTAAACTGCTGAAGGCTGAAGGCTTCAGCTTTGATTTTGCTTATACCTCCGTGCTGAAACGTGCCATCCACACCCTGTGGAACGTGCTGGACGAACTGGATCAGGCCTGGCTGCCGGTTGAGAAATCCTGGAAGCTGAACGAGCGTCATTACGGCGCGCTGCAGGGCCTGAACAAAGCGGAAACCGCTGAGAAATACGGTGACGAGCAGGTTAAACAGTGGCGTCGCGGCTTCGCTGTCACTCCGCCGGAGCTGACCAAAGACGACGAGCGCTACCCGGGCCACGATCCGCGCTATGCAAAACTGACCGACGCCGAACTGCCGACCACTGAAAGCCTGGCGCTGACCATCGACCGCGTCGTGCCTTACTGGAACGAAACCATTCTGCCGCGCCTGAAAAGCGGTGAGCGCGTGATCATCGCCGCTCACGGTAACTCCCTGCGCGCGCTGGTGAAATACCTCGACAACATGGGCGAAGACGAGATCCTCGAACTGAACATCCCGACCGGCGTACCGCTGGTGTATGAGTTCGATGAAAACTTCAAGCCGATCAAACATTACTATCTGGGCAATGCGGAAGAGATCGCGGCGAAAGCGGCTGCCGTCGCCAACCAGGGTAAAGCGAAGTAATTCCTCCCGGTAAAAACAAAAAAGCGTGGAAATCTCCACGCTTTTTTTATTGCCTGCGCCAGCGCAGATTCGCTTAGCCGCGGCGGGTTTTCACCGCTTCCGCCAGCTGACGCAGGATCGTTTCGGTATCCTCCCAGCCGATGCAGGCATCGGTGACGCTCTTGCCGTAGGTCAGCGGTTCACCGCTCTCGAGGCTCTGGTTGCCTTCCACCAGATGGCTTTCAATCATCACGCCCATGATCGCCCGCTCACCGCCGGCAATCTGCTGGCATACGTCCGCGCCCACTTCCATCTGCTTCTTGAACTGCTTGCTGGAGTTGGCATGGCTGAAGTCGATCATCACCTGAGCCGGCAGGCCCGCTTTCGCCAGGCCGATCTTCACGTCCGCCACGTGCTTCGCGCTGTAGTTCGGCTCTTTGCCGCCGCGCAGAATAATATGGCAGTCGCCGTTACCGCTGGTATTCACGATAGCGGAGTGGCCCCACTTAGTGACCGACAGGAAACAGTGCGGTGCGCCAGCGGCGTTAATCGCGTCGATAGCCACCTTGATGGTGCCATCGGTACCATTCTTAAAGCCCACCGGGCAGGAGAGTCCGGAGGCAAGTTCACGGTGAACCTGGGATTCGGTGGTACGCGCCCCAATGGCGCCCCAGCTCATCAGATCGGCGACATACTGCGGGGTGATCATATCGAGGAATTCCCCCGCCGCCGGCAGGCCGCTGTCGTTAATGTCCAGCAGCAGTTTGCGCGCGATGCGCAACCCGTCGTTGATGCGGAAGCTATTATCCATATGGGGATCGTTGATAAGCCCTTTCCAGCCGACGGTGGTGCGCGGTTTTTCAAAATAGACCCGCATGACGATCTCGAGCTCGCCCTTCAATGCCTCGCGCAGGGGCAGCAGACGGGAAGCGTACTCTTTCGCCGCTGCCGGATCGTGAATCGAACAGGGCCCAATCACTACCAGCAGACGATCATCGTCGCCCTTGAGGATCTGATGGATCGCTTTGCGAGCATGCGCAACGGTATTTGCAGCATTTTCGGTAGCAGGGAATTTTTCCAGGAGCGCAACGGGAGGTAATAATTCGTTGATCTCTTTAATGCGTAAATCGTCGTTCTGATAATTCATCTTCTTTCCAGCGTTGCCATACTTATTCAATGAAATGCAATCCCTCCAATCTATCTCTTCGCCGAAAAAGTGTAAACGTGATTTTACAGTAGTGATGGAATAATCCTGGAAATAGGCAAAAATACGCCATAAAGTAGCGAAACCAGGCTCATGCACTACAATAATTAACTGTTAAAGCTAATTAAGTCTTACGTTTCAGGATTATATAGTGACACTGCGATCGTCTGCGGAGTCTTTAACCATAGCGAGTCAGATCCCTGGCACACTCACCGCGGGAAGCGCATTTCCCCTTCCCGGTTTAACAGGAGTATCCGATGAATATGAAAAAACTGACGACCCTTTTACTCACCGCCACCTTAGGTCTTGCCAGCGGCGCGGCCCTGGCGGCAGACACCGGCGCCCAGTCCAATAATGGCCAGGCCAACTCTTCCGCGGATGCCGGTCAGGTGGCGCCGGATGCCCGTGAGAACGTGGCGCCAAACAATGTGGACAATAACCAGATTAATTCTGGCTCTGGCGGCACCATGCTCCATCCTGATGGCTCGACGATGAGCCAGGACAATATGTCGAGCGATGAAGTGCATAAAAACTCGATGTGTAAAGACGGCCGCTGTCCGGACACCGGTAAGAAACTGGACAATGGCGGCAGCATGAACCACGATAACAGCAAAACCGACGGTACCACCCAGTAAGTGATACGCTGGGAACAAACGAAGAAAAGGCGAGCCAGGCTCGCCTTTTCTTCGTTTGTTATCGCTCTCTGTTTATGATGTCATAGCGTAATAATGATAACTATCAAGGGACGACACGATGGCCCACCCGCATTCGCACTCCCCTGCCCAGGCTCCGGACAGCAGTAACGCTCGCCGGCTGCGATGGGCGTTTATCGTCACCGCCGGTTTTATGTTGATTGAAGCCGTCGGCGGCGCAATCTCCGGCTCACTGGCCCTGCTGGCAGATGCCGGCCATATGCTCACCGATTCCGCCGCCCTGCTGTTTGCGCTGCTGGCGGTTCGCTTCGCCAGTCGCCCACCGAATACCCGCCATACCTTTGGCTGGTTGCGTTTGACCACCCTCGCGGCGTTTCTCAATGCCATTGCCCTGGTGGTGATTACCATTTTGATTGTCTGGGAGGCCATTCAGCGCTTCCAGCATCCGCAGCCGGTGGCCGGCGTGACGATGATGGTGATTGCGGTCGCCGGCCTGCTGGCCAACGTGCTGGCCTTCTGGATCCTGCATCGGGGGAGTGAAGAGCAGAATCTCAACGTGCGCGCTGCGGCGCTACACGTGCTGGGCGACCTGCTGGGCTCGGTCGGCGCGATCGTGGCGGCCGTGGTGATCCTCACCACCGGCTGGACGCCTGTCGATCCGATCCTTTCCGTACTGGTTTCCTGCCTGGTATTACGTAGCGCCTGGCGATTACTGAAGGAGAGTCTGAATGAACTGCTGGAAGGCGCGCCGCGTTCGCTGGATGTGGCGGCCCTGCAGCGGGATATCCGTCGCTCTATCCCGGAGGTACGCGATGTTCACCACGTCCACGTCTGGCTGGTGGGGGAAAAACCGGTGATGACGCTCCATGTTCAGGTGGTCCCGCCGCACGATCATGATGCGTTACTCAACCGCATCCTGCATTTCCTGGAACATAAATATGAAATTGAGCATGCCACGGTGCAGATGGAGTACCAGCCCTGCAGCGGCCCGGAGTGCCATCTCAACACGATGCACGCCGGGCACGATCATCACCACCACCATTAGCCAGAAAACGCGTGAGAACCTCGCTCACGCGCGCTGTTTATCCACATCCGGCTGCCGTTCAGCGCAATGAACGTCAGCAAGAGGTATTCCAGCGACATGGCATAGACGCCCTGGCGGGCAAAAATCACCACGCTTATCACGTTGACAATCACCCACAGCAGCCAGTTCTCGACATACTTGCGGGTCATTAAGATCATCGCCACCACCGACAGCACCGTCATGCAGGAGTCCCAGAACGGGAAGGCATCCGGCTGCAGCACCGGCATGGAGACCTGCAGACCCAGCGCTTGCATCAGGCTGACCGCGATCCGCGTCAGGAAAGCAAAGAACGGGTTGATAAACAGGGTCAGCAAGCCGATCGCCACCACGCAGGCCGCCAGCCAGCCCAGCGCTTTGCTGCGCGGCAGCCAGCGGATCTGCAGCTCAGCCTCATGGTTGCTGCTTTGTCGCGACCAGGCATACCAGCCGTAAACGTTAGCGGCAAAGAAGAACAGCTGCAGCAGCAGGCTGGCATACAGCTGGATCTGAAAGAAGATGATGGCGAACAGCGTGACGTTGACCAGCCCGAAAGCATAGTTACTGATCTTCTCCAGGCTCGCCAGCCAGATGCACAGCAGCCCGGCGATGGTCCCCACGGCCTCTATCCAGGAGAGATCATACCCCCCGGCGCCGATGGGTATATGTACTAAGATATTCTGCGTGCTAAAAAAATCCATTTCATCCCCTCAGCGTCTTGCGACGCGACAATACGTTATCCCCGTAGTGTAGCCGCAAAATCCAGCATCCGGTTAAGCGGAATCAATGCCCCGGTGCGCAGCGCTTCGTCGACGTGGATTTCGTGTTCAGCGCCGCCCTGTTCGAGTCCCTCGGCAATGGCTTTCAGGCCGTTCATCGCCATCCACGGGCAGTGCGCGCAGCTGCGGCAGGTCGCCCCTTCGCCGGCAGTGGGCGCTTCCAGCAGCGTTTTCTCCGGTACCGCCTGCTGCATTTTATAGAAGATACCGCGATCGGTGGCCACGATCAGCTGGCGCTGGGGCAAGCTTTTCGCCGCCGCAATCAGCTGGCTGGTGGATCCCACGGCATCCGCCATCTCGACGATCGCCTGCGGCGATTCAGGATGGACCAGTACAGCAGCTTCAGGATAGAGGGCCTTCATACGCGTCAGTGCCTGGGTTTTAAACTCATCGTGCACGATGCACGCCCCCTGCCAGCACAGCACGTCTGCGCCGGTCTGACGCTGGACATAGCGGCCAAGGTGGCGGTCCGGCGCCCAGAGGATCTTTTGACCCAGGCTGTCCAGATGATCAATGAGTTCCACGGCGATACTGGAGGTAACCACCCAGTCAGCGCGGGCCTTCACCGCGGCGGACGTATTGGCATAAACCACCACGGTGCGATCGGGATGGGCATCGCAGAAGGCGTTGAATTCCTCAATCGGACAGCCCAGATCCAGCGAACACTCCGCGTTCAGGGTCGGCATCAGAATGGTCTTTTCCGGGCTGAGGATTTTGGCGGTTTCCCCCATAAAACGCACCCCGGCGACCAGCAGCGTGGAGGCCGAATGACGGGCGCCAAAACGCGCCATCTCCAGCGAGTCGGCGATACAGCCGCCGGTTTCTTCCGCCAGTTGTTGAATTTCAGGATCGGTGTAGTAATGCGCCACCATCACGGCGTCGCGCTCGCGCAACAGGCGCTTGATTTTTTCGCGATAAAACTGCTTTTCGTCGACGGTCAGCGGTTGTGGTTTCGCTGGGAAAGGATAAATCGCCGTTTCAGGATCAAACATTACGCTCATCATGCAATCTCGTTTTACTGGCTTAACTCTAAGACCGTCACTATGGCCTGTCTGCGCCTTAACACGGTCATGGTGTTTTATATGCTAAACAAGATAGCGGATTACGAGCAAAAAGTCGTGATGAATTTTGTACATCAGCCCGTATGCCGCGGACGATGCTACACATCTGCCCAAACGACCGGTTCGTACCCTGTGTAGCCACGGTAAGCGCAGCGTGACCGTGGAGTCATGCTGAAGTCGAATTTTGGAGTATGGCGGATAGCAAAAAGGCGCCTTTAGGGCGCCTTTTTACATTGGTGGGTCGTGCAGGATTCGAACCTGCGACCAATTGATTAAAAGTCAACTGCTCTACCAACTGAGCTAACGACCCCTTGCGGGATTTTGCTACTGTAATCATTCAGGATGGTGGGTCGTGCAGGATTCGAACCTGCGACCAATTGATTAAAAGTCAACTGCTCTACCAACTGAGCTAACGACCCGCTCTGGTACTACCTGAATAATTTCACTCGACACCAATATTGAAATTGGTGGGTCGTGCAGGATGACTCGGCTTCGCCTCGCCCTTCGGGCCATTGCTGACGCAACGTTATCCTTCACGTTCAACATTTGAGTTAAATGCTGAAATTGGTGGGTCGTGCAGGATTCGAACCTGCGACCAATTGATTAAAAGTCAACTGCTCTACCAACTGAGCTAACGACCCGAGTGGTGGGTGATGACGGGATCGAACCGCCGACCCCCTCCTTGTAAGGGAGGTGCTCTCCCAGCTGAGCTAATCACCCGAAACTGCGCTGGATACTACCGATACTGCGTCCACCGACCCCATCATTAAGATGGTGGGTCGTGCAGGATGACTCGCTTCGCTCGCCCTTCGGGCCGTTGCGGAAGCAACGTTATCCTCCACGTTTAACACCGACGTTCGATGTTAAAGATGGTGGGTCGTGCAGGATTCGAACCTGCGACCAATTGATTAAAAGTCAACTGCTCTACCAACTGAGCTAACGACCCGGTGGTGGGTGATGACGGGATCGAACCGCCGACCCCCTCCTTGTAAGGGAGGTGCTCTCCCAGCTGAGCTAATCACCCGATACTGCGCTGGATACTGCTAAGTGGTGGGTCGTGCAGGATGACTCGGCTTCGCCTCGCCCTATGGGCCGTTGCTGTCGCAACGTTATCCTTCACGTTTTACTATCGCGTTCCACCAGAACGATTGGTGGGTCGTGCAGGATTCGAACCTGCGACCAATTGATTAAAAGTCAACTGCTCTACCAACTGAGCTAACGACCCACTCTGGCATCGCTTTGGGCTTGTTTGATATCCCTTGGCAACGGCGGCATATATTACTGATTTCAGAATTCAGCGCAACTAAAATTTCGATAAAGATCACTTAACTGCTGGTGATTCAGGCGACAAGACCAGAAATAACGCGATTTCTGGTCATGCCGTAATCAACCAAGAGCATTAAGACGTTTTTGCGCTTGTTTCGCACCGTCGGTGCCGGGGAATTTACTGATCACCTGCTGGTAAACCGCTTTCGCTTTCGCGGTATCACCCTTGTCCTGCATGATCACGCCGACCTTAAACATGGCGTCAGGCGCTTTTGGCGATTTCGGGTAGTTCTTCACCACCGAGGCGAAGTAAAACGCCGCATCGTCTTTTTTCCCCTTATTGTAATTCAACTGTCCGAGCCAATAGTTGGCGTTCGGCTGATAAGTTGAATCCGGGTACTTTTTAACGAAGTTCTGAAACGCCACCATTGCGTCATCCTGGCGTGAAGCATCCTTCACCAGGGCAATGGCCGCATTGTAATCGGTGTTCGCATCGCCGGTCATCGCCGGGGCGCCTGACGAGGCCGCTGGCGCTGCGCTGGTAGCAGCCGCGCTCTGATCGCCGGAAGACGATGGAGCCTGCGTACCTGATGCTGCCGCTGCGCCGCCGCCACCGCTGCTCAGACTATCTATCTGCAGCAGAATCTGCTTCTGGCGCTCAACGATCTGATTCAGCTGATATTGGTTCTCCTGGATCTGGCCACGGAGAGAATCAATGTCAGTCTGGTTATCAGAGAGTTGTTGCTGGAGTTGGGTTAAAAGCTGGCTGTGAGCATTGGAAATACGCTCGAGTTGAGTGACGCGGTCTTCGACCGAGCCTGAGCCGACACTACTGATTGGCGCCTGAGCAAAAGCGGCCCAGGGGGCCGCTATGCCAACCAGTAACGACAGACTCAATAAATGATGTCTGAAGTTACTGCTCATGCAATTCTCTTAGTAAACCAGTACGGCGCGACGGTTTTTGGCATATGCCGCTTCGTCATGACCCAGTACTGCTGGTTTTTCTTTACCGTAAGAAACGATGGAGATCTGATCGGCAGAAACACCTTTGCCCTGCAGATACATCTTAACGGCGTTAGCACGACGCTCACCCAGAGCGATGTTGTATTCCGGCGTACCGCGCTCATCCGCGTGACCTTCTACAGTCACTTTGTAGGACGGGTTGCTGCGCAGGAAGTTCGCATGCGCGTCCAGCATGGCAGCGAAGTCAGAACGGATATCGTACTTGTCCAGATCGAAGTAAACGATGTTGTTCTGTTGCAGCTGCTGCATCTGCAGACGAGCTTGCTCTTCAGAAGACATGTTGCCGCCGTTACCGTTAGCGTCCATACCAGTGCCGGCACCCAGCATGCCTTCACCGCTCTGGTCGTTGCTGGCGTTCTTGTTAGAAGAACATGCCGCGATTGCCATAACCGGCAGAGCGATCATCAGCCCTTTCAGCACTTTGTTCAGTTGCATTTCTTTGATTCCTTTAATAATCAATTATTTATTATCACAGATACGGCGACCAGGCAGGCGATTTTACCTGTCCATCAGTTGCCGGAAGACGCGCTTTGAAACGCCCATCTGTAGAAACCAGATTCAGCACGGATCCCATCCCCTGAGAAGAGCTGTAGATTACCATAGTGCCGTTAGGTGCCAGACTTGGCGTTTCGTCTAAAAACGTTGATGACAGAACCTGTACACCACCCGCTTCCAGATCTTGTTTGGCAATGTGCTGCTGACCGCCGGCCGAGCTGACCATTACCATGGTTTTACCATCTGCGCTCACGTCGGCGTCCTGGTTCTGTGAACCTTCCCAGGTGATACGCTGCGGCGTGCCGCCATTGATGTTGACTTTATACACCTGCGGACGACCGGCCTGGTCAGAGGTGAAGGCCAGGTTCTGGCTGTCCGGGAACCAGCTTGGTTCGGTGTTGTTGCTGCGACCGTTAGTCACCTGACGAATCTGACCGGAGCCCAGATCCATCACGTACAGGTTCAGGCTACCGGTTTTCGACAGCGCGAAGGCCAACTTAGAGCCATCCGGAGAGAACGCCGGCGCGCCGTTGTGCTGCGGGAAGGAGGCGATCTGACGCACAGCGCCGTTCGCCAGGGTCTGAACCACCAGCGCAGAACGACCACTTTCAAAGGTCACGTAAGCCAGTTTAGAACCGTCCGGAGACCAGGCCGGGGACATCAGCGGCTGGGAGGAACGGTGAACAAGGAACTGGTTGTAACCATCGTAGTCGGACACGCGCAGTTCGTAAGGGAACTGGCCGCCGTTTTTCTGCACCACGTAGGCGATACGGGTACGGAAGGCGCCCTTGATGCCGGTCAGCTTCTCAAATACCGCGTCGCTGGCAGCGTGCGCTGCGTAGCGCAGGTACTGTTTAGTGACTTTAAAAGAGCCTTGCGCCAGCGTTGTACCCGGCGCACCGCCGGTATCCACCAGCTGATATGCTACCTGATAAGAACCATCCGGGTTTGACGTGACCTGACCGACGACCACGGCGTCGATACCCAGCGCAGACCAGGCAGCAGGCTGCACTTCCTGGGCACTGGTCGGCTGCTGCGGCAGACGCGAGCGATCCAGCGGGTTGAATTTACCACTGTTGCGCAGGTCAGCTGCCACGATACCGCCAACATCTTCAGGCGCAGCGCCCTGGCCGGCCCACTGGAACGGTACCACGCCGATAGGGCGTGCCGAGTCCACCCCCTGGGTGATCTCGATACGTACTTCTGCGTGCAGCACCGCCGCCCACAGCATTAAAAAACCAAATGCTACTCGTAATGCCTGCTTCATCATATCTCCCTTATCCGGGCGGAAAGCCCACGATAATTTAGCAGAATGTTAACAAACTCAAATATACAAAACTACCAAAACCCTGTGACTACCATAGATTGTTTTTCCCCGTTTGCACGGGGAAAAATATCACTGAGGTTTGAAGTCCAGTGGCGCATTTTTGAAGACTTCATATACTGCCTGGCTAGGTGGTTTCGGGAACTTAGCCTGCCGGGCTGCGGCAAGAGCGGCCTGGCACAGAGCAGGATCACCACCTTCGGACTGTATATTTAACAACAGGCCGTCAGGAGCAAGTTTGATACGCAAGGTACATGTTTTGCCTGCATAGGACGATGCGTCATAAAACTTACTTTCAATCGCCGACTTTATCTGCCCGGCATAGTTATTGATATCAGCCCCCGAGGCACTGTTTTTAGTATTACCACTCCCGGCAGCAGAGGCATTGTTTCCTTTGGCTCCTCCGCCTGTTTTAGGCGCATTCTTACCCGAACTCAGATCGCCAAGCAGGTCGTCAACGCCGTCCGCTTCTTTCGCGGCAGCCGCTTTCTTCGCTGCCGCCGCTTTTGCTGCTGCCGCTTTGGCCGCTTTATCGGCCGCTGCCTTCTCTGCCGCAGCCGCTTTGGCTGCCGCCGCTTTTTCAGCTGCGGCGGCTTTCTCGGCGGCGGCCTTCTCTGCGGCCGCTTTTTGGGCGGCAGCTTTCTCAGCGGCTTTTTCGGCGGCTTTTTCTGCTGCCGCTTTTTCAGCCGCAGCTTGCTTAGCCGCCTCCTGCTGGGCCTTCTTCTCTGCTTCCTGCTGCGCTTTCTTCGCCGCTGCCGCTTCCGCTTTCTTCTGCGCTTCTGCTGCGGCTTTCGCCGCTTCGGCTTCCGCCTGTTTCTTCGCATCGGCTGCCGCTTTCGCGGCGGCGGCATCGGCCTGTTTCTTCGCGTCAGCGGCGGCTTTAGCCGCTGCCAGCTCAGCCGCTTTTGCCTGGGCATCCGCCTTCGCTTTTGCGTCGGCAGCCGCTTTGGCAGCCGCTTCCTGCGCTTCTTTAGCCTGCGCATCCGCTTTGGCTTTCGCCGCCGCGGCAGCCTTGGCAGCCGCTTCCTCAGCCTGCTTCTGCTGTTCCTTCGCTTCTTTCGCCGCTTCCTGCGCCTGCAGCCGTTCCTGTTCGAGCTGTTTCAGCCGTTCCTGTTCCGCTGCCTGTTTCTCACGTAACTCTTCCGCCTGCTGCTGCGCCTGTTTTTCACGCTGCTCAGCGGCGCGACGTGCGCTGGCCTGCTGCTGTTGCTGACGGTTATAGTTATTTACCACCGCCCCCGGATCGACCATGACGGCATCAATGGACGATCCCCCGCCGCCGCCGGCAGAGGCATCCAGATGCTCGTCAAACGAACTCCAGATCAGCAGCGCGATCAGAATGATGTGCAGCGCGACTGAAATGATGATCGCTCGTTTAAGCTTGTCGTTTTGTTCGGTTGCCTTTGACACTATCGGTTCCCAAAAACTGTTCGCCTGTACCCGCGATGCACGCCGACGGCGAGCGATACTCACCATCGGACGCCACGCGGACGCACATACCTGAAGCGATTAAATAGGTTTGGTCATCAAGCCGACCGATTTAACCCCTGCACTATGCAACAGGTTCAGCGCTTTAATAATTTCATCGTAAGGGACGTCTTTCGCACCGCCGATCAGGAATACCGTTTTCTCATTGGCTTCAAGACGACGCTTCGCTTCGGCAATCACCTGCTCCGGCGGCAGCTGGGACAGCGTCTCCTGCCCCACTTTCACGCTGTACTGCCCTACCCCGGAGACTTCCACAATCACCGGCGGATCGTCATTGCTTTTCACCGCTTGCGATTCCGTGGCGTCCGGCAGATCGACTTCCACGCTCTGCGTAATGATGGGCGCCGTTGCCATAAAGATCAGCAGCAGTACCAGCAGGACATCCAGCAGCGGAACGATGTTGATCTCGGACTTCAGTTCGCGACGTCCGCGTCCACGTGCTCTGGCCATGGCTTACCCCTTATTGCTTTCGCTGGTGGTAAAGGCCTGACGGTGCAGAATAGCGGTGAACTCTTCCATAAAGTTGTCGTAGTTCAGTTCAAGCTTGTTCACGCGCTGGTTCAGGCGGTTGTACGCCATGACCGCCGGGATCGCGGCGAACAGACCGATCGCGGTGGCGATCAGCGCTTCGGCGATACCTGGCGCCACCATCTGCAGGGTGGCCTGCTTCACCGCGCCAAGGGCGATAAAGGCATGCATAATCCCCCAGACAGTACCGAACAGACCGATATACGGGCTGATGGAGCCTACGGTGCCGAGGAACGGGATATGGGTTTCCAGCGTTTCCAGCTCGCGGTTCATCGAAATACGCATCGCGCGCGATGCCCCTTCGACAATCGCTTCCGGCGCATGGCTGTTGGCCCGATGCAGGCGCGCAAATTCTTTGAAACCGCTGTAGAAGATTTGTTCCGAACCGGTCAGGTTATCGCGACGCCCCTGGCTCTCCTGGTACAAACGGGACAGCTCGATCCCGGACCAGAATTTGTCCTCGAACGCTTCAGCTTCACGCGCGGCCGAGTTAAGGATACGCGTTCTCTGAATAATGATAGCCCAGGAAGCGATAGAAAAACCAATCAAAATCAACATGATAAGTTTAACCAGAAGGCTCGCCTTCAGGAACAAATCAAGGATATTCATGTCAGTCACTGCTTAAACTCCGCGACAATAGACTTGGGAAGCGCACGTGGCTTCATTAAGAGTGGATCAACGCACACAATGAGAACCTCAGCTTCGTTTAACACTGTATTCTCGGCGTTGACGATTCGCTGCGTGAAAACCAAAGAGGTGCCGCGCATCGAGGTAATTTCCGTCTGGACTTCGAGCATGTCGTCGAGTCTGGCGGGGGCAAAATACTCCAGCGTCATTTTGCGAACCACGAAGGCAACGCGTTCAGCCAACAGCACCTGTTGACTAAAGTGATGGTGGCGCAGCATCTCTGTGCGTGCTCTTTCATAAAAAGCGACGTAACTGGCGTGGTAAACCACACCACCGGCGTCGGTATCTTCGTAGTAGACCCGAACCGGCCATCGAAACAGCGTTGTATTCACTTTACATCCCGGTAATGCAAAAAAAGGTTAGAGCTTTCAAACTTCGCTACTATACGCGCGGGAAAGGTGGTTTGGAATGGGGGAAAGTAAACGGGGCGTAAATTTTTATGGGCTTATGCAAGCCCATACCATTAACAGAGATCTCTTATTCAAAAGAAGAAAAAGAAGAGACCCAAAGCGAGCACGATATCAGCGATAAGCGGACAAAAAATCCCCTGCCAGTGAACGGCACGCGGACGGAAGCCCACGCCGTGAATAACGCCGCTGCAAACCGCCCACATCAGCAAGAAACCATGCCAGATTTCCAGCTCGCTGGTCTTCGCCGCAAAGCGCGACGGATCCCAGAAGATGCAGCCTGCCAGCAGCAGCGCCATCAATAAGGAAAGCGCCCTTAACGGGCGCTTGTCCATTATCGCATACATATACTTTATCATTCACGTCGCCTCTTTGTTGGCTACGTCTGCTTACCCCAGTCACTTACTGGTGTAAGCTCCTGGGGATTCACAGACTTGCCGCCTCGATGCAATCCGAATGATTTCGTATATCGCATCACGATAATACTCATCAGTGTTCTTCTTTACCTGCTTTGGTGGCTTCCACGTGCTCAAGCGCCAGCGCGGTAATCACCCCAAAGGCACAGGCAAGAAGCGTTCCCAAAATCCATGCGAAGTACCACATATATAGCTCCTTACCTTAGTACAGCGAGTGGGTGTTCTTTTCGATGTCTTCGCGCGTAATGCGGCCGAACATCTTCCAGTAACACCAGCTGGTGTAGGCCAGAATGATCGGCACGAAGACAATCGCCACGTAGGTCATCAGGTTCAGCGTCCGCTGACTGGAGGTCGCGTCCCACATCGTCAGGCTGGCGTTCAGCATGGTGCTGGACGGCATGATGAACGGGAACATCGCAATACCGGCGGTCAGAATGATGCAGGCCAGGGTCAGCGAGGAGAACAGGAATGCCCACGCGCCTTTATCCGCTTTAGTCGAGACGACGGTCAGCAGCGGCAGCACCACGCCCAGGGCAGGAACGGCCCACAGCGCTGGCATGTTATTAAAGTTCACCATCCATGCACCGGCCTCACGCACGACTTCTTTAGTCAGCGGGTTAGACGGGCCGCTATGATCCATTACTGATTTCACCACATAGCCGTCGATGCCGTAGTAGACCCACACGCCCGCCAGCGCGAAGCAGACCAGCGTCACCAGCGCCGCCACCGTGGAAACGGTGCGGGTACGCAGGTGCAGTTCGCCTACGGTACGCATCTGCAGGTAGGTGGCACCCTGAGTCAGGATCATCGCCACGCTGACGATACCGGCCAGCAGACCAAACGGGTTCAGCAGCTGGAAGAAGTTTCCGGTATAGAACAGACGCAGGTATTCATCGACGTGGAACGGCACGCCCTGCAACAGGTTGCCGAAGGCCACACCAATCACCAGCGGCGGCACGAAGCTACCGATGAAGATGCCCCAGTCCCACATGTTGCGCCAGCGGGTGTCCTCGATCTTGGAACGGTAGTCAAAACCGACCGGACGGAAGAACAGCGAAGCCAGCACCAGAATCATCGCCACATAGAAGCCAGAGAACGCTGCGGCGTAAACCATCGGCCAGGCCGCGAACAGCGCGCCGCCGGCGGTGATCAGCCACACCTGGTTACCGTCCCAGTGCGGAGCGATGGCGTTGATCATAATCCGACGCTCGGTGTCGTTACGGCCGAGGAAACGGGTGAGCATGCCCACCCCCATGTCGAACCCGTCGGCGACAGCGAAGCCAATCAGCAGAATGCCAATCAGCAGCCACCAGATAAAACGCAATACTTCATAATCGATCATTTGACGACTCCTGTCTTAGCGTGCCGACTGAATAGCCGCAGAGGACTGTTCAAAGTGATAGCGGCCGGTTTTCAGGCTGCTAGGTCCTTTGCGGGCAAACTTGAACATCAGGAACAGTTCAGCCACCAGGAACAGCGTGTACAGACCGCAGATCAGCAACATTGAGAAGATCAGATCGCCTGCGGTCAGCGACGAGTTGGCCACCGCGGTCGGCAGGACCTCACCAATCGCCCACGGCTGACGGCCATACTCGGCAACAAACCAGCCCGACTCCACGGCAATCCACGGCAGCGGCAGGCCAAAGAACGCGGCGCGCAGCAGCCATTTTTTCTCGCCAATGCGGTTACGAATCACGCTCCAGAAGGAGGCGCCGATAATCAACAGCATCAGGATGCCGCACGCCACCATGATACGGAAGGCGAAGTACAGCGGGGCGACGCTTGGAATAGAGTCTTTGGTCGCTTTGGCGATCTGCTCTTCCGTGGCGTCAGCGACGTTCGGGGTATAGCGCTTCAGCAACAGGCCATAGCCGAGGTCTTTCTTCACGCTATTGAACTGGTCACGCACGGCCTGGTCGGTCGAACCGGCGCGCAGCTGCTCCAGTAGCGCGTACGCTTTCATCCCGTTACGGATACGCTCTTCGTGCTGAACCATCAGATCTTTCAGGCCGATAACCGGCTTATCCACCGAGCGGGTGGCGATGATGCCCAGCGCGTAAGGGATCTGGATCGCGAAGTGGTTGGTCTGCGCATTCTGATCGGGAATACCAAACAGAGTAAAGGCAGCCGGCGCCGGCTGGGTTTCCCACTCAGCTTCGATAGCCGCCAGTTTGGTTTTCTGCACGTCACCCATTTCGTAACCGGATTCGTCACCCAGCACAATAACGGAGAGGATCGCCGCCATACCGAAGCTGGCTGCGATGGCAAAGGAGCGCTTAGCAAAGGCAAAGTCGCGGCCTTTCAGCATATACCAGGAGCTGATAGCCAGGATGAACATCGCGCCGGTGACATAGCCAGACGCCACGGTGTGAACGAACTTCACCTGGGCGACCGGGTTGAGCACCAGTTCAGAGAAGCTGACCATCTCCATACGCATGGTTTCGAAGTTGAAGTCCGATGCGATAGGGTTCTGCATCCAGCCGTTGGCGACGAGGATCCACAGCGCGGAGAGGTTGGAGCCCAGCGCAACCAGCCAGGTGACCGCCATGTGCTGAACTTTACCCAGACGATCCCAACCGAAGAAGAACAGACCTACAAAGGTGGATTCGAGGAAGAAGGCCATCAGACCTTCAATGGCCAGCGGCGCACCGAAGATATCGCCCACGTAGTGTGAGTAATACGACCAGTTAGTCCCGAACTGGAACTCCATGGTCAGACCGGTCGCCACACCCAGCGCGAAGTTGATACCAAACAACTTGCCCCAGAATTTGGTCATATCTTTATAAATCTGTTTGCCGGAAAGGACGTAAACCGTTTCCATGATGGCCAGCAGGAACGCCATACCGAGCGTTAGCGGCACAAAAAGGAAGTGGTACATCGCGGTCAAGGCAAACTGTAAGCGCGACAGTTCGACTATATCTAACATCATGACTCCTTGCTCATCGCATGAAGACTCCGAAAATGAACCGAGAAGCTCTGGCTCATACGCATGCCCCAATACAAAAGTTATTTGTTGGCCCGTCCGCAGCGCGTTTCACCTGAAAGTGAAGCCACGCCACGACAAGGTTACAAATACGTTAACGAAAACCCAATTGATTCCCCAATATATTACGCCGCAATAACCTTACAATAAATATGTTTTTATTGTTCCAGTTTTACATTTTTCGACGGTGATCAATATATAGCGAAGATAGCCTGTTTAGGCCAATTTGACTTGCGACAATTTAACGTTTTTTGAAGAATTTTTCCAAGCATTAAGCATTGATATAAATCAATTTTTACTCTACGTGTTAATTATGTAGCTCAATAAAGAATATTGGTGAACTTAATGTTAATGTTGTGTTTAAAGTATGGCTTGCTTGGTTACTGAAAAGAGAGATATGAGAATCATAGGTAATATTATTTAACGCCGCGGGGAAAAATGAAAAAAAATGCGCCGATCCTAATAATGCTAGACTGCTCACAGTATTTTTCCTGTTTTCTTATGCCCTTCTCTTCTGTTTTTTCACTATCTAAAACCCTTGCCTGTCGCGAATTGCGGAAATATTTCCTTCAGCAACCACGCTGCCGGGATTATATTCATGAAATAATTCATAAAATCAATATGATAGATAAGGTTTTTCACGGAGCAGGCATTCCGCCGGTTCAGCGGATGTTCTGGCGAGATGGATAACGCCCATAAAAAAGGCCACCTGACGGTGGCCAACCATGTCGAAATCGGACAGATTTCTGCTTCGGAGAAGCAGAGAGGGTTTACTTGATGATAGCTTTCAGCGCTTCGCCGATATCGGCCAGGCTGCGAACGGTTTTCACACCAGCGGCTTCCAGGGCGGCGAATTTCTCATCAGCAGTACCTTTACCGCCAGCGATGATGGCGCCCGCGTGGCCCATACGCTTGCCTTTCGGCGCGGTCACGCCCGCGATGTAGCCGACAACCGGCTTGGTCACGTGCTCTTTGATGTAGGCTGCCGCTTCTTCTTCCGCGCTGCCGCCGATCTCACCGATCATCACGATCGCTTCGGTCTGCGGATCTTCCTGGAACAGCTTCAGGATATCGATGAAGTTGGAGCCCGGGATCGGGTCGCCGCCGATACCGACGCAGGTAGACTGGCCGAAGCCGTAGTCGGTGGTCTGCTTAACCGCTTCATAGGTCAGGGTACCGGAACGGGAAACGATGCCCACTTTACCCGGCTTGTGAATGTGACCCGGCATGATGCCGATTTTGCATTCGCCCGGGGTGATAACGCCTGGGCAGTTCGGGCCAATCATGCGCACGCCCGCTTCGTCCAGCTTCACTTTCACGGTCAGCATATCCAGCGTCGGGATACCTTCGGTGATGGTGATAATCAGCTTAATGCCCGCGTCGATTGCTTCCAGAATGGAGTCTTTGCAGAACGGCGCCGGAACGTAGATAACGGTCGCGGTCGCGCCGGTCGCTTCAACAGCTTCGCGCACGGTATTAAATACCGGCAGGCCCAGGTGGGTGGTGCCGCCTTTGCCTGGCGTCACGCCGCCAACCATTTGCGTACCGTAAGCGATCGCTTGTTCAGAGTGGAAGGTCCCCTGGCTACCGGTGAAGCCCTGGCAGATAACCTTGGTATCTTTATTAATTAAAACTGACATTATTTCCCCTCCACTGCGGCAACAACCTGCTGTGCTGCGTCCGTCAGACTTTTCGCTGCAATAATATTCAGGCCGCTGTCAGCCAGTTTTTTCGCGCCCAGTTCGGCGTTGTTACCTTCCAGACGAACCACGACCGGAACGTTAACCCCAACTTCCGCTACCGCGCCGATGATGCCGTCAGCGATCAGGTCGCAACGCACGATGCCGCCGAAGATGTTAACCAGCACTGCTTTCACATTGTCATCAGAAAGGATGATTTTGAACGCTTCGGTCACGCGCTCTTTGGTGGCGCCGCCGCCAACGTCGAGGAAGTTAGCCGGTTCGCCGCCGTGCAGCTTAACGATGTCCATGGTGCCCATCGCCAGGCCTGCGCCGTTAACCATGCAGCCGATGTTGCCATCCAGCGCCACGTAGTTCAGTTCCCACTGCGCCGCCTGCGCTTCGCGCGGATCTTCCTGAGACTGGTCGCGCATTTCGCGCAGATCCGGCTGGCGGAACAGCGCGTTGCCGTCAGCGCCCAGTTTGCCGTCGAGGCAGATCAGGTCGCCCTGCTTAGTGATAACCAGCGGGTTGATTTCGATCAGCGCCAGGTCGCGCTCAAGGAAAATGGTCGCCAGACCCATGAAAATCTTGGTGAACTGCTGAACCTGCTTACCTTCCAGACCCAGTTTGAACGCCAGTTCACGCCCCTGATAAGGCATCGGGCCCGCCAGCGGATCGATGGCGATCTTGTGGATCAGGTGCGGGGTTTCTTCCGCGACTTTTTCGATTTCCACGCCGCCTTCAGTCGACGCCATGAACACCACGCGACGGGAGCTACGATCAACGACCGCGCCCAGATACAGCTCTTTATCAATATCGGTCGCCGCTTCAACCAGAATCTGGTTTACCGGCTGGCCGTTGGCATCGGTTTGGTAAGTCACCAGGCGTTTGCCCAGCCAATGCTCAGCAAAAGCGCGGATCTCTTCTTTGCTCTTAACTACTTTCACACCGCCCGCTTTACCGCGGCCACCAGCGTGAACCTGACATTTCACTACCCACGGACCCGCGCCGATTTTTGAAGCGGCTTCTTCTGCTTCACGCGGAGTAGTACAGGCATAACCCACCGGCGCCGGTAAGCCATAGCGGGCAAAAAGTTGTTTTGCCTGATATTCATGTAAGTTCATGTGTTCAGTCCATCCTTCAGGGTGTAATTATCTTTAAACCTGTAGGCCTGATAAGACGCGCTAGCGTCGCCATCAGGCATCTCATCAACGCCGGATGGCGGCAAAAATGCCTTATCCGGCCTACGGTAAGTCATACTCTTACTGACTACACGTCCAGCAGCAGACGAGTCGGATCTTCCAGCAGCTCTTTAATCGCCACCAGGAAGCCAACCGATTCACGCCCATCGATCAGACGGTGGTCATAGGAGAGCGCCAGGTACATCATCGGCAGGATCTCTACCTTGCCATTCACCGCCATCGGACGGTCTTTAATGGCATGCATACCCAGGATGGCGCTCTGCGGTGGGTTGATGATCGGCGTGGACATCAGGGAACCGAAGACGCCGCCGTTGGTAATGGTGAAGTTACCGCCGGTCAGGTCATCTACGGTCAGCTTGCCGTCACGGCCTTTCACCGCCAGCTCTTTGATATTCTTTTCGATGTCCGCCATGCCCAGCAGGTCAACGTCACGCAGAACCGGGGTTACCAGGCCGCGCGGAGTGGACACTGCCATGCTGACGTCAAAGTAGTTGTGGTAAACCACGTCGTCGCCATCGATGGAAGCGTTCACTTCCGGATAGCGTTTCAGCGCTTCAACCACCGCTTTCACGTAGAAGGACATGAAGCCCAGACGGATACCGTGACGTTTTTCGAAGGCATCGCCGTACTGCTTACGCAGATCCATAATCGGCTTCATGTTGACTTCGTTAAAGGTCGTCAGCATGGCGGTGGAATTTTTCGCTTCCAGCAGACGCTCGGCCACGCGTTTACGCAGACGGGTCATCGGGACGCGTTTTTCTGAACGGTGACCCAGCTGCGGCGCTGGTGTCGCTGCCGCGGTAGCCGCTGGCGCTTTGGCTTCAGCCGCCGCCGGGGCTTTCGCCAGATGTTTCTCGACGTCTTCACGAGTCAGACGGCCACCCACGCCGGTACCTTTGATGGCAGCGGCGTCGAGGTTGTGCTCCGCCAGCAGACGACGGATCGCCGGGCTGAGCGCATCGTTGTTCTGCTCTTCCAGAGAAGCCTGCTGGCGCTGCGCCGGGGTGGACGCTTTCGCATCCGCTTTTTCGCTGGTTTCTTTACCTGCGCTGTTGCCCTCACGCAGGCGGCCAAGGATCTGGCGAGACAGGACGGTAGCGCCCTCGTCTTCCAGCACTGCATCCAGAATGCCGTCCGCTGATGCCGGTACTTCCAGTACCACTTTGTCAGTTTCGATTTCGACCAGAACTTCGTCACGGACGACCGCGTCGCCCGGTTTTTTATGCCAGGTGGCGACGGTTGCGTCAGCTACGGACTCAGGCAGGTCGGGAACCAGAATATCTACGCTACTCATTGTGTATCCTTTAATTAATCGACGTTCAGCGCGTCATTGACCAGATCTTGTTGCTGTTTCTGGTGAACGGACATGTACCCTACCGCCGGAGAGGCGGAGGCCGGGCGGCCTGCATAACGCAGAGAGGCCCCAAATGGAACTACTTCACGAAGGTGGTGCTGGCTGCAGTACCATGCGCCCTGGTTGAGCGGCTCTTCCTGGCACCAGACAAAATCATGTACGTGCGAGTAAGCTTTCAGCGCTTCCTGCACCGCCTGATGCGGGAACGGGTAGAGCTGTTCGATACGCACAATGGCGACATCTTTTTGCTCGTTTTTGCGGCGCTGTTCCAGCAGGTCGTAGTAAACCTTACCAGAGCACAGTACGACGCGCTTCACGGCTTGCGGATCGAGTTCGTCGATTTCGCCGATGGCCGGCATAAAGGTGCCGTTCGCCAGTTCGTCCATGCTGGAGACCGCCAGCGGGTGGCGCAGCAGAGACTTCGGCGACATCACCACCAGCGGACGGCGCATACCGCGCAGCGCCTGACGACGCAGCATATGGTAAACCTGTGCCGGGGTGGACGGTACGCAAACCTGCATGTTCTGCTCAGCGCACAGTTGCAGATAGCGTTCCAGACGCGCGGAGGAGTGCTCCGGGCCCTGCCCTTCGTAGCCGTGCGGCAGCAACATCACCAGACCGCACATCCGGCCCCATTTCTGTTCGCCAGAGGAGATGAACTGATCAATCACCACCTGCGCGCCGTTGGCGAAGTCGCCGAACTGCGCTTCCCAGATGGTCAGCGTACGCGGCTCTGCGGTGGCGTAACCGTATTCGAACGCCAGCACGGCTTCTTCAGACAGCACCGAGTCCCAGACGCGGAACTGGCCCTGGCCGTTGTGCACATGCTGCAGCGGGGTATAGGTAGAACCGTTGCTCTGGTTATGGATAACCGCGTGACGGTGGAAGAAGGTGCCGCGACCGGAGTCTTCACCGGACAGGCGCACCGGAATGCCTTCGTCAACCAGGGTGGCATAAGCCAGGTTTTCAGCGCCGCCCCAATCGAACAGCTTCTCGCCGGCGGCCATCAGTTGGCGATCGCCGTAGATTTTCGCTACACGGGACTGCATTTCGATACCTTCCGGCACCGTACTGATGCGTTTAGCCAGCTCTTGCAGACGTTTCGGATCCACTTTATCCGGATAGCTCTCGTCCCACTCGTGGTTGAGGTAGGGAGACCAGGTAAAGGAGTGCATATTCATCGGACGCCACTCCTCTACCACGCATTCGCCGGCATCCAGCGCATCGCGGTAAAGGTTAACCTGCTCAGTCGCGTCTTCCAGCGTCGCAACTTTCTCCTGCTCCAGCTTGTCAGCATAGATTTTGCGCGGGGTCGGATGCTTTTTGATTTTCTGGTACATCAGCGGCTGGGTTGCGCTCGGCTCGTCGGCTTCGTTATGGCCGTGACGGCGGTAGCACACCAGGTCGATAAAGACATCGCGTTTGAAGGTATTACGGAAATCCAGCGCCAGACGGGTAACGAAAGCAACGGCTTCCGGGTCATCCGCGTTAACGTGGAAAATCGGCGCCTGAACCATCTTACCGATATCGGTACAGTATGGCGTAGAACGCGCATCCAGCGGGTTGGAGGTGGTAAAGCCAACCTGGTTGTTGATAACGATACGCACGGTACCGCCGACTTCGTAACCGCGGGCTTTCGACATGTTCAGGGTTTCCTGAACCACGCCCTGGCCGGTAACGGCGGCGTCGCCGTGGATGGTAATAGGCAGAACTTTGTTGCTGCTTGGCTCGTCCAGACGATCCAGACGGGCGCGTACGGAACCGATAACCACCGGGCTAACGATCTCCAGGTGCGACGGGTTAAACGCCAGCGCCAGGTGGACCAGACCGCCTTCGGTTTCCATATCGGAAGAGAAGCCCATGTGGTACTTCACGTCGCCGGTGCCGAGGTGTTCTTTATGTTTGCCCGCGAACTCGTCGAACAGGTCCTGCGGTTTTTTACCCAGCACGTTGACCAGCACGTTCAGACGGCCACGGTGCGCCATGCCCAGCACCACTTCGCGGGTGCCGCTTTTGCCTGCATGGCGGATCATCTCTTTGAGCATCGGGATCAGGGCATCACCCCCTTCCAGCGAGAAGCGTTTCGCCCCCGGGAATTTGGCGCCGAGGTAGCGTTCCAGCCCTTCTGCAGCGGTCAGTTCACTGAGGAAGCGCTTTTTCTCTGCCGCGGTGAAGCTCGCTTTACCGGCTACCGATTCAATACGCTGCTGGATCCAGCGTTTTTCCTCAGTAGAGGTGATATGCATGTATTCCGCGCCGATGGAGCCGCAGTAGGTTTGCTTGAGGGCGGCAATCAGGTCGCCCAGCTTCATCGTGTCTTTACCGATGGCGAATGAACCTACGTTATAGCTATCCTGGAAATCGGCCTCGGTCAGATCGTGGTAGGCCGGATCAAGATCCGCCACTCTCTCTTGCTTCCACAGTCCCAGCGGATCGAGATTCGCATGCTGGTGGCCACGGAAACGGTATGCGTTGATGAGCTGCAGGACTTTAACCTGCTTCACATTGGTGTCAGGGTCGGAAATCGAAGAAGTGTAACGTGAGGCATCCTTCGCCAGTCGACGGAAATAATCACGTGTTTTGGAATGGAATTGATCCGGTTTAACTCCGGTGCCAGGTAACTGCTGGAACATCGAACGCCAGTTGGCGTCAACAGAGTCAGGATCGGTTAAGAAGTCTTCATAGAGCTGTTCTATCCAGCTCTGGTTCGAACCAGAGAGGAAAGAAGAGTCCAGCCAGGCTTTCATTGCGCCGTTCTGCATCGTGATCCCTTAAGCACTTTTATGCTTATTTCGCCGTAGAAACTACCACGCACACCGAGTGCACGTGCCGGGGTTCACTTGTTGCGGACGAGTTGTGGTTTCTATCCGCTAAGGAACCTTTAAAAACTGCCATTAATCTTCAGCGTTCAGGCTGCGGTTGCGTTGGCTGCCTTCGCTTACCCCGGTCACATAGTTCACTATGCTCCCGGGGATGCGCTCAGTTGCCGCCTTACCTCGCACTGAACGCCTCGATTACTGGTACATCTTGTGGCGGTTTTTAAAGATTTCCTGCTATCTGTCCCCCGGCAGCGCTAACGCTTGCCGGGGCTACTGCTTTGGTAGCCCGGATAAGCGCAAGCGCCATCCGGGACAGACCGTGTTGCTTACGCGCTGCGCTGCAGCAGCATCGACTTAATATGGCCGATGGCGCGCGTCGGGTTAAGCCCTTTAGGACACACACTGACGCAGTTCATAATGCTGTGACAGCGGAATACGCTGAAAGCATCGCTCAGGCCTTCCAGGCGCTCGCTGGTTTCGGTATCGCGACTGTCGATCAGGAAGCGATACGCAGCCAGCAGGCCAGCCGGGCCGATGAACTTGTCCGGGTTCCACCAGAACGACGGGCACGAGGTTGAACAACATGCGCACAGAATACACTCGTACAGACCATCGAGTTTCTCACGCTGCTCAGGCATCTGCAGATGCTCGCGAGCCGGAGGATTTTGCCCATTATTCAACAAGTAAGGCTTAATCTTCTCATATTGTGCATAGAATTGCCCCATGTCCACCACCAAATCACGGATAACCGGTAATCCTGGCAGCGGACGGATAACAATCTTCTTGCCCGGCTGATTCAGCGCGGAGATTGGCGTGATGCACGCCAGACCGTTTTTCCCGTTCATGTTCAGACCATCGGAACCGCAAACCCCTTCACGGCAGGAGCGGCGGAACGACAGCGACGGATCTTTTTCTTTCAGCTGGATCAGCGCATCCAGCAGCATCATGTCACGACCTTCTTCCGCTTCGAGGGTGTAATCCTGCATATGCGGAGCGTCGTCAACATCCGGGTTATAGCGATAAATTGAAAACTCGAGTTTCATTTTCCTGTCTCCGCATTAGTAAGTACGAATCTTCGGCGGGAATGCCGGACGCAGTTTCGGTTCCATGTTGACGCTACGACGCGTCATGGATTCCGACTCTGGCAGATACAGGGAATGGCACAGCCAGTTTTCATCATCACGATCCGGGAAGTCGAAGCGGCTATGGGCGCCACGGCTTTCAGTACGGAAGTTAGCGGACACGGCGGTCGCAAACGCGGTCTCCATCAGGTTGTCCAACTCCAGGCACTCGACGCGCTGGGTGTTGAACTCGCTGGAAGTATCGTCGAGACGCGCGTTTTTCAGGCGCTCGCGGATCACTTTCAGTTGCTCCAGACCTTTGTGCATCGCATCGCCTTCGCGGAACACCGAGAAGTTGTGCTGCATACATTCCTGCAGTGCTTTGCGGATTTCCACCGGGTCTTCGCCGGAGCGGGTATTGTTCCAGCGATTGAGGCGGTCCAGCGAGCCTTCGACATCCGATTCGCTGGCGTCGCGCAGCGTGCCCTGCTCGGCGATGGACTCCTGCAGATGCAGGCCCGCCGCGCGGCCGAAGACCACCAGGTCGAGCAGCGAGTTGCCGCCCAGACGGTTGGCGCCGTGGACCGATACGCAGGCAATTTCGCCTACCGCGAACAGGCCCGGGATCACCACGTCTTCGCCCTTCTCATTCACGGTCAGCGCCTGACCGGTGACTTTGGTCGGGATACCGCCCATCATGTAGTGGCAGGTTGGGATAACCGGGATTGGCTCTTTCACCGGATCGACGTGAGCAAAGGTACGGGACAGCTCAAGGATACCTGGCAGACGAGATTCCAGAACCTCTTTACCCAGGTGATCCAGTTTCAGTTTCGCATGCGGGCCCCACGGACCATCGCAGCCGCGGCCTTCGCGAATTTCGATCATGATGGAACGCGCCACCACGTCACGACCCGCCAGGTCTTTGGCGTTCGGGGCATAACGCTCCATAAAGCGCTCGCCGTGTTTGTTCAGCAGGTAACCGCCTTCGCCGCGGCAACCTTCGGTGACCAGCACCCCTGCCCCGGCGATGCCGGTCGGGTGGAACTGCCACATTTCCATATCCTGCACCGGAACGCCGGCGCGGATGGCCATCCCGACGCCGTCACCGGTGTTGATGTGGGCGTTGGTGGTGGACTGATAAATACGGCCTGCGCCGCCGGTCGCCAGCACGGTGGCGCGGGCTTTAAAGTAGACCACTTCGCCGGTCTCGATGCACAGGGCGGTACAACCGACCACCGCGCCGTCCTGGTTTTTCACCAGATCGAGGGCATACCATTCGGAGAAGATAGTGGTGTGGTTTTTCAGGTTCTGTTGATACAGGGTGTGCAACAGCGCGTGGCCGGTACGGTCAGCCGCCGCCGCGGTGCGTGCCGCTTGCTCGCCGCCGAAGTTTTTCGACTGGCCGCCGAACGGGCGCTGATAAATACGGCCGTCGTCAAGACGGGAGAACGGCAGGCCCATGTGCTCCAGCTCAAGAATCGCTTCCGGGCCGGTCTTACACATATATTCGATGGCGTCCTGGTCGCCAATATAGTCCGACCCTTTTACGGTGTCGTACATATGCCATTCCCAGTTATCTTCATGGGAGTTACCGAGCGCGACGGTGATACCACCCTGCGCGGATACGGTATGGGAACGGGTAGGGAACACTTTGGAGAGCAGTGCACAGGTCTGTCCGCTCTGGGAAATTTGCAGCGCCGCGCGCATACCTGCGCCGCCGGCACCGATAACAACAGCATCAAACTCTCTGACTGGCAATTTCATTACACACCCCACACCACAACAAATCCATAAAGAACGTAAGCCACCAGCGCCACAACGATAGCCAGTTGCAGAACCAGGCGCAGAGCCAGTGGTTTAACGTAGTCCGTTAACACCTGCCACATCCCGATCCAGGCATGGATGAGAATGGAGACGAGAGCCAGCAGAGTGAAGACTTTAGTGAAGCCGGAGGCAAAGAATCCGGACCACACTTCCCATGAGATTTCACCGGTGGTGGCGAAGAAGCCAACCATGTAGATGATGTAGAGGGTCAGAACGATGGCGGTAGCACGGACCAGAATAAAGTCATGTACGCCGTTGCGTCCCAGTGCTGAGGCGTTGCTTACCATACGAGGACTCCTGCGAGAAGTGAAAGCACGACAGTAATAACAAAAGAGATTTTGGCGGAACGTTTCCCTGCTTCGAGGGTTTCGTCCAGGTAGCCAAAGTCCATCATCAGATGGCGGATACCGACAACGACATGATAGGCCAGTGCGGTGAGAATGCCCCACATGATGAACTTCACAAAGAAGCTATCCATGATCGAGGCCGCCGTCAGAAAACCTTCAGGGGAGGAAAGGCTGGTGCCCAGCAACCAAAGCAGAATTCCGACCGCCACGAAGGTGATGACACCGGAAACGCGATGGAGAATGGACGCTATCGCCGTGATTGGGAACCGTATCGTTTGTAGATCCAGATTGACAGGTCTTTGTTTTTTCACATTTCTTACCATGAATAACGCCCACATGCTGTTCTTATTGTTTCCTTCCTCCGGTCTGCTTGCGGGTCAGACAGCGTCCTTTCTATAACCAGAAGTCATGTTAAAACGTCTTTTCAGGCATTAAAACATCACTAAACAACGCTGGGTGGCTCGGGATTGCAGGGTGTTCCGGAGACCTGGCCGCAGTATAGGCCGTTCACAAAATCATTACAATTAACCTACATATAGTTTGTTGGGTTTTCTCCGGAACAGTGATCAAGGTCACGATAACAACATTTTTTTAATTTTTAATCACCTGATTTGACAAATATTAAACATTCTTGTTACAACCATTACCAGTTAAATGCAATAATGCTCAAAAGTTATGGGGTCACTCTTTCACCTGAGAATAAGTTATGTAACAGTGTGTCAGTATTGACCGATGTAATCAGGACAGTTATTAGTGGTATACAGGTTTTAATATTCGGACTGCTAAAACGCTGATTTGCTGTTGTTTCACCGCAGCCCTGAAGGACGTACCATCAAGCGCCGTTGCTCTGTACCCTGCCCTTTTCGCTGACGCAGAGCTGTGTGCAACATAACAAACTGGTAACGTATGCAGGCGCGGGCCGAAAGCAAATCCACCACCCGGCAGTCTTAAGCAATAAAGGCGCTAAGGAGACCATAAATGTCTGATGCTAAAGCAAAAATCACCCTGGGTGGTGACACTGCTATTGAACTGGATGTGCTAAAAGGCACGCTCGGTCAGGATGTTATTGATATTCGTAGTCTTGGTTCAAAAGGCGTATTTACTTTTGACCCAGGTTTCACATCCACTGCTTCTTGTGAATCTAAAATTACGTTTATCGATGGTGACGAGGGGATCCTGCTGCACCGCGGCTTCCCGATCGACCAGTTAGCGACCGAATCTAACTATCTCGAAGTATGTTATATTCTGCTGTACGGTGAAAAACCGACTCAGGCCGAATATGACGAATTCAAAACCACCGTCACCCGCCACACCATGATTCATGAGCAGATCACGCGTCTGTTCCATGCATTCCGTCGCGATTCCCACCCGATGGCCGTGATGTGCGGGATCACCGGCGCCCTGGCGGCGTTCTATCATGACTCCCTCGACGTGAATAACCCACGTCACCGCGAGATTGCTGCCTACCGTCTGCTGTCCAAAATGCCAACCATGGCAGCCATGTGTTACAAGTATTCTATCGGCCAGCCGTTTGTTTATCCGCGCAACGACCTCTCCTACGCCGGCAACTTCCTGCGCATGATGTTCGCGACACCGTGCGAAGAGTATGAAGTCAATCCGGTGCTTGAACGCGCGATGGATCGTATTCTGATCCTGCACGCCGATCACGAGCAGAACGCGTCGACCTCGACGGTACGTACCGCCGGCTCCTCCGGCGCTAACCCGTTCGCCTGTATCGCTGCTGGCATCGCCTCCCTGTGGGGACCGGCGCACGGCGGCGCCAACGAAGCGGCGCTGAAGATGCTGGAAGAGATCAGCTCCGTTGAGCACATTCCGGAATTTGTTCGTCGTGCGAAAGACAAGAATGACTCTTTCCGCCTGATGGGCTTCGGCCATCGTGTTTACAAAAACTACGACCCGCGCGCCACCGTGATGCGTGAAACCTGCCATGAAGTGCTGAAAGAGCTGGGCACCAAAGACGATCTGCTGCAGGTAGCCATGGAGCTGGAGCATATCGCGCTGAACGACCCGTACTTCATCGAGAAGAAACTCTACCCGAACGTCGACTTCTACTCCGGTATCATCCTGAAAGCGATGGGTATTCCGTCCTCCATGTTTACCGTTATCTTCGCCATGGCGCGTACCGTGGGCTGGATTGCGCACTGGAACGAAATGCACAGCGATGGCATGAAGATCGCCCGTCCGCGTCAGCTGTACACTGGCTACACCAAACGCGATTACCAGTCCGACATTAAGCGCTAATCTTGCCGTCCGGATGAAAAAAAACGCGCCACCTGGCGCGTTTTTTTATCTGCCTGACTGCCGGGCTTAATGCTGACATCCGGGACACCAGTAAAACGGCCGCGAGGAGAGTGTCGTCTTCTCAATCACACCCCCACAGCGCTCGCACCTTTCCCCGTCGCGATGGAAGACCTTAAAGCGAAACAGCGCGCCGTGATGCTTGTTGTCATCGGCCTGGCCGCGGGTGTGATACGACAACCGCGGAATAGCCAGCAGCGCGTGCGCCAGCGCATCCAGCTGACTATCGCTCAGTTCAGCGGCTTTACGCTTTCCGCTTAATCCCACCTGCCAGAGGATCTCCACCCGCAGATAGTTACCGAGCCCGGCCAGAAAAGCCTGATCCAGCAGCAGGCCGGAAAACTGACGATGGCGGAATTTGGCCGACAGCAGCCGCGCTTTCACCTCCTCCACGGTTAACGTCATATCCAGCACATCTGGCCCCACGCGCAGTAAAAACGGGTGATGGGCAACCTGCTCCGCCGTGAGCATCTCGATGTCCGAGGCGCTGTAAAGCAGAATCGCCTTGCGGGCGGTCTGCAGCCTGACGCGCAGCACCCGGTTAGAGGCGGGCTGTTCCCCGGCATCGACCACGCGCCAGACACCGTACAGCTGATTATGGCTGTACAGGGTCAGCCCGCCGGAGAAGTGTGTTAACAGGGCCTTGCCGTGGGTGGCGATATGGGTCACCCGCTGGCCAATCAACAGGCTTTGATAGGGTTGCAACTGCGGAAAGGCGAACCAGGCATCGGTTAAGGGTTCGCCTTTGATTGCCGCCTCCAGTTTATCCGCCGCGCGGCGGATCTCCGGACCTTCCGGCATACTGTCATCCTTCTGTTAATGGGTGGCGCCGCCGCCCAGTTTACTATCCACCGACTGGCGCAGCGCCACGGCAATGGCCGTTTCCAGCGCTTCCCGCACGGTGGCGGTCGCCATACTCGGCTCGCCGGGATGGGCCGCCGCCTGCGCCGGTAGCCATGGAATATGGATAAAGCCGCCCCTGACGCCAGCCTGCTCCTGCAGCTTATGTAGCAAACCATACATCACGTGATTGCAGACGAAGGTGCCGGCGGTTTGGGAGACCGAAGCCGGGATCCCGCGATCGCGCAACGCGCTGACGATCGCTTTGATCGGTAAGGTACTGAACCACGCCGCCGGCCCCCCGTCGACGATCGGCGTGTCGACAGGCTGCTGGCCTTTGTTATCGGGAATGCGCGCATCATCGACGTTGATAGCCACACGTTCAACGCTGATATCGACGCGACCGCCGGCCTGCCCAACGGCAATGACCAGCCTCGGCTGCAGGTCTTCTATCGCCGCGTAAAGCACCGACAGCGCCTCGCCAAACACACAGGGGAGCTGGCGGGCGATCACCGGCTGCCCGGCAATCATCGTCCCGTCCAGCTGCTTCACCACTTCCCATGAAGGGTTAACCGTTTCGCCATCAAAGGGTTCAAAACCGGTGAGCAATACTCCCGCCATCATCCTCTCCTTCGCGGTCATTCAGGTTGTCACGCTTCAGCGTCCAGTTGCGCGCTGACCAGAATATGGCGCCCGGCAAAGGCCGCCCGCAGACGGCGGGCAAAATCCAGCGCGTGCGGGCCATCGCCGTGCAGACACACCGTCTGCGCCACCACGTTCGCCCACTCGCCGCTGATGCTGCGCACCCGGTGGTGCTGCACCATCTCGAGGGTTTGCGCCAGAGCCTGCTCTTCGCTGTCGATCAGCGCGCCGGGCTGGCTGCGCGGCACCAGGCTACCGTCGGCCAGGTAGCCGCGGTCGGCAAACACCTCCTGGCGCGTCGTCAGACCATAGTGCTGCCCGGCGCGGATCAGTTCGCTGCCCGCCAGCCCCACCAGCACCAGCTTCGGGTTAACATCACGGATCGCGCGGGCGATCGCGTCCGCCAGCGGCGGCGACTTGGCCGCCTGGTTATAGAGCATGCCGTGCGGCTTCACATGCTGTAGCTCGCCGCCCTGCGCCTGAACGATCGCCGCCAGGGCGCCAATCTGATACAGCATCTGGGCATAGACCGTTTCCGGCGGCAGATCCATCGCCGTACGGCCAAAATTTTCCCGGTCGGGGTATCCCGGATGGGCGCCCACCGCCACGCCGTACTTCAGCGCCTCGCGTACGCTCTGCACCATCAGTCCGGCGTCGCCGGCATGAAAGCCGCAGGCGATATTCGCCGACGAGACCAGCTGGAGCAGCGCGCTATCGTTCGCGCCCCCTTCCCCGAGATCGGCATTGAGATCAATCATCATCGTGGAGTCTCCAGGCCAGTTGTTCAAGATAACGCTGGCGATCGGCCCGTGCTTTTAAGGCCTCCTCCAGCGAGCAGGCGACAAAGTGGATCGGCTGCCCCAGCGGGATCTGCGCCAGCTGGTACATATCAGCCTCAATAATGCAGGCGATGCGCGGATAGCCGCCGGTGGTTTGCGCATCGTTCATCAGGACGATGGGCTGGCCGTTATGCGGCACCTGCACTACGCCCGGCAGCAGACCGTGCGACAGCATCTCGCGATCGGTGATCCGTTTCAACGGCTGCCCCTGCAGGCGGTAGCCCATGCGATTGCTCTGCGGGCTGAGCTGCCAGGGGGAGCGCCAGAACGACGCCTGCGAGGCCGCATCAAACTCATGATACTCCGGGCCCGGCAGCGCGCGAATGCGGTTGCCCAGCGGCAGCTGCTTGACACCGCGCGAGGTGGTAAAGCGCCGAGCGGCTTTCCCGAGCTTCAGCTGATCGCCATCCTGCAGGCGGCGTCCTTCCAGACCGCCAATCCCCGCCTTAAGATCCGTGCTGCGCGAGCCAAGCACCACCGGGACCGCGACCCCGCCCGCCACCGCCAGATAGCTGCGGATGCCATGCTGCGGCGTTTTCAGCACCAACCGTTGCCCGGCCCGGTAGGCGGTGCGCCAACCCACCCAGACCGCTTTGCCGTCCAGCGTCGCTTCGCAGGCGGCGCCGGTCAGCGCGAACCAGCCGCTGCGGGCAAATTCGATCTCCACCTGACCGAGGGTAATCTCCAGCCCGGCGGCGTTCGCCTCGTTGCCAACCAGCAGATTGGCAATCACCAGCGAGGGATAATCCAGAGCGCCGCAGCGGCTGATGCCAGACTGGCGCAGGCCTTCTCGTCCACCGTCCTGTACCGAGGTGTACAGACCGGCGCGGATCAGGGTTAACATACCCCCTCCTTTTGCGGCACAAAGCGAATTTTATCGCCCACGCGCAACAGCGCAGGCTCCTTACGCGCCGGGTCAAACAGCGTCAACGCGGTCCGCCCCAGCAGCTGCCAGCCGCCGGGCGTCGCCAGCGGATAGATGCCGGTTTGCGCGCCGCCAATGCCCACCGATCCGGCCGGGACCCGCACGCGCGGTTCGGCGCGACGCGGGGTCGCCAGCGCCGGCGGCAGCCCGCCCAGGTAGGGGAATCCCGGCTGAAAACCAATAAACCAGACCAGGTATTCCACCGAGGCATGCAGCTCCACAACCTGTTTTTCACTCAGGCCGCTGTGTTGCGCCACCACCCCGAGATCCGGCCCGGCCTCGCCGCCGTACACGACCGGGATGGTTAATGACCTCGACTCCGGCTCCAGCGCAAGACTCTCCTCCCACCAGCGCTGCAGACGGTCTATCGCCTCCCACGCCATCTCCTGCGGGCGGCGGAGCACCACGGTGATATTGTTCATGCCGGGAATGGCGTCAACCACCTCTTCATGGTGAGACAGACGCTGGGCCAATCCCCAGATCCGTTGCTGGCTCTCGAGCGTGACCGGCGGCTCCAGCTCCAGCACGACGGCCGTTTCTCCTAACAGATAACAACGCGCTCGCTGCACTTTTCTCTCTCCCGTCAGGCAGGGTTAGGAATATCAATAAAGGTGACATCCAGGTCGGTCGTTTCCGTCAGCCATTCACTGAGGGCGCGAATGCCGCCCCGCTCGGTGGCGTGGTGGCCGGCGGCATAAAAATGCAGCCCCTGTTCGCGGGCAGAGTGAATAGTTTGTTCCGACACCTCGCCGGTAATAAACGCATCCACCCCAAAGCGCGCCGCGGCGTCGATAAAGCTCTGGCCGCCGCCGGTACACCAGGCGACGCGGCTGACGGTGTCCGGCCCGGTATCGCCGCACCATAACGGCTTGCGCCCCAGCCGCGCTTCGATCCACGAGGCCAGTTCGAGGCCGGAAACCGGCATCGACAGTTCGCCCCAAGGCACCAGCGGTTCGATTTCACCCAGCACGTTAATCCCCAGCAGATGCGCCAGTTGCGCGTTGTTGCCCAGCTCCGGGTGGGCATCCAGCGGCAGGTGCCAGCCGTAGAGATTGATATCGTTGGCCAGCAGAGTCTTCAGGCGGCGGCGCTTCATGCCGCGGATCACCGGCGACTCGTTTTTCCAGAAATAGCCATGATGGACGATCACCGCATCCGCCTGCAGCCGAACGGCTTCATCCAGCAGCGCCTGGCTGGCCGTCACCCCGGTGACGATCGTTTGCACCGTATCACGTCCTTCCACCTGCAGACCGTTAGGGGCGAAATCACTGATGGCCGCACTATTGAGCTTGTCGTTTATCAGTTGTTCCAGTTCGCTATTTTTCATCGCCACTCCAGCAGATAATCAGGGTATACAAAGGCATAACATAACCAGATCCATTCGGGCCGTCGATAGTCCACAACCGGCACCGACCATGACTTTTTTGTTAATCCCGCATTTTGTCTACCCACCCCATCGCGCATTCGTGTATATTTATGCATTAATAAAGCATATTAAATAAACAGAAAGCCCCTCAAGCCATGAATATGACTAATAAAGCGCTATTCATGCAGAACGATCGACTTTCGCTTTACGCCAGGAAACCACACTTCTCATGAAGACAACATCATCGCAACCGCGGGCGATTTACTACGTCGTGGCGCTGCAAATCTGGGAATATTTTAGCTTCTACGGCATGCGCGCCCTGCTGATCCTCTATCTCACCAATCAGCTCAAATATGACGATAACCACGCCTATGCCCTGTTCAGCGCCTACTGTTCGCTGGTCTATGTCACGCCGATCCTCGGCGGCTATCTGGCCGATAAGCTGTTAGGCAACCGGATGGCGGTCATGCTCGGCGCGCTGCTGATGGCCATTGGCCATCTGGTGCTCGGAGCCAGCGAAACCGCCCCAGTCTTCCTCTACCTGTCGCTGGCGATCATCGTCTGCGGCTACGGGTTGTTTAAATCCAACGTCAGCTGTCTGCTGGGCGAACTCTACGAACCTGCCGATCCGCGTCGCGACGGCGGCTTCTCGCTGATGTATGCCGCGGGCAATATCGGCTCGATTATCGCGCCGATCGCCTGCGGCTACGTACAGGAGGAGTATAGCTGGGCGATGGGCTTTGCCCTGGCGGCCATCGGCATGGTGGCGGGACTGGTGATTTTTCTCTGCGGCAACCGTCACTTCCAGCATACTGCCGGCGTCAACCGCCAGGCGCTGTGCGCGCGCCGCTTCCTGCTGCCGAACTGGGGCTGGCTGCTGGTGCTGCTGGTTACCGCCCCGCTGCTGATCGCCGTGCTGTTCTGGCAGGAGTGGTCGGTGTATGCCCTGATCGTGGCCACCGTTATCGGCCTGGCGGTGCTGGCGCGGATCTACCTGCGCGCTGAAACCGATAAACAGCGTAAGGATCTGCGCCTGATCGTCGTCCTCACCGCGTTTAGCCTGCTGTTCTGGGCCTTCGCCCAGCAGGGCGGGAGCTCCATCAGCCTGTATATTGACCGCTTCGTTAATCGCCATATCATGAGCTACGAAGTCCCTACCGCCATGTTCCAGTCGGTCAACGCCTTCGCGGTGATGCTCTGCGGGATGGTGCTGGCGTGGCTGGTGAAAGAGAGCGTCGGTGGCAATCGCACCGTGCGCATCTGGGGGAAATTTGCCCTCGGTCTGGGCCTGATGAGCGCCGGGTTCTGCATCCTGACCCTCAGCGCCCGCTGGTCGGCGGCCTATGGCCAGTCGTCCATGCCGCTGATGGTGCTGGGGCTGGCGGTGATGGGTTTTGCCGAACTGTTTATCGACCCGGTCGCCATGTCGCAAATCACCCGCATTGAGATCCCGGGGGTCACCGGGGTGCTGACCGGTATCTATATGCTGCTCTCCGGGGCCATCGCCAACTATCTGGCCGGCGTCATCGCCGACCAGACCTCGCAGGCGTCCTTCGACGCCGCCGGGGCAGTGAACTACTCCATTGACGCCTACATCAAGGTCTTCAGCCAGATCACCTGGGGCGCGCTGGCCTGTGTCGGCGTGGTGCTGGTCATCTGGCTGTATCACTCGCTGAAGGTCAGGACCCGCCGTCTGGCGGTGGAGTAATTCCTTTTCTGGCGGCCTCCCAGGCCGCCAGCGTCTCCTGCCGCGCCTGTTTGTGATCGACTATCGGGCGCGGATAATCCAGTTTGATCCCCTGTTTATCCGCCCACGCCCACGGCTGATGCAGCGCCTTCTCCGGCACCTTTGCCAGCTCAGGCAGCCATCGACGCATAAACACCCCCTGCTTATCAAACTTCTCGCCCTGGGTGGTGGGGTTAAATATGCGGAAATAGGGCGCGGCGTCGGTGCCTGTCGAGGCCGCCCACTGCCAGCCGCCGTTGTTCGCCGCCAGGTCGCCATCAATCAGTTGACTCATGAAGTAGCGCTCCCCTGCCCGCCAGTCGAGGCGCAGATCTTTCGTCAGGAAGCTGGCGACAATCATGCGCAACCGGTTATGCATCCAGCCGGTGGCGTTAAGCTGGCGCATCGCGGCATCGACTATCGGAAAGCCGGTCTCCCCGCGCTGCCAGGCCTGCAGGGCGGCGTCATCTTCACGCCAGGCGACCTTATCAGTCCATGCGATAAACGGGCGTCCTTTACAGAGTTTCGGATAGTAGACCATCAGATGGCGGTAAAACTCGCGCCAGATCAGCTCATTAAGCCAGGTGGCACCTGCCCCACCGTCCAGCGCGGCGGGGTGTTCCGTCAGCAGACGATGCAGGCACTGGCGCGGTGACAACACCCCGGTGGCCAGGCAGGGCGACAGGCGACTGGTCCCTTCCACGGCGGGGAAGTCACGCTGCCCCTCATACTCCGCCGCCGGTTGCTGACAAAACGCGCGCAGCCGCGCCAGCGCCGTTTTTTCATCCGCGGCAAACAGCAGCCCATCGAACGGCGTTTGCGGGTAGTTGAGCTCAGGCAGCGGCGGCGCCTGGCGGGCAGGCGCCTGGCGCGGCTTCGGCGCCGCCACGCACGCCGGGAGCCCGTCCCGCAGACGGCGAATAAACGCATTCTTAAACGGCGTGAAAACTTTATACATTTCGCCGCTGCCGGTCATGACGCTGCCGGGCGGCAACAGGACGCTGTCTTCAAAGCCCTGGCAAATGACATCGCGCAAGGTGTTCTCAACGGCGGCATCGCGCTGACGTTCATTGAATTCGTACTGATAGTTGTAGAACAGGTGACTGACCTGGTGCTGCTGGCAGAAATGGGCCAGCCGTTCGACGCTGGCGGTAAAATCGTCCGCCTCTTCGACCCACAGCGGTATGCCCCGTTCCGCCAGCGCGGTGTGCAGACTGTGCAAATGGCTGACGATAAACGCGGCCTGCCGCGGCGCCAGGTGATGCTCACGCCACTGCCCCGGGGTGGCGATATACAGCGCCAGCACCTGCGCCTGCGGATCCCGGCAGGCGGCGGCCAGCGCCAGGTTATCGTGAATGCGTAAATCCGTGCGTAACCAGACCAGATGGGTGGCCATATAACTCCTCGATATCCGTCAGCAAAACTCATCTCATGATATAAGCCGGAAAAAATAGCGCGCTCCGGCAAAATAAGCACCTGCCAATTCCACTGCGGTGCATGAAAACGAGTGTAGACAAGCGACGAAAAAAAACCGCCGGGGGCAACCGGCGGTTTTCTTGTCTTCGTCGCAGCAGGACGGATTAATAGAAATCGTGAGCGGCTTTTTCCGCCTGCGCCATCCACACCGGCTGCTCGCTGGTTTTCGACCACACCCGGTGCAGCCAGCTGTAATAGCGGGCGCGATCTTTCCAGAACAGCATCACCGGCAGCGCCGCGACGCCAGCCACGACGGCGAAAGCACGACGCAGTAAAATAATATGAGCAGGATAAGCTTTGTACAACGCCATCATTTCTCTCCCCTTTGTCAGGCCGGCAAGCAGCGCCGGTAAAATTAATCATGTTTGTCTGAGCAAAATAATACCGCTCTGGTTGTAATTTTACTACTCATCCGACCACTAAAAAGCACGTATTTATACTTAATTTACATTCACCACGTAAATTAGTTACAAAAAAGTTAAATTAATACTAACCATCAGTTAAATTGTGCCTTTGTCATTTTTATACTTTTTTTACACCGCGCCCGCCGATTTTTGCGAAATCTTTGCGCCGTAATTCCTATTCTCCTGGTAAATCAAAAAAGACACCCGGAGGTGGATTGTGACTGCAGGCGTACTCACTGGCGTTGGGCTGGTGTTCCTGTTACTGGCTTATCTGGTTTATGCCTTGATACACGCGGAGGCATTCTGATGGCTGCCCAGGGATTTTTATTATTAGCCAGCTACCTGCTGGTGCTGCTGGTGCTGGCGCGCCCGCTGGGGACGTGTCTGGCGAGGATGGTGAACGATATCCCGCTTCCCGGCCTGGCCGGCGTCGAGCGCGTCCTGTGGCGCGTGGCCGGGATCCGCGCCGAGGAGATGGGCTGGCTGCAGTATTTGCTGGCGATCCTGCTGTTTAACGCCCTCGGCGGCCTGGCCCTGTTTGCCCTGCTGATGCTCCAGGGCGTGTTGCCGTTTAACCCGCAGCATCTACCGGGATTGTCATGGGATCTGGCGCTCAATACCGCGGTCAGCTTTGTCAGCAATACCAACTGGCAGGCTTACGCCGGCGAAAGCACCATGAGCTATCTCAGCCAGATGGTCGGCCTGACGGTGCAGAATTTTCTCTCTGCCGCCACCGGGATCGCCGTGGTATTCGCCCTGACCCGCGCCTTCGCCCGGCAGAAAATGTCCACCCTTGGCAATGCCTGGGTCGACCTGACGCGCATTACCCTGTGGCTGCTGCTGCCGCTCTCCCTGCTGGTGGCCCTGTTCTTTATTCAGCAGGGTGTGCCGCAGAATCTGCTGGCCTACCAGCCCTTTACCACCCTCGAAGGGGCGCACCAGCTGTTGCCGATGGGGCCTGTCGCCTCGCAGGAAGCGATTAAGCTGCTGGGCACCAACGGCGGCGGTTTCTTTAACGCCAACTCCGCTCACCCGTTTGAAAACCCGACCGCGCTGACCAATCTCGTGCAGATGCTGGCAATCTTCCTGATCCCGGCGGCACTGTGCTTCGCCTTCGGCGAGGTGGTGAGCGATCGACGTCAGGGACGCGCCATCCTGTGGGCAATGACGTTGATCTTTATCCTCTGCGTCGCCGTGGTGATGTGGGCGGAAACTCGCGGCAACCCCCACCTGCTGACGCTGGGCGCTGACAGTAGCCTGAATATGGAAGGTAAAGAGAGTCGCTTCGGTATTCTCGCCAGCAGTCTGTTCGCGGTGATCACCACTGCCGCCTCCTGCGGCGCGGTCAATGCCATGCATGACTCCTTCACCGCGCTGGGCGGCATGGTGCCGATGTGGCTGATGCAGATTGGCGAAGTGGTGTTCGGCGGCGTCGGTTCGGGCCTGTACGGCATGCTGCTGTTCGTTATGCTGGCGGTATTTATCGCCGGGCTGATGGTCGGCCGCACTCCGGAGTATCTCGGGAAGAAAATCGATGTCCGGGAAATGAAAATGATCGCCCTCGCCATTCTGGTCACCCCGACGCTGGTGCTGCTTGGCACGGCGCTGGCGATGATGACCGACGCCGGCCGCGCCGGGATGTTCAACCCTGGACCGCACGGCTTTAGCGAAGTGCTGTACGCCGTCACCTCGGCGGCTAATAACAACGGCAGCGCCTTCGCTGGCCTGGGTGCGGCGACGCCGTTCTGGAACCTGCTGCTGGCGTTCTGCATGCTGGTCGGCCGCTTCGCCGTCATCATTCCGGTGATGGCCATCGCCGGCTCGCTGGTGGCGAAGAAAATTCAACCGGCCAGCCCCGGTACCCTCGCCACCCACGACGCCCTGTTTATCGGTTTACTGATCGGCACCGTGCTGCTGGTGGGCGCCCTGACCTTTATTCCTGCGCTGGCGCTTGGCCCGCTGGCTGAACACTTTTCCTTACTTTGAGCGATGCGGAGCACCCTGTTATGAGTCGCAAACAATTAGCCCTGCTGGAGCCGACGCTGGTGCGCCAGGCGCTGCTGGATGCCGTGAAAAAACTCAGCCCGATGGTGCAATGGCGCAATCCGGTGATGTTTATCGTCTGGGTGGGCAGCCTGTTAACTACCCTGCTGGCGATCGCCATGGCTGGCGGCGCCCTGACCGGTAGCGCCACCTTTACCGCCGCCGTCAGCATCTGGCTGTGGTTTACCGTGCTGTTCGCTAACTTTGCCGAAGCGATGGCGGAAGGCCGCAGCAAAGCCCAGGCCAACAGCCTGAAAGGGGTGAAAAAAACGGCCTTCGCCCGCAAACTGCGCGCCCCGCAGCATGACGCGACGGTCGACCACGTGCCAGCGGAAGACCTGCGCAAAGGCGACGTGGTGCTGGTGGAAGCCGGGGATATTATCCCCTGCGATGGCGAAGTCATCGAAGGCGGCGCCTCGGTGGACGAAAGCGCCATTACCGGCGAGTCTGCCCCGGTGATCCGTGAATCCGGTGGCGATTTTGCCTCGGTGACCGGCGGGACACGCATTCTCTCCGACTGGCTGGTGATCCGCTGCAGCGTGAACCCGGGAGAAACCTTCCTCGACCGGATGATCGCCATGGTGGAAGGCGCCCAGCGCCGTAAAACGCCGAACGAGATCGCCCTGACGATCCTGCTGATCGCCCTGACGCTGGTGTTCCTGCTGGCCACCGCCACCATCTGGCCCTTCTCGGCGTGGAGCGGCAATGCGGTCAGCGTTACCGTGCTGGTCGCCCTGCTGGTGTGCCTGATCCCGACCACCATCGGCGGGCTGCTGTCGGCCATCGGCGTCGCCGGGATGAGTCGTATGCTCGGCGCCAACGTCATCGCCACCAGTGGCCGCGCGGTGGAGGCCGCTGGCGACGTCGATGTCCTGCTGCTGGATAAAACCGGGACCATTACCCTTGGCAACCGTCAGGCTTCCGCCTTCCTGCCGGCGCGCGGCGTGGAAGAGCGAACCCTCGCCGACGCCGCCCAGCTCTCCTCGCTGGCGGATGAAACCCCTGAGGGGCGCAGCATCGTGGTGCTGGCGAAACAGCGCTTTAACCTGCGCGAACGCGATCTGCAGTCGCTGCACGCCACCTTTGTCCCCTTTACCGCGCAAACGCGGATGAGCGGCATCAATATTGATCAACGCATGATCCGCAAAGGGTCGGTGGACGCCATTCGCCGCCACGTGGAGGCCAACGGCGGCCACTTCCCTGCCGATGTCGATAAGCAGGTGGAAGAGGTCGCCCGCCAGGGGGCCACACCGCTGGTGGTCGCCGAAGGGGAAAAGGTGCTGGGGATTATTTCGCTCAAAGATATCGTTAAAGGCGGTATCAAAGAACGTTTCGCCCAGCTGCGCAAAATGGGCATTAAAACGGTGATGATCACCGGCGATAACCGCCTGACCGCCGCGGCGATCGCCGCCGAGGCCGGGGTCGATGATTTCCTCGCCGAAGCGACGCCGGAAGCCAAGCTGGCGTTGATCCGCCAGTATCAGTCGGAAGGTCGGCTGGTGGCGATGACCGGCGACGGCACCAACGATGCGCCCGCGCTGGCTCAGGCCGACGTGGCGGTGGCCATGAACTCCGGCACCCAGGCGGCGAAGGAAGCAGGCAACATGGTCGACCTGGATTCCAACCCCACCAAGCTGATTGAGGTGGTCCATATCGGCAAACAGATGTTAATGACGCGCGGCTCGCTGACTACCTTCAGTATTGCCAACGACGTGGCGAAATATTTCGCCATTATTCCGGCGGCATTTGCCGCGGTCTATCCCCAGCTGGCCATGCTGAACGTGATGGGCCTGCATTCGCCGTCGTCAGCGATCCTTAGCGCCGTTATCTTTAACGCGCTGATCATCGTCTTCCTGATCCCGCTGGCCCTGAAAGGCGTGAGCTATCGCCCACTCTCCGCCTCGGCGATGCTGCGCCGCAACCTGTGGATCTACGGCCTCGGCGGTCTGCTGGTGCCCTTTATCGGTATTAAAGCCATCGACCTGCTGCTGACCCTGAGCGGTCTGGTGTGAGGAAAAAACTATGTCATTGATTCGTCCAGCACTTGTGCTATTTATTCTGTTAACGCTGCTCACCGGCGGCGTCTATCCTCTGCTGACCACCAGCCTGGGACAATGGTGGTTTAACTCACAGGCCAACGGCTCGCTGATCCGCCTGAACGGTGAGGTGCGCGGCTCCGGACTGATTGGCCAGAACTATACTGCCGCAGGCTATTTCCAGGGCCGCCCGTCGGCCACCGCTGAGACGGCGGATAATCCCATGGCGTCAGGCGGCAGCAACCTTGCCGCCAGCAACCCGGCGCTGGATAAAGCGGTGAGCGAGCGCGTACAGGCCCTGCGCGCCGCGAACCCGGACGCCGACCCGCGGGTGCCGGTCGAGCTGGTCACCACCTCGGCGAGCGGTCTCGATAACAACCTGACCCCGGCCGCCGCGCTGTGGCAGGTCCCCCGGGTGGCTAAAGCGCGCCAGCTGAGCGTTGAGCAGGTAAGCCAGCTGGTGAACCAGGCCACACAAACCCCGCTGCTGAGCTTCCTTGGTCAGCCGGTGGTCAATATACTGCAACTCAATATGGCGCTGGATGCCCTGAAGGATAAGTAAATGAGTGACGAGCCGCTGCGCCCGGACCCTGACCGCCTGCTGCAGCACACCGCCGCCCCGCATCGCGGCAAACTGAAAGTGTTCTTCGGCGCCTGCGCCGGGGTGGGGAAAACCTGGGCGATGCTGGCGGAAGCGCAGCGGCTGCGCGCCCAGGGGCTGGATATTCTGATTGGCGTGGCGGAGACCCACGGCCGAAAAGAGACCGCTGCGATGCTGGAGGGCCTGAGCACCCTGCCGCCGCGGCGGCTCGCTCATCGCGGGCGGTACGTGTATGAGTTCGATCTCGACGCCGCCCTCGCCCGCCGTCCGGCGCTGATTCTGGTGGATGAGCTGGCGCACAGCAATGCGCCCGGCTCCCGCCATCCGAAGCGCTGGCAGGATGTGGATGAACTGCTGGAGGCCGGAATTGATGTCTTTACCACCGTCAACGTCCAGCATCTGGAAAGCCTGAACGACGTCGTCAGCGGGATCACCGGCGTGCAGGTGCGGGAGACCGTTCCCGACCCCTTCTTTGACGCCGCGGACGACGTGGTGCTGGTGGACCTCCCCCCTGACGATCTGCGCCAGCGGCTCAATGAGGGCAAAGTCTATATCGGCGGCCAGGCCGAGCGCGCCATCGAAAACTTTTTCCGCAAGGGAAACCTGATTGCGCTGCGCGAGCTGGCTCTGCGCCGCACCGCCGACCGCGTCGATGAACAGATGCGCGCCTGGCGCGACCGCCAGGGCCAGGAGAAAGTCTGGCACACCCGCGATGCGATCCTGCTCTGTATCGGGCACAACACCGGCAGCGAAAAGCTGGTGCGCGCCGCCGCCCGGCTCGCCGCCCGCCTGGGCAGCGTCTGGCATGCAGTGTATGTCGAGACCCCTTCCCTGCACCGCCTGCCGGAAGCCCGGCGGCGGGCTATTCTCGCCGCGCTGCGTCTGGCCCAGGAGCTGGGGGCCGAAACCGCCACCCTCTCCGACCCGTCGGAAGAGAAAGCGGTCCTCCATTACGCCCGCGAGCATAACCTCGGCAAAATCGTCATCGGCCGCCAGCGCAAACGCCGCTGGTGGGATCGCAGCGGCTTCGCCGACCGTCTGGCTCGCCATGCGCCGGACCTCGATCTGGTGGTGATCGCCCTCGATGAAAAACCGTCCCCTCTCCCTGCCCGGGCCAACGACAGCCGTACGGCGCTGGAAAAGTGGCGCCTGCAGCTGCAGGGCTGCGCGGTGGCGGTGGCGCTATGCGCCATCATCACCCTGGTGGCCATGCAGTGGTTGATGGCCTTCGAAGCCGCCAACCTGGTGATGCTCTATCTGCTGGGGGTGGTGATCATCGCCCTGGTCTATGGCCGCTGGCCGTCGGTGCTGGCGACGGTGATCAACGTTATCAGCTTCGATCTGTTTTTTGTCGCCCCGCGCGGGACGCTGGCGGTGTCAGATGTCCAGTATCTGCTCACCTTCGGCGTGATGCTCACTGTGGGCCTGCTTATCGGTAACCTCACCGCTGGCGTACGCTACCAGGCGCGGGTGGCGCGCTACCGTGAACGCCGTACCCGCCACCTGTATGAGATGTCTAAAGCGCTGGCGGTGGGTCGTAGCCAGCAGGATATCGCCACCACCAGCGAGCGCTTCATCGCCTCCACCTTTCAGGCCCGCAGCCAGTTGCTGCTGCCGGACGCCCAGGGAAAACTGCTGCCCTTAACCCACCAGCCAGGGCTGACCCCATGGGATGACGCCATCGCCCGCTGGAGCTTTGATAAGGGGCAGCCTGCCGGCGCCGGCACCGATACCCTGCCCGGCGTGCCGTACCAAATTTTACCGCTGAAGAGCGCCGCCCGCACCTGGGGACTACTGGTGGTGGAACCGGAGAATCTGCGCCAGCTGATGATCCCGGAGCAGCAGCGGCTGCTGGAGACCTTTACCCTGCTGGTGGCCAGCGCCCTGGAGCGCCTCACCCTGACCGCCAGCGAAGAGCAGGCCCGGCTGACCAGCGAGCGGGAAAGCCTGCGTAACTCGCTGCTCGCCGCCCTGTCGCACGATCTGCGTACTCCGCTAACCGTGCTGTTTGGCCAGGCGGAAATTCTGACCCTCGATCTGGCCAGCGAAGGTTCAAAGCATGCTCCTCAGGCCAATGAAATTCGCCAGCATGTGCTCAACACCACCCGTCTGGTGAACAACCTGCTGGATATGGCGCGGATCCAGTCCGGCGGCTTTAATCTGCATAAGGAGTGGCTGACGCTGGAGGAAGTGGTCGGCAGCGCGCTGCGCATGCTCGAACCGAGCCTCGGCGGCCAGCACATTCAGTTGGATCTCCCCGATCCCCTCCAGCTGGTGCATGTCGACGGGCCGCTGTTCGAGCGGGTGCTGATCAACCTGCTGGAAAATGCCCATAAGTATGCCGGCGCCCGGGCGAACATCGGCATCCGCGCCGAGGCGGACGCCCGGCAGCTGTCGCTGGAGGTATGGGATAACGGTCCGGGGATCCCGGCAGGCCAGGAACAGGCTATCTTTGATAAATTCGCCCGCGGCAACAAAGAGTCGGCGATCCCTGGCGTCGGGCTGGGCCTTGCCATATGTCAGGCCATCGTCGACGTTCACGGCGGGACCATCTCCGCCAGCAACCGGCCCGAGGGCGGTGCCTCATTCCGTGTTACACTGCCGGGAGAAACGCCCCCTGAACTGGAAGAGCTACCTGAGGAATTGTGATTAACGTTCTGATTATCGAAGACGAACACGCTATCCGACGCTTTCTGCGCACCGCGCTGGAAGCCGACGGCATGCGCGTATTTGAAGCGGAAACCCTGCAGCGTGGGCTGATTGAAGCCGCCACCCGCAAGCCCGACCTCGCGATCCTCGATCTGGGCCTGCCGGATGGTGACGGCATTGATTTTATTCGCGACCTGCGTCAGTGGAGCCAGATGCCGATTATCGTCCTGTCAGCGCGTAGCGAAGAGCATGACAAAATTGCCGCCCTGGATGCCGGCGCCGATGACTACTTAAGTAAACCCTTTGGCATCGGCGAGCTACAGGCCCGCCTGCGCGTCGCGCTGCGTCGCCACGGCGCGGCGCAGGCCGATGAGCCAGTGGTGCGCTTCGCTGACCTGGAGGTCAATATCCCCGCCCGCCGCATCCTGCGCGGCAGCGAAGAGATCCACCTGACGCCCATCGAGTTTCGTCTGCTGACGGCGCTGTTGAATAATCCCGGCAAAGTGCTTACCCAGCGCCAGTTGCTGAATCAGGTGTGGGGGCCTAACGCCGTGGAGCACAGCCACTATCTGCGGATCTATATGGGTCATTTGCGACAAAAGCTGGAGGCCGATCCGGCACGGCCGCAGCATTTGCTGACCGAAACCGGCATTGGCTATCGCTTTATGCCCTGAGCGCCGCCTCTGCAGTACCAGAGGCTGGCGATTTTCAGCCCTTCAGAGAGCAGCAAAAAACCGGCCAGGATCGCTACATGCCTGACGCCGGCAGCCTGAATCAGCCACAGACCCAGCGACAGCGAAGGCTGCATAAACACCAGTCTGAGCGGCGCCTGCCCCCAGGCCAGCCACAGCGCATAGCGGCTCTGACGGAAAAAGAGGATCATCGATAGCGGGATGCTGATAATCAGCAGAACATTCAGCGGATACAGCCAGACCGCCCCAGAGCCGTAAGTATGCAGCAGCTGGAGATAAGCCAGCAGGTCGTCGTAAAAAGGGAGGCGGCGGTGGGCAATATTCCACCATAAGAATTGCAGGACGAAAAAGAGATCCATCCACGCCCAGAATAAAAACAGGGACTTCCGTTGTATTTTCATCGCTATCCTTGCGAAAAAAATCAGGCCCACAAGGGGCCTGATGTTTGGCTGCGGTTACGCGTTCTTCAGCACTTCGCTGACAATCTCTACCGCTTCTTTTTCAATCAGCTTGCGATGCTCTTCGCCGAGGAAGCTTTCGCAGTAGATCTTGTAGGCGTCTTCGGTGCCTGACGGACGCGCCGCGAACCAGCCGTTGTCGGTCATCACCTTCAGGCCGCCAATCGCCGCCCCGTTGCCCGGCGCCGCGGTCAGACGAGCAGTGATCGGATCGCCCGCCAGGGTGTCAGCGCTGACCATTTCCGGAGAGAGCTTGGACAGCGCCGCTTTTTGCGCGGAGGTCGCGGAAGCCTGCAGGCGGTTGTAGCTCGGCGCACCAAAGCGTTCCGCCAGTTCGTTGTAATGCTCCTGCGGGTTTTTCCCGGTCACCGCGGTGATTTCCGCCGCCAGCAGGCACATGATGATGCCGTCTTTATCGGTGGACCATGGCGTGCCGTCAAAGCGCAGGAAGGAGGCCCCGGCGCTCTCTTCGCCGCCGAAGCCGAAGCTGCCGTCGAACAGGCCGTCGACAAACCATTTAAAGCCCACCGGCACTTCCACCAGCTTGCGGCCCAGATCGTTCACCACGCGGTCAATCATCGCTGAGGAGACCAGCGTTTTACCCACCGCCACCTCTTTGCCCCACTGCGGACGATGCTGGAACAGGTAGTTGATCGCTACCGCCAGGTAGTGGTTCGGGTTCATCAGCCCGGCTGGGGTGACAATCCCGTGGCGGTCGTAATCCGGATCGTTAGCAAACGCCAGATCGAACTTATCGCGCAGCGCCAGCAGGCCCGCCATCGCACACTCTGAGGAGCAGTCCATACGGATGGCGCCGTCTTTATCGAGGTGCATAAAGCGGAAAGTCTGGTCAACCTGATCGTTCACAATGGTCAGATTGAGCTTGTAGTGTTCGCCAATGCGTTTCCAGTATTCGATACCGGACCCGCCCAGCGGATCGACGCCCAGTGTCAGGCCCGCTTTCTGGATCGCCGCCATGTCGACGATGTCCGCCAGCCCCTCAATGAACGGCTGCACCAGATCCTGTTCTTTAACGTGACCAGAAGCCAGCGCCGCGTCCAGAGAAATGCGTTTCACGCCCTGCAGGCCGGCGGCCAGCAGTTCGTTGGCGCGGTTTTCCACCACTTTGGTGACGTTGGTATCAGCCGGGCCGCCGTTTGGCGGGTTGTACTTGATACCACCATCTTCCGGCGGGTTGTGTGACGGGGTGATCACAATGCCGTCTGCCAGCGGACCGCCTTTCTTGTTATGCACCAGAATCGCATTGGAGACCGCCGGCGTCGGAGTGAAGCCGTTGTTTTCCTGCACGATCACGTCAACGCCGTTGGCGGTTAACACTTCCAGCACCGAAATAAACGCCGGCTCGGAGAGAGCGTGGGTATCTTTGCCGACATAGCACGGACCGGTGATCCCGTTCTTCGCACGATCTTCCGCAATGGCCTGGGCGATGGCCAGGATATGCGGTTCGTTGAAGTTGTGGCGCGCCGCGCTACCGCGATGGCCAGAGGTGCCGAATTTTACCGCATGCTCCGCATTACCGACTTCAGGCTTCAGCACGTAGTACTGAGCAGTCAGTTGGGCGACGTTAATCAAATCACTCTGTTGCGCAGGCTGCCCCGCACGTTTATCGATTGCCATTGCCTGATCCTTCTGGTGCAAATGTTAAAAAGCTAGATCGTGCCGCAAACCTTTTCAATCAGCTCCGCAGGGAACTGCATCGACTGCATGATGTGCTCAATCATGCTGCATTTACGGCCGGTATTGGTATTAGTGATAACCCACCACGGTGTACCAGGAACCTGTTTTGGTTTGGTCTGATTACCGCTTTTCAGCAGCGTACGCGCATCTTCTGCAAAGTAGACGCGCGTGCGGCCATGCAGAGACTCAGTCGCCTCGGCAAATGCTTTATTGTCCAGAGAATAGAGGGTCGTCAACACCAGCATGAAACGGTTCACCGCACGCTTCTGCTCGGCGTATTCATCAGATAACAACAGCTCACGCATGGCGCGGACTTTATCTTTCGCCGGGTTAGCGGGTTTCACCTCCACGGCAGGCGCTGGCGCCAGTGCCGGCGCGGCTTTGCTGACCGGTGTAGCCGGTTGGGAAACGGCGGAAAATTTCAGCATGCGCCGTAAAATGTCGGATGCGCTCTCGCCGATATGCAGAGTGTGGCTGGCAATATAGCGATAGAGTTCATCATCAACTTCAATTGTTTTCATCTTAATCCAGTGCGATATCTTTTCTGAATACAAATCGTTGGGATTATAAGTACAAATCCCAACCGCGGATAGCGTCAAACCAGGATGGCGGTAAAACTCAGAAAACTTCTGGGTCTTGCAGCCGGATGGCAGAATGTCCAACATAATACCCTAACCCGACGGAGCGAAAAAAAGAACTTTGCCATGAAATTAAATAGCCGAGCGCAATCTGCACAGAATCCGCACAACCACTCCCCGATCGTGCTGGTCCACGGTCTGTTTGGCAGCCTGGACAACCTGGGCATCCTCGCCCGCGACCTGATCGCCGACCACGATATTGTGCAGGTCGATATGCGCAACCACGGTTTGTCGCCGCGATCGCCAGAGATGACCTACCCCGCCATGGCGCAGGATCTGCTTGATACGCTCGACGCGCACCAGATCGAGCGCGCCACCTTTATCGGCCATTCGATGGGCGGGAAAGCGGTGATGGCGTTGACCGCCCTGGCGCCGGAACGCATCAGCGGACTGGTGGCGATCGATATCGCGCCGGTGGATTATCATGTGCGCCGCCATGATGAGATCTTCGCCGCTATCCGCGCCGTCAGCGAATCCTCCGCCAACAGCCGCCAGCAGGCGGCGCAGGTGATGCGTGAGCATCTGCGGGAAGAGGGCGTGATTCAGTTCCTGCTGAAATCTTTTGTCGACGGCGAATGGCGCTTTAACGTGCCGGTGCTGTGGGACCAGTACCCGCATATCGTCGGCTGGGAAACCATTCCGGCCTGGCCGCACCCGACGCAGTTTATTCCCGGCGGCAACTCGCCCTATGTGACCGACGCCTACCGCGACGCGCTGCTGGCGCAGTTCCCGCAGGCCCGGGCGCACGTCATCGCTGGCGCCGGACACTGGGTGCATGCCGAGAAACCCGAGGCGGTGTTACGCGCCATCCGCCGCTATCTGACGAGCATCGCCGCCTGATTGGCTAAAATATGCCCGACCGCGCCGCAGAATGCCCGCGGTCGTTGGCGCAGCCGTTCGCCTGATGTATGATGGCGCGCTATCTGCGCCGGCTAGAGCCCGGCAGCTTGTTTCCCCGAAGTCACTCAGAATCATGGCAAAAGAACAAACGGACCGTACGACATTAGATTTGTTCGCAAACGAGCGTCGCCCGGGAAGACCGAAAACCAATCCGCTGTCGCGCGATGAACAACTGCGCATCAACAAACGTAACCAGCTGAAACGCGATAAGGTTCGCGGGCTGAAGCGCGTCGAGTTAAAACTCAACGCCGACGCGGTCGATGCGCTCAATGAACTGGCGGAAGCGCGTAATATGAGCCGCAGCGATCTCATTGAAGAGATGCTGATGACTCAATTGCGCGCCCTGCACAGCCAGGGAAAAGTCTAACTTTCCGCGAAAAATCCGCATTCGTGTAGCAGAGTGTGCAGTCGGGCGTGATTGCTGTTTCCGCGCCCTTGCCTGTTCTGCTATGATTGCCGTTATCTATGGGCATCGCGTCCCTACCACATCATTTAAGTTTCAAGAGGTTATTTTACTCATGGCAATCATCGGCATCTTTTTTGGCAGCGACACCGGCAACACCGAAAATATTGCAAAAATGATTCAAAAGCAGCTTGGTAAAGATGTTGCTGATGTTCACGACATTGCCAAAAGCAGCAAAGAAGACCTGGAAGCCCACGACATTCTGCTGCTCGGTATCCCGACCTGGTACTACGGCGAAGCGCAGTGTGACTGGGACGACTTCTTCCCGACGCTGGAAGAGATCGACTTCAATGGTAAACTGGTGGCGCTGTTCGGCTGTGGCGACCAGGAAGACTACGCAGAATACTTCTGCGACGCGCTGGGCACCATCCGCGACATCATTGAGCCGCGCGGCGCGACCATCGTCGGTCACTGGCCGACAGCCGGGTATCATTTTGAGGCCTCCAAAGGCCTGGCGGATGACGACCACTTCGTCGGCCTCGCCATTGATGAAGACCGCCAGCCGGAGCTGACCAACGAGCGCGTTGAGAAATGGGTGAAGCAGGTTGCCGAAGAGCTGCACCTCGAAGAAATCAAAAACGCCTGATGATTAAGCGGCGCAATCATTGAGTTGCGTCGCATTAATAGACAAAAGCAATCAAACTAATAGCTACAAGTTTTTAACTTTTAATCACATATCTGTACAATGTCCTCTGATTCTACGAGGCACGTGACGCAGTTTGTAGCTGGTGCCTCGTTTTTGACAGCAAACCAGGCCTGATGCTTGCAGTTTTCATTTACCAGTGGCAGTTCTATAATGAGACGCATTACGTCGGGTTAATTTCTGTATGACTTCCGTTGAAGGAAGTAGATCGTTTAGCAACAGGACAGATTCCGCATGACTGACAACAATACCGCATTAAAGAAGGCTGGCCTGAAAGTCACACTTCCTCGACTGAAAATCCTTGAAGTGCTGCAGGAACCGGATAACCATCATGTCAGTGCGGAAGACTTATATAAACGCCTGATCGACATGGGCGAAGAGATCGGTCTGGCGACCGTTTACCGCGTACTCAACCAGTTTGATGATGCCGGTATCGTGACTCGTCATAATTTTGAAGGCGGTAAATCCGTTTTCGAACTGACCCAGCAGCATCACCACGATCACCTGATTTGCCTCGACTGCGGCAAAGTGATCGAATTCAGCGATGACTCGATCGAATTACGCCAGCGTGAAATTGCCTCCCGCCACGGCATCCGCCTGACCAACCACAGTCTGTATCTGTACGGCCACTGTGCGGAAGGTGATTGCCGCGAGGACGAACACGCCCACGACGCGGTGGAAAAATAATTCCCCGCTTCGCTGAGACTGAAAAGCCAACCTGCCGGTTGGCTTTTTTATGGGCGCCTCTGCTGCCCTTACCGCTCTCGTCCCACAGGTGACCTTCCCGCGTCCCCGTTTTGTCCGGAGAGTTGATATGGAACTTCGCCAGCTACGCTATTTTGTGCGCATTGTTGAAACCGGCAGCATGGGGCGCGCCGCGCTTGATCTTAATATCGGCGTCTCGGCGCTCAGCCAGCAGATCGCACGCCTGGAAAACGAACTGGCCATTCGCCTGCTGCAGCGGACCTCCCGCGGGGTCACGCCCACCAGCGCGGGTCTCGCTTTCTACTCGCAGGCACAGCTGGCGCTGCGCCATGCCGATGATGCCATCCTCGCCGCCCGCGAGGCGCGCCTGTCAGGCCACGTTAGCGTCGGCATGGCCCCCAGCACCGCCTCCGTTCTCGGCGTCCCGTTCATCAATGCGATGCGCGAAAGCTATCCCGACGTGCGCCTGCATTTGGTGGAAAGCCTCTCCGGTAATCTGGAGCGGATGATCAACACCCGCCAGCTCGATTTAGCTATCGTTTTCCAGCAGGAAAAGATCCTGCGCTGGAGCGCCAGACCGGTGCTGGAAGAACGCCTGTTCCTGATTGGCACCCATGCGCTGTTGGCCCCCCTGCAGGAGGACCACATCTCCCCTGACCAGCTCACCTCCCTGCCGTTGATTATGCCAAGCCAGGGCCATGGCCTGCGCGGCAGGCTGGAGGCAGTTTGCCAGCAGCATCATCTCAGCGTTGAGGTGGTGGCGGACATTGACGGTCTGGCCCTGCTGATGCAGGCCGTGCGCAGCGGACTGGGGGCCACCCTGCAGCCCGGGGCCGCCATCTCCCACCTCGACCATCAGGCGCTGAGGGTGATCGACGTCGTCAACCCGATACTCAGTCGCCCCAACTTTCTGGTCAGTCTGTCTGATGATGAACTCACTCCGGCAGGCCTTGCGGCTCGAGTGATACTCAGCAAAGTCATGCGCCAGCTGGTGGAGTCTGACCGCTGGCCGGGTGCTACCCTTTACGCTCACTAAACCCCTCTTTAGCATTACACCATAGCGCCTCACCGCTGTTACCACCTACATTCCCATTACAAATTTAACAATTAATTAAATTGTAAGGGAGCCGATAATGGTGGATGTACTGGTGATTGGCGGCGGCAATGCCGCGCTATGCGCCGCCTTAACCGCCCGGGAGGCCGGCGCCTCGGTGCTGCTGCTGGAGGCGGCGCCGCGGGAGTGGCGCGGCGGCAACTCGCAGCACACGCGTAACCTGCGCTGTATGCACGATGCGCCGCAGGACGTGCTGGTCGACAGCTACCCGGAAGAAGAGTACTGGCAGGATCTGCTGCGCGTCACCGAGGGGAATACCAACGAAGCGCTGGCCCGAATGGTGATCCGCACCTCGTCACAATGCCGGGACTGGATGCGCCAGCACGGAGTTAACTTTCAGCCGCCGCTCTCCGGCGCCCTGCACGTAGCCCGCACCAACGCCTTTTTTATGGGCGGCGGCAAAGCGCTGGTCAATGCCTATTACCGCAGCGCGGAGCAAATGGGGGTGCAGATCCGCTACAACACGCCGGTGCAGGCTCTCGAGCTGCGCAACGGCGAATTTGTCGCCGCGCTGGCGGGCGAGGAACGGATTGTTGCAAAAAGCTGCGTCCTCGCCGCCGGCGGATTTGAATCCAACCGCGAATGGCTGCGCGAGGCCTGGGGGCAAAATGACCGCGGTGAATGGCCCGCCGATAACTTTCTCATCCGCGGCACCCGCTTCAACCAGGGGGTGCTGCTCAAGTTTATGATCGACGCCGGGGCCGATATTATCGGCGATCCCTCGCAGTCCCACTGCGTCGCCATTGACGCCCGGGCGCCGCTCTACGATGGCGGGATCTGTACCCGCGTCGACTGCGTGTCGCTGGGGGTAGTGGTCAACCGCGATGCCGACCGTTTTTACGATGAAGGAGAAGATTTCTGGCCCAAACGCTATGCCATCTGGGGCCGGCTGGTCGCCCACCAGCCCGGGCAAATCGGCTACTCGATCATCGACAGCAAAGCCATCGGCCACTTTATGCCGCCCGTCTTTCCCGGCGCTCAGGCCAACACCCTTCCCGAGCTGGCCCGCCAGCTCGGCCTGGACAGCGAACGCTTTACGCAAACCATCGCCGACTATAATGCCGCCTGCGCGCCAGGCCAGTTCGATCATACCCGCCTGGATAACTGCGCCACCGCCGGCCTGACGCCGCCAAAGACCCACTGGGCGCGGCCTATCGATACGCCGCCTTACTACGGCTATGCCTTACGTCCGGGGATCACCTTCACCTACCTCGGGCTCTACGTCGACGACACCGCCGCCGTCCACTTCGCCGGTAAACCCAGCCGCAACCTGTTTGTCGCCGGGGAAATGATGGCTGGCAACGTGCTGGGCAAAGGCTATACCGCCGGCGTCGGGATGTCGATCGGCACCACCTTCGGCCGCATTGCCGGCCAGCAAGCCGCCCGGGCGGCACAGCAGGAGAAACACCATGAAGTCGCTTGAGAAGCTGATCATTGAGGCGCAGATCATCACCGAGCCGGAGGCGGAAGTGGAAAGGGTGATGCAGGTATGTAACGCCTGCCGCTACTGCGAAGGGTTTTGCGCCGTATTCCCGGCGATGACCCAGCGCCTGGCCTTTGGCAAAGCAGATATTAACTATCTGGCTAACCTGTGTCATAACTGCGGCGCCTGCCTGCACGCCTGTCAGTACGCGCCGCCGCACGAATTCGCGATTAACGTGCCGAAGGCGATGGCCGAAGTTCGGCTGGAAACTTATCAGCATTACGCCCAGCCCGCCGCCTTTGGCAGCCTGTACCGCCGGGCTGGCGTGACCACCGTACTGGCGCTGGTCGGCGGACTGATTTTCTTTCTGCTGCTGGCGATGGGGCTCAAAGGCTCGCTGCTTCATCCGCCGCTGGCGGGCGATTTCTATCAGATATTCCCGCATAACCTGCTGGCGTGGATGTTTGGCTCGGTCTTCGTGCTGGCCTTTGGCTTGCTGATGACCGGGGTGATCCGCTTCTGGCGCGAGATCTCCCCGGGCCAGCCGCACGCGGTTGATATCGCCAAGGCCTCACAGGATGCGTTGACGCTGAAATATCTCGATGGCGGGCATGGCAAAGGCTGCAACGAAGCCGATGACGCCTTCACGCTGATGCGCCGCCGTTTCCACCACTTCACCTTCTACGGCTTTATGCTCTGCTTCGCCGCCACCGTGGTGGCCACGGGCTATCACTATTTCGCCGACCGGGAAGCTCCCTACCCGTTCTTCAGCGTCCCGGTGCTGCTGGGGACCCTTGGCGGCATCGGCCTGCTGGTGGGGCCGGCTGGCCTGCTGTGGCTAAACCTGCGCCGGTCGCCGTTGCACGGCGATGCACGACAAAAACCGATGGACCGCGGCTTTATCCTGCTACTGCTGCTGACCAGCTTCACCGGCCTGGCGCTGCTGGCGGGACGGGATACCTCATGGATGGGTATTTTGCTCGCTGTTCACCTCGGGGTGGTAATGGCCCTGTTCTTAACCCTTCCCTACGGAAAATTTGCCCACGGATTTTATCGCTGTGCGGCGCTACTCAAGTGGGCAATTGAGAAGCGGCGCGGAAAACAGGCGGCAGTCGCAGGCGACTAACCCGCTCCCTCTTACCTCTATAAAAACAAGATAAAGACAATGGAGAGCACACCCTATGACGCAACAATCCACGCGCGCCGGCACCGTCGGCGCTATCCTCCGCGTGACCAGCGGTAATTTTCTCGAACAGTTCGACTTTTTCCTGTTTGGCTTTTATGCCACCTATATCGCCCGCACCTTCTTTCCGGCGGAGAGCGAGTTCGCAGCGCTGATGCTGACCTTTGCGGTGTTTGGTTCGGGCTTCCTGATGCGCCCCATCGGCGCGGTGGTCCTCGGCGCCTATATCGACAGAATCGGGCGCCGCAAAGGGCTGATGGTCACCCTGGCGATCATGGGCTGCGGGACGCTTCTGATAGCCCTGGTCCCTGGCTATCAGACCATCGGCGTGCTGGCGCCGATCCTCGTGTTAGTGGGCCGCTTGCTGCAGGGGTTTTCCGCGGGCGTCGAGCTTGGCGGGGTGTCGGTTTATCTGTCGGAAATCGCCACGCCGGGCAATAAAGGCTTCTATACCAGCTGGCAATCCGCCAGCCAGCAGGTGGCTATCGTCATGGCGGCGCTGATTGGCTACGCGCTAAACGCCACGCTGGAGCATGAGGAGATCGCCGACTGGGGCTGGCGCATTCCCTTCTTCATTGGCTGTCTGATTATTCCGCTGATTTTCGTGCTGCGCCGCTCGCTGCAGGAGACTGAGGAGTTCCTGCAGCGTAAACATCGCCCGGATACTAAAGAGATCCTGACCACTATCGCCAGGAACTGGCGCATTATTACCGCCGGGACGTTGCTGGTGGCGATGACCACCACCACCTTTTATTTTATCACCGTCTATACGCCGACCTACGGCAGAGCGGTGCTGCACCTCAGCGCTCGCGACAGCCTGCTGGTGACCATGCTGGTGGGCATCTCTAACTTTATCTGGTTACCGATTGGCGGGGCGATCTCTGACCGGATCGGTCGTCGCCCGGTGCTGATGGGCATTACCGTGCTGGCGCTGCTCACCACCTGGCCGGTGATGCACTGGCTCACCGCCGCGCCCGATTTCACCCGTATGACGCTGGTCCTGCTGTGGTTCTCGTTCTTTTTTGGCATGTATAACGGCGCGATGGTGGCGGCGCTCACCGAAGTGATGCCGGTGTACGTCCGCACTGTGGGATTCTCTCTGGCCTTTAGTCTCGCTACTGCCATTTTCGGCGGCCTGACGCCGGCTATCTCTACCGCCCTGGTCGAGCTCACCGGCGATAAAAGCGCGCCGGGCTGGTGGCTAATGTGCGCCGCGCTGTGCGGGTTCATTGCCACCGCGCTGCTGTTCGTGCGGCTGAGCCGAGGCTATCAGCCGGCGGAGAGTCAGCGCTAAAAAAACAAACGGGCGGAGGTATGCTCCGCCCGTTTGCCGCTAACGTCTGATTTAATGGGTCGTATTATTGCTGCGGATCTCCTTCCAGATCTGGTCGCAGCGCGCTTTCACCGCCTGATCGTTGCCGGTGCGGGTGGCCTGAATACACTGTTGGTAATCCAGGACGCGAACGCTCTCCTGATTGGCAAATTGCTGGTGCTGTTTATCCTCTTTCAGTACATTCAGTACGCTCTGACAGGCTTCAATCTTGTCCGGATTCCCCTCCGCCGTATTAATACAGGCGCTATAGGCATCTTTCAGTTTGGTGTCTTCTTTCGGTGCCGGCGACGTGGCGCAGGCCACCAGACCCGAGGCCATCATGGCAATAAGCAGCATTTTTTTCATTGTCGTTCTCCCAGAGGTGCGGCAGGCTCACGCCCGCCGCGCAGGCATCAGAAAATAGTGAACGGGGCGATAACCATGAACTTCACGTCGCGCTCATCCTGGAAGATGTTGCCGTAGCCGCCGCTCCAGCTCGGAATATCGGAATGTTTGTCGTACTGGGTAAAGTGCAGTTTGAACAGGGTGCCCTTCGCCCGACCTTCCTGCACGGTATACAACGCATCCAGGCTGTAAGCCGATTCTTTCAGGCGATAGTCAGGGTCATAGTACGCATCCGGAGAGGACATTCTTCCCGGCTTCGCATCCCAGGCGTAGACATAAGACGCGCCAAACGCCCAGCCAGGCATATCCCAGTTTTTCATGTCATACATCGCGCCGAAGAAGACCGCTTTTTCGCCGTTGGCGTTAAAGTCGGAGCGGTTATCCCACCAGATATCGAGCCGACCGTTGGAAGAGGCATAGGTCGGCGTCATACGCTGCAGGAAGTAGCCCTGCTGGCCATCGGCCTTCACCCAGGTGCCTTCCAGACGCAGGTCCAGCACATCCGCCACTTTATAGCCGAAGGTTAACGCCTGCAGCCATGCGGTGCCGTCATAGATGTCATTGACCCCGCCGTTGCTGACCTTATCGCGGGTGCCGTAGAACTGGTAGCTGGTGCTCAGCGGCGCGCCGGCGACGTCAAACTTGTAGCTGGCTTTAGCAAAGTACTGATCGATATAGCCCTGAGCCTGACCAAATGCCGCCTCCAGCACCAGGTCGTTTTTGAAATCATATTTGGCGCCGACGGAGTGGAGATAATCAACTTTGGTTTTCTTGTCGTTCTGATAGAAATCGTCCATCTCGATATGCCATGGCGCTTTATACTCGTTCGTCCACATATAGGAAAAACTTAACGCGCCCGCCGTGCCATAGTCGAAGTTAGCCCCGGCCTCCGCCCCCTGATAGGTACCTGGCATAAAGCTCCAGTGCGGGGCCAGCAGAGTCTGGCCGGTTGGCTGGATATAGCCCGCACGTGCCCACGCCGGACCGTATTTGAATTTCGCGGCGGCTTTATACAGGCTGATACCGCTCTTATCGCCGGAGTAGTCTTCGTCATAGGCTTTGTTGCGCGATGAGAAGGCAATTTCGTTCGGGTGGCCGCTATCGCCGTTCTCGGCCATTTCAATCGCGGTAAATGCAGCAATATCAAGGCCAAACATATCGGCAGCATAGCCGGACTGGAAGTCCAGGTTAGCGTTCCAGGTGGAGTGGGAAAGGTTGGTTTTATATTTGTCGCCGTCGGTGACATCTTTACGGTCACGCTCACGCTGCCAGTAATAGATACCGCCGGTTAAGGTTGAATCATCGATAAAGCCTGCTGCGCTGGCCTGCGGAACCACAACCCAGCCCGACATCGCGGTGACGGCGGCAATAGCCAGCGCCAGCGTACTACGTTTGCCACTAAACGTACGCATGTGCATATCCTCTTTGACGTTTTAAAAGGCGAAGACCAACGGTCATTCGCTAAAAAAATAAATAAAACTGCAAAATGTGGGGCGGTGAAAAAGGCCGCGAAACCACTGTAGATAGACTATTTTTCGTGACGCGAATTATCAATGTTTTTCGTGAGGCAAAGCTTAAGATTATGACAAAGCGCACATAATTTATGTCTTTTTGTTACAGTCTTATCCCTGATAATTTTGTCATGGAAGTCATTGCAAAATCAGGGAAAAATAGAAGAACCGAAAGCGATTACATTGGTTTTTTGTATATAACAGGAAACATCAGAAGCGCTATTTATTACCGCGCAGTAACAGGATTAATTCGCATCGCGAAAATGAAAAGTTTAATTGGCTGATTCTGAAACAAAAAAAAGCGCCGCAAGGTGCGACGCTTTTACGGGAGGGAAATTTATTCGCCGACTTTCGCCCAGGTATCACGCAGCCCGACAGTGCGGTTGAACACCAGACTGGAGGCGTTTGCATAGCGACTGTCGAGGCAGAAGTAACCTTCACGCTCAAACTGGTAAGCTTTGCCTGCTTCGGCCTGCGCCAGGCTCGGCTCCGCATATCCCTGCTTAATCACCAGCGAATCCGGGTTGATTACCGCGAGGAAATCTTCCTCCGCCCCCGGGTTTGGTACGCTGAACAGGCGATCGTAGAGACGGATCTCCACCGGCAGCGCATGCGCCGCACTCACCCAGTGGATCACGCCTTTGACCTTGCGACCGTCGGCCGGATCTTTACTCAGGGTATCGGCATCGTAGGTGCAGAAAATAGTGGTGATATTGCCTTCGGCATCTTTCTCCACGCGTTCTGCTTTGATCACGTAGGCATTGCGCAGACGCACTTCTTTACCCAGCACCAGACGCTTGTACTGTTTGTTGGCTTCTTCACGGAAGTCAGCGCGATCGATCCAGATTTCGGCGCTGAACGGCACTTCACGACTGCCCATTTCCGGCTTGTTCGGATGGTTCGGCATCGCCACCATTTCGCTTTCGCCCTGCGGATAGTTCTCGATAACCAGTTTCACCGGATCGATCACCGCCATCGCGCGCGGGGCGTTTTCGTTCAGATCTTCACGAATGCAGGACTCCAGCGATGCCATCTCGATGGTGTTGTCCTGCTTGGTCACGCCGATGCGCTTGCAGAACTCGCGGATGGATTCAGCGGTGTAGCCACGGCGACGCAGACCAGAGATGGTCGGCATACGCGGGTCATCCCAGCCTTCCACGTGCTTCTCGGTCACCAGCTGGTTCAGCTTACGCTTGGACATCACGGTGTATTCGAGATTCAGGCGCGAGAATTCATACTGACGCGGGTGAACCGGAATGCTGATGTTGTCGAGCACCCAGTCGTACAGGCGGCGGTTGTCCTGGAACTCCAGGGTACACAGCGAGTGGGTGATGCCTTCCAGCGCATCGCTGATGCAGTGGGTGAAGTCATACATCGGGTAGATGCACCACTTGTTGCCGGTCTGATGATGCTCAGCGAACTTAATGCGGTACAGCACCGGATCGCGCATCACGATGAACGGCGATGCCATATCGATCTTCGCGCGCAGGCAGGCTTTACCCTCTTCGAAGCCGCCGCTGCGCATTTTTTCAAACAGCGCCAGGTTTTCTTCCACGCTGCGGTCGCGATACGGGCTGTTTTTACCCGGCGCTTTCAGGGTGCCGCGGTATTCGCGAATTTCATCAGGAGAGAGTTCATCAACATAGGCCAGACCTTTGTTGATCAGCTCAACCGCATACTGATGCAGCTGATCAAAGTAATCAGACGAGTAGCAAACGTCCCCGGACCAGTGGAAACCTAACCACTGCACGTCGTTTTTAATCGACTCCACGTATTCGATATCTTCTTTCACCGGGTTGGTGTCATCGAAACGCAGGTTGCATTGACCCTGATAATCCTGCGCGATGCCGAAGTTCAGGCAGATGGATTTCGCATGGCCAATGTGCAGATAACCGTTCGGCTCCGGCGGGAAGCGAGTGTGAACGGTGGTATGTTTACCGGTAGCCAGATCTTCATCAATGATCTGACGGATAAAGTTAGTCGGGCGGGCTTCTGCCTCACTCATCACGGGTTCCTCAAAGCGTAAACAACGTATAACGGCACATGATCTTACAAGCAGGACGTAGTGACAACTATTAGTTACGTAAAATAGGTATCAGAAGAGGATTATGGGGCCGATTGCTGGAAAAAAAAGCGGCGAAGGTTTCCCTTCGCCGCTGAGGCATAAACTCGACTCAGGAGCCTTACTTGCCTTTAATCTCATACAGCGGCGTCTGGCCGGCAACGACCTTACCGCTCGCCAGTATCACCAGCGCGCTGTAGTCATCGCTGTTGCTGCAGACGACCGGACTGATCATTGAGCGCGCGTTGGCGTTGAGGAAGTCCAGATCCATTTCCAGGATCGGCTCACCGGCCTTCACGTCCGTGCCCTCTTCAACCAAACGTTTGAAGCCCTTGCCTTCCAGCGCCACGGTGTCGATACCCATGTGGACGACGATTTCCGCGCCGTTGTTGGTTTCGAGGCAGAACGCGTGGTTAGTGTTGAAAATTTTCACCACAGTACCCGCCGCTGGCGCGACAACGATGTTGCTGGTCGGTTTCACCGCGATACCGTCGCCGACGGCTTTGCTGGCGAAGGCTTCGTCCGGCACCTGTTCGAGCGCCACCACGTCACCGGTAATCGGCGAAACCAGCGACTCAACGGTCTTCGCATTCGCTACCGCCTGCGGTTTAGCCGCTGGCGCTGCGGTGGCGACATTGCCAGCCGGTGCGGCTGCTGCTGCCGCTACCGGGCCGCGGGTAACCACTTTTTTCATCTCATCGCCGATAGATTCTGCTTTCGCACCGACGATAACCTGGATGGTTTGCTTATTCAGTTTCACCACCCCGGACGCGCCGAGACGTTTACAGGCCGCGTCGTTCACTTTCGCCGAATCGCCCACAGTCAGACGCAGACGGGTGATACAGGCGTCAATGGCTTTCAGGTTGTCCGTTCCGCCCACCGCGGCGATATAGCTGGTCGCCAGCTGGGTCAGGCCCTCTTCAGTATTGCTGTTGGCTTCTTCCGTTACCACGTCAGCGGCTTTGTCTTCACGACCCGGCGTTTTCAGGTTGAACATGCGGATCACCGCGCTGAACAGCAGGAAGTAGACGAAGAAGAACACCACGCCCATCACCAGCAGCATCCAGACGTTTTTGCTGGCCGCTGGCAGGCTGTACATCAGCACATAGTCAATTGCACCTGCGGAGAAGGAGAAGCCCGCATGGATACCCAGCGCCGTTGCGATGAACAGGCTGATACCGGTCAGCACCGCATGCAGGAGGTACAGCAGCGGAGCCAGGAACATGAACAGGAATTCCAGCGGCTCGGTTACCCCGGTCAGGAACGCGGTGATGGCTACGGACAGCAGCATACCGCCGACCATCGGACGACGCGCTTTCGGCGCCGCCAGATACATCGCCAGCGCCGCACCCGGCAGACCAAACATCATGATCGGGAAGAAGCCGGACATGAACATCCCCGCGGTGCCGTCGCCGGCGTAGAAGCGGTTGATGTCGCCGTGGAACACAGCGCCAGCGGCGTTAGTGAACTCACCAATCTGGAACCAGGCGATGGTGTTCAGCACCTGATGCAGACCGGTTGGGATCAGCAGACGGTTGATGAAACCAAAGATACCGGAACCGAGCGCCCCTGCGGAGACGATCCATTCGCCACCAGAGTGGATAGCGTGTTGCACCGGCGGCCAGACGTAGCCGAAGATCGCGGCGAGGATCAGACAGAAGAAGCCGGTGGCGATCGGCACGAAGCGTTTGCCGCCGAAGAAACTCAGGAAGTCCGGCAGCTTGATGCCGGCCCAGCGGTTGTACACCGCCCCTGCCACCAGACCGGTAATGATACCGGCCAGCACGCCCATGTTAATTTCCGGGTTGATGGTGACCATCGCTTTGGTCATCACGAAATACCCTACTGCGCCGGCCAGCGCCGCAGAACCCGCGTTATCCTTGGACCAGCTTGATGCCACACCAATTGCGAAGATCAGCGCCAGATTATCGAAGATCGCCCCACCCGCTTGCGCGATGAAGGGTACATTCAACAGGTCTGGTTGCCCGAAACGCAGCAGCAATGCCGCGACCGGCAGCACTGCGATAGGGAGCTGCAACGCCCTACCCAGTCGCTGAAAGAAACCTAAAATATTCATCTTATTCCCCCTATGAGACCCCGATGAGGCTCATTTTCAAAGCCACTTTTTTATTGTGTAACAAGGTCGGTTTTATCACTTACCGGCAAAGTGTGTGAAAAATTAATTCGTATCGCAAATTAAACGGGTATTTTTTGTGATAATTATCACCAAATATCGTATTCCCCCCTCCCTTTCACTGGCTAACATCGAAAACTTATTTTATCATTCAAAAAATCAACACGGATTGACCCCGGTCGGCGCAGTTGCTGCAATACTCTCCTCAGAGTGCTGGCGCCAATCCGCCAGAATCTACTTTAACTATAGAGGTGAAGAATGAGACTGATCCCCCTGGTAACCGCTGAGCAGGTCGGTAAATGGGCTGCCCGCCACATCGTTAACCGTATTAATGCATTCAAACCGACCGCGGACCGCCCGTTCGTGCTGGGTCTGCCTACCGGTGGCACTCCGCTGACCGCCTACAAAGCGCTGGTTGAAATGCATAAAGCAGGCCAGGTTAGCTTCAAACACGTCGTCACCTTTAATATGGATGAATATGTCGGCCTGCCAAAAGAGCATCCGGAAAGCTATCATAGCTTCATGCACCGTAATTTCTTTGACCACGTTGATATTCCGGCAGAAAATATCAACCTGCTGAATGGTAACGCGCCGGACATCGATGCGGAATGCCGTCGCTATGAAGAAAAAATTCGTTCCTACGGTAAAATCCACCTGTTCATGGGCGGTGTAGGCAACGATGGTCACATCGCGTTCAACGAACCGGCCTCTTCTCTGGCGTCCCGCACCCGTATTAAGACCCTGACCCATGACACCCGTGTGGCGAACTCCCGCTTCTTCGATGGTGATGTGGATCTGGTGCCGAAATACGCGTTGACCGTGGGCGTAGGCACCCTGCTGGATGCAGAAGAAGTGATGATTCTGGTGCTGGGTCATCAGAAAGCGCTGGCGCTGCAGGCGGCGGTAGAAGGTAACGTCAACCATATGTGGACCATTACCTGCCTGCAGCTGCATCCGAAGGCGGTGATTGTCTGCGACGAGCCGTCCACCATGGAGCTGAAAGTGAAAACCCTGAAATATTTCAACGAATTAGAAGCTGAAAATATTAAAGGTCTGTAATGTAGTCGTGTCCCGCCACTTGCGCGGGACCCTCTTTTTCTTTGTATGCATCATCATGCCGGCGGCAAATGAACGATCGCTGACCTGATGGGGCGTATATACCGGGGGTCGTAATGTATGCATTAACCCAGGGCCGGGTTTATACCGGTCATGAAATTCTCGATGACCATGCGGTTGTTATCGCCGATGGCCTAATCGAACGTCTCTGTCCGCTGGCGGATTTGCCGTCTGACATGGAGCAGCGCTCGGTCAACGGCGCAATAATTGCCCCCGGTTTTATCGACGTTCAGCTCAATGGCTGCGGCGGCGTGCAGTTTAACGACAGCCCAGAGGCGGTCACCGTTGAAACGCTGGAGATCATGCAGAAGGCGAACGAACGTTCAGGCTGCACCAGCTTCCTGCCGACGCTGATTACCTCCAGTGACGATCTGATGAAGCAAGGTATCCGCGTCATGCGCGAATACCTGCAAAAACACCCGAATCAGGCGCTGGGTCTGCATCTTGAAGGGCCGTGGCTGAATATCGTCAAGAAAGGCACCCACAACCCGGACTACGTGCGTAAACCGGACGCCGCGCTGGTCGATTTCCTCTGCGATAACGCCGATGTGATCACCAAGGTGACCCTCGCCCCTGAGCGCGTTGAGCCGGAAGTGATCCGCAAGCTGGTTGCCGCCGGGATCGTCGTCTCCGCCGGCCACTCCAACGCCACGCTGAAAGAGGCGAAAGTCGGCTTCCGCGCCGGCATTACCTTCGCCACTCACCTGTATAACGCGATGCCGTATATTACCGGACGCGAACCGGGTCTGGCCGGGGCGATTTTTGACGAGCCGGATGTCTACTGCGGTATTATTGTCGACGGGATGCATGTCGATTATGCCAACGTACGTAACGCCAAGCGCCTGAAAGGCGACAAACTGTGCCTGGTCACCGACGCCACCGCGCCGGCGGGGGCGAATATTGACCAGTTCATTTTTGCCGGGAAAACAATATACTACCGCAATGGACTGTGCGTAGATGAAAACGGCACGCTCAGCGGCTCCTCCCTGACCATGATTGAAGGGGTGCGTAATCTGGTGGAGCATTGCGGCGTGGCACTGGACGAAGTATTGCGGATGGCGACGCTCTATCCCGCGCGCGCTATCGGTGTGGACAAGCAGCTCGGCAGCATTGCGCCGGGCATGGTCGCTAACCTGACCGCCTTTACACGCGATTATAAAATCACCAAGACCATCGTTAATGGTAACGAGGTCGTCACTGAGTAAGTAAAAGTATGACAGCAGGCGGACAAGCTCAAATTGGTAACGTTGACCTCGTAAAACAACTGAACAGCGCGGCCGTGTACCGCCTGATTGACCAGCATGGGCCTATCTCGCGCATTCAGATAGCCGAACAAAGCCAGCTTGCCCCTGCCAGCGTGACCAAAATCACGCGTCAGCTTATTGAGCGCGGCCTGATCAAAGAAGTCGATCAGCAGGCCTCCACCGGAGGCCGCCGCGCTATCTCTATCATCGCTGAAACCCGCAACTTCAACGCCATCGGCGTGCGGCTTGGCCGCTATGACGCCACTCTGACCCTGTATGATTTAAGCAGCAAGACCCTGGAAGAGGAACATTTTCCCCTGCCCGAGCGCACCCAGGAAACGCTGGAACACGCCCTGCTGAATATCATCGCCACCTTTATCGAAAACTGTCAGCGCAAAATTCGCGAGCTGATCGCCATCTCGGTGATCCTGCCAGGCCTCGTCGACCCGGAAAGCGGCGTGATCCGCTATATGCCGCATATTGCGGTGGAAAACTGGGGCCTCGTCGGGGCGCTGGAAAAACGCTTCAACGTCACCTGCTATGTCGGGCACGACATCCGCAGCCTGGCGCTGGCCGAGCACTATTTCGGTGCAAGTCATGACTGCGAAGACTCCATTCTGGTGCGTGTACACCGCGGTACCGGCGCGGGCATCATCTCCAACGGGCGCATTTTTATTGGCCGGAACGGCAACGTCGGCGAAATTGGCCACATTCAGGTCGACCCGCTGGGCGAGCGCTGCCACTGCGGTAACTTCGGTTGTCTGGAAACCGTCGCGGCCAATGCCGCCATCGAACAGCGGGTTCGCCACCTGCTTGAGCAGGGCTACCAGAGCCGCCTGACGCCGGATGACTGCACGATCAAAACTATCTGCAAAGCGGCCAACAAGGGCGATGCCCTGGCCTGCGAGGTGATTGAGTACGTGGGGCGTCACCTCGGGAAAACGATCGCCATCGCGATTAACCTGTTCAACCCACAAAAAATCGTTGTCGCCGGCGAAATAGTGGAAGCTGAAAAGGTCCTTCTTCCGGCCATCGAAGGCTGCATTAACGCCCAGGCGCTGAAAGCGTTTCGCAAGAACCTGCCGGTGGTGCGTTCTACCCTCGACCATCGCTCAGCGATTGGCGCCTTCGCGCTGGTCAAACGCGCTATGCTCAATGGCACGCTGCTGCAGCGTTTGCTTGAGAGCTAATCGCCTCTTTATTGATAGCGCGAAACGATCCGCATCACCCTGTCGCTGGTGGGTATGGTCCACCAGCGATGTGAAACCTCATCGATGACGAGTATAGTTTCGTCTTTGTTAATGATTCTGGACCCACCATGACCATTCAAAACATAATTTGTGATATTGACGGCGTACTGATGCACGATAACGTCGCCGTTCCCGGCGCTGCCGAGTTTATCAAACGCATCCTCGATAAAGGCATGCCGCTGGTAATGCTGACCAACTACCCGTCGCAAACCGGCCAGGATCTGGCGAACCGTTTCGCCACCGCTGGAATTGATGTTCCGGATAGCGCCTTTTACACCTCAGCGATGGCCACCGCCGATTTTCTGCGTCGCCAGGAAGGCAAAAAAGCCTACGTGGTGGGAGAAGGGGCGCTGATCCACGAGCTGTACAAAGCCGGCTTTACCATTACCGATGTGAACCCGGATTTTGTCATCGTCGGGGAAACTCGCTCCTTTAACTGGGAAATGATGCATAAGGCCGCCTTCTTCGTCGCCAACGGCGCCCGCTTCATTGCCACTAACCCGGATACGCACGGTCGCGGCTTCTACCCTGCCTGCGGCGCGCTGTGCGCCGGGATCGAGAAGATCTCCGGCCGTAAGCCGTTTTACGTCGGCAAACCCAGCCCGTGGATCATCCGTTCAGCACTGAATAAAATGCAAGCTCACTCCGAGCAGACGGTGATCGTCGGCGATAACCTGCGCACTGACATTCTGGCCGGTTTCCAGGCGGGGCTGGAGACGATTCTGGTGCTCTCCGGCGTCTCCACCCTCGATGACATCGACAGCATGCCGTTCCGCCCGTCGTGGATTTACCCTTCCGTCGCGGAAATCGATATTTTCTGATGCCAACCACGTCGCAGGACGTGGTTTTTCATTTATAGCGCCTGCCAAAAGTCATCCATCTAATAAAAACGGCCTATAAATGCGTATTCCTCAATAAATTCGCTCAAAAGATACTCTTTTTTTACTGTTCAATAATCACAGTTGCGTTTTTTCTTTTTCAGGCCGCAAAACCCTTGCGCCAGCGCCCCCTTTACGGCATTTTCTTAAGCACGCACTCAGGCTTCGCCACGAGACGAAGCCAGCACAACATCAAACACGACAGGGTAATGGAGAAGGCTATGTGTTCTATTTTTGGCGTACTGGATATTAAAACTGACGCAGGCGAGCTGCGTAAAAAGGCGCTGGAGCTTTCCCGCCTGATGCGCCACCGCGGTCCGGACTGGTCTGGCGTATATGCCAGCGACAAAGCGATTCTGGCGCACGAGCGCCTGTCGATTGTCGACGTCAACGCCGGGGCCCAGCCGCTGTACAACGCCGAAAAAACCCATGCGCTGGCCGTTAACGGCGAGATCTACAACCATCAGGCGCTGCGCGCGGAGTATGGCGATCGCTATCAGTTCCAGACCGGCTCTGACTGCGAAGTGATCCTCGCGCTGTATCAGGAAAAAGGCCCTGAGTTCCTCGACGACCTGCAGGGGATGTTCGCCTTCGCCCTGTACGACAGCGAGAAAGACGCGTACTTAATTGGTCGCGACCATATCGGTATTATTCCGCTGTATATGGGCCATGACGAACACGGCAACTTCTATGTCGCCTCCGAAATGAAAGCGCTGGTGCCGGTATGCCGCACCATTAAAGAGTTCCCGGCGGGCAGCTACCTGTGGAGCAAAGACGGCGAAATTCGCCAGTACTATCAGCGTGACTGGTTCGATTACGACGCGGTGAAAGACAACGTTACCGATAAGAACGAGCTGCGCCAGGCGCTGGAAGAGTCGGTGAAAAGCCACCTGATGTCCGACGTGCCTTACGGCGTGCTGCTCTCCGGCGGTCTTGATTCATCGGTCATCTCGGCTATCACCAAGAAATTCGCCGCCCGTCGCGTCGAAGATCAGGAGCGTAGCGAAGCCTGGTGGCCGCAGTTGCACTCTTTCGCGGTCGGTCTGGAAGGCTCTCCTGACCTGAAAGCGGCGCAGGAAGTGGCCAACCACCTCGGCACCGTACACCACGAAATTCACTTTACGGTCCAGGAAGGGCTGGATGCGATCCGCGACGTTATCTATCACATCGAAACGTATGACGTGACCACCATTCGCGCCTCGACGCCGATGTACCTGATGTCGCGTAAAATTAAAGCCATGGGCATCAAAATGGTGCTTTCCGGCGAAGGTTCGGACGAAGTGTTCGGCGGCTACCTCTATTTCCATAAGGCGCCGAACGCCAAAGAACTGCACGAAGAGACGGTGCGCAAGCTGCAGGCGCTGCATATGTTTGACTGCGCCCGCGCCAACAAAGCGATGTCCGCCTGGGGCGTGGAAGCCCGCGTGCCGTTCCTCGACAAGAAGTTCCTCGACGTGGCGATGCGCATCAACCCGCAGGATAAGATGTGCGGCAACGGCAAAATGGAAAAACACGTGCTGCGTGAATGCTTTGAATCCTACCTGCCGGCCAGCGTTGCCTGGCGGCAGAAAGAGCAGTTCTCTGACGGCGTCGGCTACAGCTGGATCGATACGCTGAAAGAAGTGGCCGCGAAGCAGATCAGCGATCAGCAGCTGGAAACGGCGAGCTTCCGTTTCCCGTACAACACGCCGACCTCCAAAGAAGGCTATCTGTACCGCGAGATCTTCGAAGAGCTGTTCCCGCTGCCGAGCGCGGCGGAGTGTGTCCCTGGCGGTCCGTCGGTGGCCTGCTCTTCAGCGAAAGCCATTGAGTGGGATGAAGCGTTCAAGACCATGAACGATCCATCAGGCCGTGCGGTGGGCGTCCACCAGTCTGCCTACAAATAAGCCCTGACGGGCGGTGAAACGCGAAACGGACCCTCCGGGGTCCGTTTTCTTTTTGCAGGATTTATGCCGCTGAAAAACGATAAATAACCAATAATTGCCGAATATTGCAGCGAGCTGTTCGCAACCTAACCAAACAGTCACATTACAACGATTTTCCTTGAAAAAGAGGTTGACGCTCGCAGGCCCAATACGCATAATGCGCCCCGCAACGCCGATAAGGTTACGCGAAAAAAAGATGGCTACGTAGCTCAGCTGGTTAGAGCACATCACTCATAATGATGGGGTCACAGGTTCGAATCCCGTCGTAGCCACCATCTTTTTTGCGGGAGTGGCGAAATTGGTAGACGCACCAGATTTAGGTTCTGGCGCCGCAAGGTGTGCGAGTTCAAGTCTCGCCTCCCGCACCATTCACCAGTTAGCGTTGTACGGATGGGGTATCGCCAAGCGGTAAGGCACCGGTTTTTGATACCGGCATTCCCTGGTTCGAATCCAGGTACCCCAGCCATATTTCTTCGATATTTGCGGTTCACCGCGACGGTATTGGGGTATCGCCAAGCGGTAAGGCACCGGTTTTTGATACCGGCATTCCCTGGTTCGAATCCAGGTACCCCAGCCATCGAAGAAACAGTAAGACAATTTGGCTACGTAGCTCAGCTGGTTAGAGCACATCACTCATAATGATGGGGTCACAGGTTCGAATCCCGTCGTAGCCACCATATTCAGGACGTATCGATACGCATCGATAATTCCGAAACAATTTGTTGGGGTATCGCCAAGCGGTAAGGCACCGGATTCTGATTCCGGCATTCCGAGGTTCGAATCCTCGTACCCCAGCCAAATTAAAAAGTCGTTCAGCAGTGAACGCACTGTTGCCCTCAACCGGGGTAGTTACGGTAAAGCGCAACAGACAATTGGGGTATCGCCAAGCGGTAAGGCACCGGATTCTGATTCCGGCATTCCGAGGTTCGAATCCTCGTACCCCAGCCACTTAAATGCAAAAAAGCTCACTTCGGTGAGCTTTTTTGCTATTGGCGTCCTGACACGCTTACGCAGTACTGACTGCCGGGCAGGCGCTCTCCACTACGCCCCTGCCCGGGAAGCCGGTTTTACAAGCCTAAGGCATACTTCAGCGCCTGACGCTTCAACACCCCGGCGCGTTCAGCCGCCATCAGGCCAATATTACGCAGCATCCGCACCGGCGCCAGGTCATTGCTGAAACCGGCATAAAACAGATCCATCCCCGACTGCATGATAAAATTATCCGCTCGCCGCCGCGCCTGGTAGCGCTTCAGCACCGGCAGGCTGGCCCAGTCTTCGCCGCGACCGCGCGCTTCCGCCAGGATCTCCAGCAGGGCATCCACATCGCGGTAGCCAAGGTTAACCCCCTGCCCCGCCAGCGGATGAATGGTATGCGCCGCATCGCCCACCAGCGCCAGGCCGGGCTGGACATACTGCAGCGCATGACGCCGGGTGAGCGGAAAAGCGCCGGCCGCCTGCGGCGTCACACGACCCAGCCGCGCCGGAAAGTGACTGGCGATCTCCTGCTGGAGTTGCGCCATGGTCATGCCCTGCAGCTGACGGATCCGCGCCGGAGTGTCGTACCAGACCAGCGAGGCCCAGTGGTCGAACAGCGGCAGGAAGGCGCGCGGCCCGCTGGGGGTAAACTGCTGCCAGGTGCTGTCGCCGGGATCGTCGACGCATTCGACGCTGATCAGCATACAGGACTGCTGATATTGCCAGGCGTGTACGCCGATGCCGGCCATCTCCCGCACCTGGGAATTGGCGCCGTCGGCGCCGATCACCAGCCGGGCGTGGATCGCCTCTCCCTCGCGTAAATACAGCGCGGTATGCGCCTCGCCGCGCTGCATCGCCTCCAGTTCGCTACCAACGCGCAGGGTGACCCCTTCATGCGCCGCCAGCGCTTGCCAGAGGCCCCATTGCAGGACCTTGTTCTCGACCATGTAGCCCAGCTCCGGCAGTTTGAGCTCAGCGGCGTCAAAGGCGACGTGCGCGCTCTCCCACTCCCAGGTCTCCAGACGACGATAAGCGTGGACGCGCATCGCCCGTACGGCATCCCAGACGCCGAGGCTCTTCAGCAGGCCGACCGAAGCTGCGCTGATAGCCGAGATCCGCACATCCGGGGCGGATGCCGGATCGAAAGCCGGAGGCGCCGTTTTCTCAAGCACCGTCACGGTAAATCCCTGTTGCGCCAGCCCCAACGCCAGGGCGCCGCCGACCATGCCGCCGCCCACGATGGCGACATCTGTTGCGTGAATTGTCATGGCTATTATCCTTAAAGCAGAATCCGTTAAGTTTACCGGATTTTTTGTTCCCTTGCGGTGATAACGCTCGCACTGGTCAGGGGGCGACCAAAGCATTACAATACGCGCCCTGGAAAGCGAAATTCACCCTGTATATATCCCCGCGTTTTGGATATCTATTACTGAGCATGAGCAAGTCAATGACAAAAAAACTCCATATTAAAACCTGGGGCTGTCAGATGAACGAGTATGATTCATCAAAGATGGCCGATCTGCTGGATGCGACACATGGGTATCAACTGACCGAAGTGGCGGAAGAAGCAGATGTGCTGTTGCTCAATACCTGCTCAATTCGTGAGAAGGCCCAGGAAAAAGTTTTCCATCAGCTCGGACGCTGGAAGCTGCTGAAAGAGAAAAACCCGGACCTGATTATTGGCGTTGGCGGCTGCGTGGCCTCCCAGGAAGGCGACCATATTCGTCAGCGCGCACACTATGTCGATATTATTTTCGGGCCGCAAACCCTGCACCGCCTGCCGGAGATGATTAACGCCGTGCGCGGCAACCGCAGCCCGGTGGTGGATATCAGCTTCCCGGAAATTGAAAAGTTCGATCGCCTGCCAGAGCCGCGCGCCGACGGCCCGACCGCCTTTGTTTCGATTATGGAAGGCTGCAACAAATACTGTACCTACTGCGTGGTGCCGTACACCCGCGGAGAAGAGGTCAGCCGTCCGTGCGACGATATCCTGTTTGAAATCGCCCAGCTGGCGGCGCAGGGCGTGCGTGAGGTCAATCTGCTGGGCCAGAACGTTAACGCCTGGCGCGGTGAGAATTACGACGGCACCACCGGCAGCTTTGCCGATCTGCTGCGTCTGGTCGCCGCCATCGACGGCATCGATCGTATTCGCTTCACCACCAGCCACCCGATCGAATTTACCGACGATATCATCGAGGTCTATCGCGATACGCCGGAACTGGTGAGCTTCCTGCACCTGCCGGTGCAGAGCGGTTCTGACCGGGTTCTGAATCTGATGGGACGCACCCATACCGCGCTGGAGTACAAAGCGATTATTCGCAAGCTGCGTGAGGCGCGCCCGGATATTCAGATAAGCTCTGACTTTATTGTCGGCTTCCCCGGCGAAACCACAGACGATTTCGAAAAGACGATGAAGCTTATCGCCGACGTCAATTTCGATATGAGCTACAGCTTTATCTTCTCCGCTCGTTCGGGCACCCCGGCGGCCGATATGGTCGATGACGTGCCGGAGGAGGATAAAAAGCAGCGTCTGTATATTCTGCAGGAGCGAATCAACCAGCAGGCGATGGCCTGGAGTCGTCGCATGCTCGGCACGGTACAGCGCATTCTGGTGGAAGGCACGTCGCGTAAGAGCCTGATGGAGCTTTCCGGGCGCACCGAGAACAACCGCGTGGTCAACTTCGAAGGTACGCCGGATATGGTCGGTAAATTCGTCGATGTTGAAATCGTCGATGTTTACACCAACTCGCTGCGCGGCAAAATCGTGCGTACCGAGGCGGAGATGGGTCTGCGTATCGCTGAATCACCTGAATCAGTGATTGCCCGCACCCGTAAAGAGAACGATCTTGGCGTGGGTATCTATCAGCCGTGATCCCTTCAGGCCTGTCGGTTCCGGCAGGCCTTGTAATTCCTCTCTCCGTCCCTATATCTACAGCAATGCTTGCGCCATTTTCCTGTGACGTAAATAATTTCCTGATTAGCCGGCCACGCGCCGCGTCCGGCCACCTGCGTAAAGAGGAACAGTTTGAACATAGACACTCGTGAAATTACCCTGGAGCCAGCGGATAACGCACGCCTGTTAGCCTTGTGCGGCCCGTTTGACGACAACATCAAACAGCTGGAGCGTCGGTTAGGCATTGAGATCAACCGCCGTGACAATCACTTTAAACTGACCGGACGCGCTATTTGCGTACACGCCGCCGCCGATATTCTGCGCAGCCTGTATGTCGATACGGCGCCGATGCGCGGTCAGATTCAGGATATTGAGCCGGAGCAGATCCATCTGGCGATCAAAGAGGCGCGCGTGCTGGAGCAGAGCGCCGAGAGCGTGCCGGAGTACGGGAAAGCCGTCAATATCAAGACCAAGCGCGGGGTGATCAAACCGCGTACGCCGAACCAGGCGCAGTACATCGCCAATATCCTCGATCATGACATCACTTTCGGCGTGGGTCCGGCGGGGACGGGTAAAACCTATCTGGCGGTGGCGGCGGCGGTCGATGCGCTGGAGCGTCAGGAGATCCGCCGTATTCTGCTGACCCGTCCGGCCGTCGAGGCTGGCGAAAAGCTCGGCTTCCTGCCCGGCGATCTGAGCCAGAAAGTCGACCCATATCTGCGCCCGCTGTATGACGCGCTGTTTGAGATGCTCGGCTTTGAGAAAGTGGAGAAGCTGATTGAGCGTAACGTCATCGAAGTGGCCCCGCTGGCCTATATGCGCGGACGAACGCTGAATGACGCCTTTATCATTCTTGATGAAAGCCAGAACACCACCATCGAACAGATGAAGATGTTCCTGACCCGCATCGGCTTTAACTCAAAGGCGGTGATCACCGGCGACATCACGCAGATTGACCTGCCGCGCAGCACCAAATCCGGTCTGCGCCACGCCATCGAAGTGCTGGCCGAAGTCGATGAGATCAGCTTTAACTTCTTCCATAGCGAAGACGTGGTGCGCCATCCGGTGGTTGCCCGTATCGTTAACGCCTATGAGGCGTGGGAAGCCGCAGACCAGAAACGTAAAGCAGAACTGGCCGCCGAGCGCAAACGCGAAGCCCAGGAACAGGAGCAAAAATGAGTCAGGTGATCCTCGATTTACAGCTGGCCTGCGAAGAGACCAGCGGCCTGCCGGACGAAGCCCTTTTTCAGCGCTGGGTCGATGCCGTCATTCCGCCATTTCAGGAGGAGTCAGAGTTAACGATTCGTCTGGTCGATGTTGCAGAAAGCCACGAGCTGAACCTGACCTACCGCGGCAAGGATAAGCCGACCAACGTCCTCTCCTTCCCGTTTGAAGCGCCGCCGGGGATTGAAATGCCGCTGCTCGGCGATCTGATCATCTGCCGTCAGGTGGTGGAGCAGGAAGCCAGCGAGCAAGGTAAACCGCTGGAGGCGCACTGGGCGCATATGGTGGTGCACGGCAGCCTGCATCTGCTGGGCTACGATCATATCGAAGACGACGAAGCGGAAGAGATGGAAGGCCTTGAAACAGAGATAATGCTTGCTCTGGGCTATGAGGACCCGTACATTTCCGAGAAGATTGCTGAATAGCCCCCTGCCGGATGGCGGCGCTTGCGCCGCATCCGGCCGCTGTTCCTGCATTTTGCCAGCCTGAACGTCAGGCAACCCATGCCGTCCGGCGCTGAGTTTACGCGCGACGAGCGACAGTTAAATCAACATGAGAACCCAAACGACGCCATGAGCGACGACAATTCACACAGTAGTGACACAGTAAACAGCAAAAAGGGATTTTTCTCCCTGTTACTCAGCCAGCTTTTTCACGGGGAACCGAAAAACCGTGATGAACTGCTGGCGCTGATCCGTGATTCCGGGCAGAACGATCTTATCGATGAAGATACGCGTGACATGCTCGAAGGGGTAATGGATATCGCCGACCAGCGGGTCCGCGACATTATGATCCCCCGTTCACAAATGATAACCCTGAAACGTAACCAGACGCTGGACGAGTGCCTGGATGTCATTATCGAATCCGCCCACTCGCGTTTCCCGGTCATCAGTGAAGATAAAGATCACATCGAAGGGATTCTGATGGCCAAGGATCTGCTGCCGTTTATGCGCAGCGACGCCGAAGCCTTCAGCATGGAAAAAGTGTTACGGCCGGCGGTTGTCGTCCCGGAAAGCAAGCGGGTCGACCGCATGCTGAAAGAGTTTCGCTCACAGCGCTACCATATGGCGATCGTTATTGACGAATTCGGCGGCGTCTCCGGCCTGGTGACCATCGAGGATATCCTTGAGCTCATCGTCGGGGAAATTGAAGACGAATACGACGAAGAAGAAGATATCGATTTCCGCCAGCTGAGCCGCCACACCTGGACGGTGCGCGCTCTGGCCTCCATCGAAGACTTCAACGACGCCTTCGACACGCACTTCAGCGATGAAGAAGTGGATACCATTGGCGGGCTGGTGATGCAGGCCTTCGGCCATCTGCCGGCCCGCGGCGAATCTATCGACATTGATGGTTACCAATTCAAGGTGGCAATGGCAGATAGCCGTCGTATCATTCAGGTGCATGTAAAGCTGCCCGATGACGCTCCCCAGCCGAAGCTGGAAGAGTAAGCCGCGGCGCTGAAGGTCACGGCCAGCCGGGAGACAGACCGTGGGCGATCCCCGGCTGTCCCCTCCCCCTGCTGGCAAACAGCATAGCCTGTGGCAACAGGCGTTAATTTACGGGACGATTAGCCTAAATGGTATTTGCCTCTCTTCTTGAACGCCAGCGCGTACGTCTGCTGCTGGCGCTGCTATTCGGAGCCAGCGGAACGCTGGCTTTTTCACCTTATGACTTCTGGCCGGCAGCTATCGTTTCGCTGATCGGTCTGCAGGCGTTGACCCTCAACCGACGCCCGCTGCAAAGCGCCGGGATCGGCTATTTCTGGGGATTCGGGCTGTTTGGCACCGGTATCAACTGGGTCTATGTCAGCATCGCGCAATTCGGCGGTATGCCAGGTCCGGTTAACGTCTTCCTCGTCGTTCTGCTGGCGGCCTATCTCTCGCTCTATACCGGCCTGTTTGCCGGCCTGCTCTCCCGGCTGTGGCCCAAAACCAGCTGGCTGCGGGTGGCTATCGCCGCCCCCGTCGTCTGGCAAATCACCGAGTTCCTGCGCGGCTGGGTGCTGACCGGCTTCCCGTGGCTGCAGTTCGGCTACAGCCAGATCGACGGCCCGCTGAAAGGTCTCGCGCCGGTGATGGGCGTCGAGGCGATCAACTTCCTGCTGATGATGGTTAGCGGCCTGCTGGCCCTGGCCCTCGTCCAGCGCAACTGGAAGCCGCTGGCTATTGCCGCGCTGCTGTTCGCCCTGCCGTTCCCGCTGCGCTATATCCAGTGGTATCAGCTGCTGCCGGAGCGCGCGACCCAGGTCTCGCTGGTGCAAGGCGATATCCCACAGGCCATGAAGTGGGACGAGAAGCAGCTGGTCAACACCCTGAAAACCTACCTGGCGCTGACCCAGCCGCATATCGGCCACTCGCAGCTGATTATCTGGCCCGAGTCGGCGATCCCGGATCTGGAGATCAACCAGCAGCAGTTCCTCAGCATGATGGACGATCTGCTGCGCGCAAAAGACAGTTCGCTGATCACCGGCATTGTCGATGCGCGTCTCAATAAGCAGAACCGCTACGATACCTACAACACCATCATTACCCTCGGTAAAGATAACCCGTACCGCTACGACTCGACCAACCGTTACAACAAGAACCATCTGGTGCCGTTCGGTGAGTTTGTGCCGCTGGAATCGATTCTGCGTCCGCTGGCGCCGTTCTTTGACCTGCCAATGTCCTCCTTCAGCCGCGGCCCCTACGTGCAGCCGCAGTTGATGGCGCATAACCTGAAGCTGACCGCCGCCATCTGCTACGAGATCATCCTCGGGGAACAGGTACGCGATAACTTCCGGCCGGACACCGACTTCCTGCTGACCATCTCCAACGACGCCTGGTTCGGTAAGTCCATCGGTCCGTGGCAACACTTCCAGATGGCGCGGATGCGCGCCCTGGAGCTGGCCCGCCCACTCCTGCGCAGCACCAACAACGGCATTACTGCGGTGATCGGCCCGCGCGGCGAGATCCAGAAGATGATCCCGCAGTTTACCCGCGAGGTGTTGACCACCACCGTGACGCCCACCAGCGGCTTAACCCCTTACGCCCGCACCGGCAACTGGCCGCTATGGGCGCTGACGGCGCTGTTTGGCTTCGCTGCGCTACTGATGAGCCTGCGTCAGCGTCGCCGATAAGTTTCTCCGCCGGCGACGCCCGTCGCCGGCATTTTTCTCCCCGCGCCAGCCATCCTGGCACAGTCATTGCTTTATTCTCCCTGGTAGCGCCATCGTCCGACCCAGTGCAACCGGGTTGCACCATAAACGTTCGGCGGTCGCGCTATTTTGGTGCAATGGAAGATCTTTGCCTCCCATTGGTGCGGAGCACTTCGCAAAAATAAACAATAAAACAGCAAAATCTTTACATTAAGCCAAACTAAATGCTAACAAACACATACAAATGCGGCACGTGGACGCGTGCCTCGAATAACAACACACACAATCACAATGGGTATCAATAGCGCCGCTGACGCTACGGATAAGGAGTTGGATATGCAATTACGTAAACTGGCCGCCGCAATGCTGGTCATGGGTGTGACCGCCGGTCTGGCACACGCAGAAGATGCCGCCCCGGCGGCAGGCCAGAGCACCCTGGATAAGATCGCCAAAAATGGGGTTATCGTTGTCGGCCATCGTGAATCTTCAGTCCCGTTCTCTTACTACGATAACCAGCAGAAGGTTGTGGGCTACTCTCAGGACTACTCCAACGCCATCGTTGATGCCATCAAGAAAAAGCTGAACAAGCCGGACCTGCAGGTCAAACTGATCCCTGTCACCTCGCAGAACCGTATCCCGCTGCTGCAGAATGGCACCTTTGATTTCGAGTGCGGCTCAACCACCAACAACCTTGAGCGCCAGAAACAGGCGGCCTTCTCCGATACCATCTTCGTGGTCGGCACCCGTCTGCTGGTGAAGAAAGGCGGTCCGATCAAAGATTTCCCGGACCTGAAGGATAAAGCGGTCGTTGTCACCTCCGGAACCACCTCAGAGATCCTGCTGCATAAGCTGAACGATGAGAAAAAAATGAATATGCGCATTATCAGCGCCAAAGATCATGGCGACTCTTTCCGCACCCTGGAAAGCGGACGCGCCGTGGCCTTTATGATGGATGACGCTCTGCTGGCCGGCGAACGCGCCAAGGCGAAGAAACCGGATAACTGGGAAATCGTCGGCACCGCACAGTCGAAAGAAGCCTATGGCTGCATGCTGCGTAAAGACGATCCGTCGTTCAAAGCGCTGGTCGATGAAACCGTTGCTCAGGCTCAGACCTCTGGCGAAGCGGCGAAATGGTTTGATAAATGGTTCAAAAATCCAATTCCGCCGAAAAACCTTAACCTGAACTTCGAACTGTCTGACGACATGAAAGCGCTGTTCAAATCACCTAATGACAAAGCACTGAACTAATTATAACAACCAGGGGCGGGATATCCTGCCCTCCCGATGATTGTCACAGCACGGACAGACTATACGGTGGCTGGTCGTTCCCCAGCCGCCGCGAATACCGAAACAAGCTGGACAACCGTCTTCGAGGGTAGCAATGGCTACCCTTTTTTTTCCAGGAGTCATGTATGTCAATAGACTGGAACTGGGGGATATTCCTGCAACAGGCCCCCTTCGGCAACACTACCTACCTGGGCTGGCTGTGGAGCGGTTTTCAGATAACCGTCGCCCTCTCCATCTCGGCCTGGATCATCGCTTTTCTCGTCGGCTCACTGTTTGGCATTTTACGCACGGTCCCCAATCGCTTCCTCTCGGGCATTGGCACCTGCTATGTCGAACTGTTTCGCAACGTGCCGCTGATCGTGCAGTTCTTTACCTGGTACCTGGTGGTGCCGGAATTCCTGCCGGAAAATATCGGCATGTGGTTTAAATCGGAGCTGGACCCAAACATTCAGTTCTTTGTCTCCTCCATGCTGTGCCTGGGGCTGTTTACCGCCGCCCGCGTCTGCGAGCAGGTACGCGCCGCCATTCAGTCGCTGCCGCGCGGGCAGAAGAACGCCGGTCTGGCGATGGGCCTGACCCTGCCGCAAACCTACCGCTACGTGCTGCTGCCGAACGCCTACCGCGTTATCGTGCCGCCGATGACCTCGGAAATGATGAACCTGGTGAAAAACTCGGCCATCGCCTCCACCATCGGTCTTGCCGATATGGCCGCGCAGGCGGGCAAACTGCTGGACTACTCCGCTCATGCCTGGGAGTCTTTTACGGCCATCACCCTGGCCTACGTCTTCATCAACGCGGTGATTATGCTGATTATGTATGTGGTCGAGCGTAAGGTTCGCCTGCCTGGCAATATGGGAGGCAAATAATGTACGATTTTGACTGGAGTTCGATCGTTCCGTCTATGCCCTATCTGCTGGCAGGGCTGGTGATCACCCTGAAGATTACGGTGATCGCCATCGTGGTCGGTATCGTCTGGGGCACCCTGCTGGCGGTGATGCGCCTGTCCAGTTTTCTGCCGCTGGCCTGGTTTGCTAAAACCTACGTTAACGTATTCCGTTCTATCCCGCTGGTGATGGTCCTGCTGTGGTTCTACCTGATTGTCCCGGGCTTCCTGCAGAACGTGCTGGGGCTGTCGCCGAAAACGGATATTCGCCTGATCTCGGCGATGGTGGCCTTTTCGATGTTCGAAGCCGCCTACTACTCAGAGATTATCCGCGCTGGCATCCAGAGCATCTCCCGCGGCCAGTCCGGCGCCGCGTTGGCGCTGGGGATGACCCACTGGCAGTCAATGCGGCTGGTGATCCTGCCGCAGGCCTTCCGCGCCATGGTACCGCTGCTGCTTACCCAGGGGATCGTCCTGTTCCAGGATACCTCGCTGGTGTATGTATTGAGCCTCGCCGACTTCTTCCGTACCGCCTCCACCATTGGCGAGCGTGACGGAACCCAGGTCGAAATGATCCTGTTCGCGGGCGGCGTCTATTTTGTGATTAGCCTCAGCGCCTCGCTGTTGGTCAGCTGGTTGAAGAAAAGGACTGTGTAATGATTACCCTGAAAAACGTTTCAAAATGGTATGGTCACTTTCAGGTGCTGACCGATTGCTCCACGGAAGTGAAAAAAGGTGAAGTCGTGGTGGTCTGCGGGCCGTCAGGCTCCGGTAAATCCACGCTGATTAAAACCGTAAACGGCCTTGAGCCTGTGCAACAGGGGCAGATTATCGTCGACGGCACCGTGGTTAACGATAAAAAGACCAACCTGGCTAAACTGCGTTCGCACGTCGGAATGGTCTTTCAGCATTTTGAACTGTTCCCTCATCTGTCGATTATCGACAACCTGACGCTGGCGCAGGTCAAAGTGCTTAACCGCGATAAAGCATCAGCGCGCAAGAAAGGCCTCAAATTGCTGGAGCGCGTTGGCCTGGCGGCGCATGCGGAAAAATATCCGGCGCAGCTCTCCGGTGGTCAGCAGCAGCGCGTGGCCATTGCCCGTGCCCTGTGTATGGACCCGATCGCTATGCTGTTTGATGAGCCCACCTCAGCGCTTGACCCGGAGATGATTAACGAGGTGCTGGACGTCATGGTCGAACTGGCCAACGAGGGGATGACCATGATGGTCGTGACCCATGAAATGGGTTTTGCCCGCAAGGTGGCGAACCGGGTGATCTTTATGGATGAAGGGAAGATTGTCGAAGATGCCGATAAAGAAGCCTTCTTTGCCAATCCGCAATCCGATCGCGCCAAAGATTTCCTCGCCAAAATTCTGCATTAATCGTTATTCGCTGCGCATACCGCCCGGTATGCGCAGCTTATCTTTCCCGCCATATTATTCTTCTATATTATTTATGCGGCCGGTTATCGCTACTATCATTTACGTACCAAATAAACCTCAGTGATAAAAGCTGAACTTATTTATTAAATTGATCAATTCATAAAGAATTCACTAATGAATTCGTGGATCTGCTTCACTACCGCCGCTAGCATATAACGCCTCGTAACAGGTTCGTCGCACGATTATTTTATTAATTGAATATAATATTCTTGCCTGACCTCGCCTGCGCGAAATAAAGGCCATCAATATTCTCTGCCGCACGCAGAATAACGGATGCGCCACCGAACCAATGAAACAAATGGATATTGCTTCATGTTAATTCGATCTCGCACGCTCACCGGGCTACTGTTTATCACTCTGGCGGGCACCTCAGCCGCCGGGGCCGCACAGTTGACCACCTCGGCTCACCAGACGGAACAGGATAAAGCCCGCCAGGAGGCGCTGGCGCCACAGCAACAGGACTTTCAGTCTTCACAACAGCGCGTGGCGCCGCAGGGTATCCCTTTCCCTGAGGAAACGCATTGTAAATTGATCAACCGGGTCGATATCGACTCCGATAACCAGGCGCTCACCCGGAAATTACTGGCGAAAACCGCGCAGCAGGCGCAGGGCCGCTGCCTCGGCAGCGAAGGTATTCGCCTGCTGGCCTATACCTTGCAAAACGAGCTGATTGCGCAAGGCTACATCACCTCGCTGATTGATGTGCCCTCCCAGTCGCTGGAGCACGGCATGCTCAGGCTGACGCTGCACTATGGCAAAGTGGGCGCTATCGGCTATGCCGACGGCTCAGACACCACCCGCCTGTGGAATTCACTGCCAACCTCTTCCGGCACAATCCTGCGCTTAAGCGATCTTGAGCAGGGGATGGCCAATCTGCAGCGTCTGCCCGGCGCGACGGCGCACATGAAACTGCTGCCGGGGCAGCACGAGGGGGAAAGCGATATCCAGATTGCCCGCAGCCTGGCGAAAAAATGGCAGCTTGGCGCCTGGCTTGACGACGCCGGCAGCAAAGCCAGCGGCCGCTACCAGGCCGGCGGCGCCCTCTATCTCTACGACCTGACCACCCTCAACGATATCCTGTACCTTTCCGGCGGGGGCGATATTGAATTCAATCAGCATAACGACGGCAACCACAACGGCAGCCTGTATTACTCCATCCCCTTCGGCTACTGGACACTCAGCGCCTACGGGGCATACAGCCAGTATCGCCAGCAGTTTAACGGCAACTGGTCGACGATGGACTATAAGAGCAAGAATCGCTACTACAGCGCCACGCTGAGTCGTCTGCTCTCCCACACCCGACAGCAAAAAACCACCGCCGACCTGCGGATCGCCAAAAGTACCTCGCATTATTACTTTGGCGGCAGTGAGCTACAGGTGATGCGCAAGCAGACACCCGCCTGGGAGTTCACCCTCAACCACCAGCACTACTTTAACAAAAAGATTGTTGATGCCAGCATCGGCATCCAGCGCAGCCTGCCGTGGCTCAGCTCAACGCCAACGCCGGAGGAAAAGGCCGGGTTATACAGCCCGCTGTCGCGGATCGTGCATGGTAATCTGCAGGCGCTAATGAAATTTGACGCCACCGGCAACAAATTTACCTGGGCTCCCCGCTTGAGCGCCCAGTTCAGCCCGGACAAACTCGCTTCCGATAATAAATTCAATATTGGCAGTCGCTGGAGCGTGCGCGGTTTTGACGGTGAAAACAGCCTGTCCGGCAATCAGGGATGGTACTGGCGCAACGATTTTATCTGGGATCTCCCTACCTCTGAGCGGCAATTCTATCTGGGCGCGGATGTGGGTCGCCTTATTGGCGCCGATATGTATCAAAAAGGCAAAGTCCTTTCCGGCGCCGTCAGCGGCCTGCGCGGCGAGCTATGGTCAACACAATACGATCTGTTTATTAGCACCCCGCTCAGTAAACCGGATACGTTTCATAGCGACGCCCTGAATATGGGCTTTTCATTACAGTGGAGGTATTAATTCAATCATTATTGACCCTTTCAGCTACGTTGTTTATTAATCTTAATTTAAAGGAATAAATGAAATGTTTAAGTTTAAAGCTTCTTATGTCGCGCTGGCGGCAGTATTAACCTCGTCGGTGGTTTATGCCGACCCGACCAGCTATACGCATTCGTCCGGCGCCACGGTTATTGATATTGAAAAGCCGAACGCCGCAGGTGTCTCCCATAACCTGTACCGCGACTTCAACGTTGGCACCAATGGCACCATCCTCAATAACAGCGGCGATGATGTCAGCCACAGCACCTTTGGCAATATCGCCCGTAACAATAATCTGACCGCCGGCAGCGCCTCGGTGATTTTGAACGAGGTCACCTCCAAAAACGCCAGTAGCCTGAAGGGCTTTATCGAAGTTAACGGTCAGAAAGCGGACGTGGTGATCGCCAACCCGAACGGCATTACCTGCTCCGGCTGTAGCTTTGTCAATACCAACAAGGCCATCCTGACCACCGGTAAAGTCAACATGACCAGTGACGGCGCCATCGGCAGCTATACCGTAACGGGCGGCACCCTCACCATCGGCGAAAATGGCATGAACGCCGCTAACGGCTACGCGGTTCTGCTCGCCGATGCGATTAAGATTAACGGTAAAGTACAGGCCAATAATGCCCTGGTCAGCGCAGGTCGCTTCACCATGGATAACAGCTCTGGCGCGATAACCTCTGCAGGTAAACAAGCGACGCTTATCGAAATGACGATCAACCCGCAGTACAGCATCGACGTCAGCAGCCTTGGCGGCATCACCGCCAACAGCATCAGCATGGTCGGCAATAACATCGGCTTTGGCGTACGTAACCAGGGCTCCATTGTCGCTAACAGCACGCTGCAGCTCACCAGCAACGGTAACCTGCTAAACAAAGGGACAATAACGGGCAAAGGTTTGCTGAGCCAGGTTTCCACCGCCACGGGTATCACCAATAACGGCAGCATCGCTGGCGCCTATTATTTAATGCTTTCCAGCGGCGACTATATCGTTAACACCGGCTCTCTTTCCGGCGGCCAGCTGATTGCCTCCGCCAACGGCAATATCACCAACGGCGACTCAGGCACGATGACCGGCACCAGCGGGTTAAGCCTGACCAGCGGCGGGAAAATCCGCAATGAGGCCAAAGCGTCCCTGCTGTCGAATAACCAGATTACCGCCACGGCAATCGGTGATTTCCTCAATGAAGGCAAAATCAGCGCCAAAAACACCAACCTCACCTTTGTCGGCGACAGCTTTAAAAACACCGGCAACATTAACTCTACTGGCCAAACCACCGTTCAGTCCCTTAAGCAGGACGGCAGCGCCAATACGGGCGAAATCTATAACCTCGGCAATATCACCGGCGAAAATATCAATCTGCAGACCAACGGTACGCTGGCGCAAAGCACCAGCGGTCGCATGGAAGCCACCAATGCCATTACCGCCCACAGCTACTGGCTGAATCAAAATGGTTATATGAAGGCGGCCGATATCACCACCGATCATGGCGTGGTAAGCAACAATGGCACTATCAATGCAAAGAATATTTCAATCACGACCTACTCAGATATCACCAACGAAGGGCAGATCAGCAGCACCGGCGACCTGACCTTAAATACCAAAAATAAAGGCGCGATCTACAACTATTCCACCCTCAGCGCGGGCGGCAATATGACGTTAACCGCCACCAAAGTGGTCAATGGTGGTAAAAGTTGCGGCATACTGGGCCTGGCGAAATGCGGCGTCGGGACCTTAACCGCCGATAAACTGGTACTCAACTCATCGCAGAAATATGTTAGCGACATGGGTGGGAAACAGTATTTCAAGAGCACCGAAGTCAACACCGTGAAATAAGACAAACCACGATGCGCGCAGCCTCGCGCATCGTTTTTCGCACCGCTTAGGGTTCGAAGGGCCGACGCTGGAACTGATCGTGGCCACACTTCGGACAGCGCGGCAGCACGTCCGGGGTATACACTGCCAGGTGATAGTGGCACTTCTCGCAGACCAGATTGCCCAGGCCGACCACCTCACCGCTGTGGTACACGCCGTGGTGATTCAGATCCTGAAAGACTTCGCGCCACTCGAGCTGCGTTTTGTCGGTGATATCAGCCAGTTCCTGCCACAGGCTCTCTTTGATCACCCGCATAAACACGCTGTCGCTCTCGTCTTCATGACTCTCTTCGTAGCTGCGGGCAAACTCCTCGAGATCGCGTTTTACTGCCGCAATCACCGACTCGATCTCGCTCTGCGTGAGATCGCCGGCGCGGGCGATTTTTTCCCGCGCCTGTGTCACCAGCGCGTCGATATCGCGCTCTCCATGGCGGAGCCGTTCGCTGAGCGAGGAGACCAGTTCACGGTAATATTGAGCAACCTTGTTCATCATTTCGCCTCCGGTGTGGTTAACGTCTTCTGATAATAGACCTTATTCCTCTCCCGCTGTGTCTGACAAGCCACAGAGTCGCGAAATAATCAGCGCGGCTTTTGCCGATGTTAATGTGCGAAAGGCTGTTTTGACGGGGGCGTTTGGGCTATGCTATGCCGATCTGAAATAACACATCCATTGGCTACATTTTGTAGCTGTATTGAAAACAGGACCACTGGCTGCCATGCAAGAGCAATACCGCCCGGAAGAGATAGAATCGAAAGTCCAGCTTCACTGGGACGAAAATCGTACATTTGAAGTAACTGAAGACGAGAGCAAAGAGAAGTATTACTGCCTGTCGATGCTTCCTTATCCTTCTGGTCGACTACACATGGGTCACGTGCGTAACTACACCATCGGCGACGTGATTGCCCGCTACCAGCGTATGCTGGGCAAAAACGTCCTGCAGCCGATTGGCTGGGATGCGTTTGGTCTGCCGGCGGAAGGCGCGGCAGTGAAAAACAACACCGCGCCAGCGCCGTGGACCTACGACAACATCGCCTACATGAAAAACCAGCTCAAAATGCTGGGTTTTGGCTATGACTGGAGCCGCGAGCTGGCGACCTGCACCCCGGAATACTACCGCTGGGAGCAGAAATTCTTCACCGAGCTGTACAAAAAAGGGCTGGTATACAAGAAAACCTCCGCGGTGAACTGGTGTCCGAACGACCAGACCGTACTGGCCAACGAACAGGTTATCGACGGCTGCTGCTGGCGCTGCGATACCAAAGTCGAGCGTAAAGAGATCCCGCAGTGGTTTATTAAAATCACCGCCTACGCCGATGAACTGCTGAACGATCTGGATAAACTGGATCACTGGCCAGACACCGTGAAGACCATGCAGCGCAACTGGATCGGCCGTTCCGAAGGGGTGGAAATCTCCTTTGACGTCAACAACTACGCCGATAAGCTGACCGTCTACACCACCCGTCCGGACACCTTCATGGGCTGCACCTACCTGGCCGTCGCGGCGGGTCACCCGCTGGCGCAGCAGGCTGCAGCGAACAATCCGGCGCTGGCTGCCTTTATCGACGAATGCCGTAATACCAAAGTGGCCGAAGCCGACATGGCGACGATGGAGAAAAAAGGCGTCGATACCGGCTTTAAAGCCATTCACCCGCTGACCGGCGAAGAAATTCCCGTCTGGGCGGCAAACTTCGTGCTGATGGAATACGGCACCGGCGCGGTCATGGCCGTTCCGGGTCACGACCAGCGTGACTATGAGTTCGCCAGCAAGTACGGTCTGAACATCAAGCCGGTTATCCTCGCCGCTGACGGCAGCGAGCCGGATCTCTCCGCGCAGGCGCTGACCGAGAAAGGCGTCCTGTTTAACTCCGGCGAGTTCAGCGGCCTCGATTATGAAGCCGGCTTCAACGCCATTGCCGACAAACTGGCAGCCATGGGCGTAGGCGAGCGTAAAATTAACTACCGTCTGCGTGACTGGGGTGTGTCCCGTCAACGCTACTGGGGTGCGCCGATCCCTATGGTGACCCTGGAAGATGGCACCGTGCTGCCGACCCCGGAAGATCAACTGCCGGTGATCCTGCCGGAAGATGTGGTCATGGACGGCATCACCAGCCCGATCAAAGCCGATCCTGAATGGGCGAAGACCACCGTTAACGGTCAGCCGGCGCTGCGTGAAACCGACACCTTTGACACCTTTATGGAATCCTCCTGGTACTATGCGCGCTACACCTGCCCGCAGTATCAGGAAGGGATGCTGGATTCGAAAGCGGCCAACTACTGGCTGCCGGTAGATATCTACATCGGCGGTATCGAACACGCCATCATGCACCTGCTCTACTTCCGCTTCTTCCACAAGCTGATGCGCGACGCGGGCATGGTCAACTCCGATGAGCCGGCGAAGCAGCTGCTGTGCCAGGGTATGGTGCTGGCTGACGCCTTCTACTATGTAGGCGAAAACGGCGAACGTAACTGGGTTTCCCCGGTTGACGCCATCGTTGAGCGCGACGAAAAAGGCCGCATCGTGAAAGCGAAAGACGCGGCAGGCCATGAGCTGGTGTACACCGGCATGAGCAAGATGTCCAAGTCGAAAAACAACGGCATCGACCCGCAGGTGATGGTTGAGCGTTATGGCGCGGATACCGTGCGTCTGTTCATGATGTTTGCGTCCCCGGCGGATATGACCCTCGAGTGGCAGGAATCTGGCGTTGAAGGGGCTAACCGCTTCCTGAAACGCGTCTGGAAACTGGTCTACGAGCACACCACCAAAGGGGACGTTGCGGCACTGAACGTGGCGGCGCTGAGTGAAGATCAGAAAGCGCTGCGTCGCGATATTCACAAAACGATCGCCAAAGTGACCGATGACATCGGCCGTCGTCAGACCTTCAACACCGCCATCGCGGCGATCATGGAGCTGATGAACAAGCTGGCGAAAGCGCCGCAGGAAGACGAACAGGATCGTGCCCTGATGCAGGAAGCGCTGCTGGCGGTGGTGCGTATGCTGAACCCGTTCACCCCGCACGCCAGCTTCACCCTGTGGCGCGAGCTGAACGGCGAAGGCGATATCGACAACGCGCCGTGGCCGGTGGCGGATGAAAGCGCGATGGTGGAAGACAGCACCCTCGTCGTCGTCCAGGTCAATGGCAAAGTTCGTGGTAAAATTACCGTTGCGGTAGATGCAACTGAAGAGCAGGTCCGCGAGCGCGCCGGCCAGGAGCATCTGGTCGCGAAATATCTCGACGGTAAAACCGTGCGTAAAGTGATTTACGTTCCGGGTAAACTGCTCAATCTGGTCGTTGGCTAAGCGCGGGAGGAAGCGTGCGATATCTGGTAACAATGTTGTTATCCCTGGCGGTGCTTGTCACCGCCGGCTGTGGCTGGCATCTGCGTAGCACTACGAAGGTGCCCACCACCATGAAAACCATGATTCTTCAGTCGAGCGATCCGAACGGACCGTTAAGTCGCGCGGTACGTAATCAGCTGCGTCTTAATGGCGTGGACCTGATCGACGCCAGCACGCTGCGTAAAGATGTTCCTTCTCTGCGCCTCGATGGTTCGTCGATTCAGAAAGATACCGCCTCGGTGTTCCAGGATGGTCGTACCGCGGAATATCAGATGGTCATGACCGTTCATGCCAGCGTCCTGATCCCGGGTCACGATATCTATCCGATTACCACCAAGGTCTATCGTTCGTTCTTCGATAACCCGCAGGCGGCGTTAGCGAAAGACGCCGAGCAGGATATGATTATCCAGGAAATGTACGACAAAGCGGCGGAACAGCTGATTCGTAAGCTGCCGAGCGTGCAGGTTGCAGATGTTGAAGCAACCCAGCAGGAAGAGAAACCGGTCGCCGGCAGCACGGCACCGGCTTCCTCGGGTAACCGCGTCTCCACCACTCTGGGTCAATGATGATTCGGTTGTACCCGGAACAGCTCCGCGCGCAGCTCACTGAAGGGCTGCGCGCGGCCTATCTGCTGCTTGGCAACGATCCACTGCTGTTGCAGGAAAGCCAGGACGCCATTCGCGAAGCCGCTGCCGCCCAGGGCTTTACCGAGCACCACACCTTCACCATCGATAACAGTACCGACTGGCAGACGATTTTCGCGTTAAGCCAGGCGTTGAGTCTGTTCTCCAGCCGGCAAACGCTGCTGCTAATCCTGCCGGAAAACGGCCCTAACGCGGCGATCAACGAACAGCTGGCGACCCTGATCGGCCTGCTGCACGACGACCTGCTGCTGATAGTTCGCGGGAATAAGCTGACCAAAGCCCAGGAGAATGCCGCGTGGCTTACCGCCCTGGCGCAGCGGGCCGTCCAGGTCAGTTGCCAGACGCCGGAATACGCGCAGCTGCCGCGCTGGCTGGCCGCCCGGGCCAAACAGCATCAGCTGCAGCTCGACGACGCGGCCAGTCAGCTGCTGTGCTACTGTTACGAAGGTAATCTGCTGGCGCTGGCGCAGGCGCTGGAGCGTCTGGCGCTGCTCTGGCCGGACGGTAAGCTGACCCTGCCCCGGGTTGAGCAGGCGGTAAACGATGCCGCCCACTTTACCCCTTACCATTGGGTCGATGCGCTACTGGCAGGCAAAAGCAAGCGCGTGCTACATGTTCTGCAACAGCTCCGCCTTGAAGGCTGCGAGCCGGCGATCCTGCTGCGTACGCTACAGCGGGAGCTGCTGCTGCTGGTCACGCTCAAACGCCAGTCGACGCACACGACGCTGCGCTCGCTGTTTGATAAACATCGGGTCTGGCAAAACCGCCGTCAGTTGCTCAGCGATGCCCTCGCCCGACTGAGCGGGGAACAGCTGCGCCAGGCGGTGACCCTCCTGACCCGCGCGGAACTGACCTTTAAACAGGATTACGGGCACGACGTCTGGCCCGAACTGGAAAGTCTTTCGTTGTTGCTCTGCCACAAAGCCCTGGCGGACGTTTTTATTGATGGTTGATATGACTCAGTTACAGGCAATCTATGGCGGCACCTTCGATCCGGTGCATTATGGTCACCTCAAGCCGGTCGAGATCCTGGCGAATCAGATTGGCCTGAGCAAGGTCATCATCATGCCTAACAACGTCCCGCCGCACCGTCCCCAGCCGGAAGCCACCAGCGCCCAGCGCGTGCATATGCTTAAGCTGGCGATTGCCGATAAACCGCTGTTCACGCTCGACGAACGCGAGTTGCAGCGTGACGCCCCCTCCTGGACAGCAGACACGCTGCAGGCATGGCGGCAGGAGCAGGGGGCAGAAAAACCGCTGGCGTTTATCATCGGCCAGGATTCGTTGCTCACCTTCCCCACCTGGCACCGCTATGAAACCATCCTTGATAACGTTCATCTGATCGTCTGCCGCCGTCCGGGTTACCCGCTGACCATGGCGCACGACGCGGATCAGCAGTGGCTGGACCGTCACTTAACCCACGACGTAGAGCGCCTGCATAACCGCCCCGCCGGGGCCATCTACCTGGCGGAAACGCCGTGGTTCGATATCTCGGCGACGATTATCCGCCAGCGCCTCGAGCGCGGGGAATCCTGCGCCGAGATGCTGCCGGCCACCGTGCTGGACTACATCCGCGAGCAGGGACTCTATTGCTGACCCCGGACTGGGCCTGATGCTAAAAAAGCGCTATCGTAGCGCCACGTCTCCACCGCCTGTCTGAGCATCATCATGAAATTATGGTTAGTTCGCCACGGCGAAACCGAAGCCAACGTTGCCGGGTTATACAGCGGCCACGCCCCCACTCCTCTGACGCCGCGCGGCGTCGCCCAGGCGCGAGCGCTCGGCGAACGGCTGCGGGCAGTACCTTTCGACAAAGTCATCTGTAGCGAGCTGGCGAGAACCGCGAGGACGGCCGATCTGCTGCTTGGCGATCGCCATATCCCGCGTGAGTGCCATGCCGCGCTCAATGAAATGTTTTTCGGCGACTGGGAGATGCGTCATCATCGCGACCTTCAGCGAGAGGATGCGGAAAACTATGCCGCGTGGTGTGCTGACTGGCAGCACGCGGCCCCCACCAATGGCGAAAGCTTTCAGAATTTTGCCCGCCGCGTCAGCGAATTCACCACAACGCTGGCCGACTGCCGCCATCTTGACCACCTGCTGATTGTCGGCCATCAGGGCGTCCTGAGCCTGCTGACGGCCCTGCTGTTGCAGATGCCCGCGGCGGCGATGTGGCATTTCCCGATTGCCCATGGCGCCTGGAGCCTCCTCGATATGCGCGACGATTTCACCACCCTGCGCGTATTAAATAGCCAGGCCGTCTGGCAGCCGCAAGAAGAATTCCCGCCAGACCATTGACAGGCCAGAGCAGGCTGCTATTCTCCGCTGCCGGGCAGCATCCGCCACAGCATGTTTGCAGAAATTGTTTTACAAAAATGGCGATGCAATCCGCGGCGAGGGATGGGATGATACCCCGCCACGAACGCCTGCCGACAGACATTTCACCCGACTTTTTCATCAGTTCAGGTATACTGTCAGGCTCTTTATCATTATCAATCTTCATGCACCCAGGGGGAACACTTGCAGGGTAAAGCACTCCAGGATTTTGTTATCGACAAAATTGATGACCTGAAAGGTCAGGACATCGTCGCCATTGATGTACATGGCAAATCCAGCATCACCGATTGCATGATTATCTGCACCGGCACCTCTACCCGTCACGTGATGTCCATCGCCGACCACGTGGTTCAGGAATCCCGCGCCGCCGGCATGCTGCCGCTGGGCGTTGAAGGGGAAGCCGCCGCCGACTGGATCGTCGTCGACCTCGGCGACGTGATGGTTCACGTCATGCAGGAAGAGAGCCGTCGTCTGTACGAGCTGGAAAAACTCTGGAGTTAATGCGTGAAGTTGCAGCTGGTGGCCGTTGGCACCAAAATGCCGGACTGGGTACAGACCGGCTTTAGCGAGTATCTGCGCCGTTTTCCCAAAGATATGCCGTTTGAACTGGTGGAGATCCCCGCCGGTAAACGCGGCAAGAACGCCGATATCAAGCGCATCCTCGAAAAAGAGGGCGAGATGATGTTGGCCGCTGCCGGTAAGAACCGTATCGTGACCCTGGATATTCCGGGAAAACCATGGGATACGCCGCAGCTGGCGCGCGAACTGGAACGCTGGAAACAGGACGGGCGCGACGTCAGTTTGCTGGTAGGCGGCCCGGAAGGCCTCTCTCCAGCCTGTAAAGCAGCGGCGGAACAGAGTTGGTCGCTCTCCACCCTCACCTTACCTCACCCGCTGGTGCGCGTACTGGTGGCCGAGAGTCTGTATCGGGCGTGGAGCATTACCACCAACCACCCGTACCACCGTGAGTAATGATGATCAGGGTAGACTAAGCAGCGAATGAAATTACAGAATTCTTTCCGCGACTATACGGCTGAATCCTCGCTGTTCGTGCGCCGGGCGCTGGTCGCTTTTTTGGGGATTTTGCTGCTTACCGGCGTTCTGGTCGCCAACCTGTACAATGTGCAAATCGTTCGCTTCAATGACTATCAGACGCGTTCGAACGAAAACCGCATCAAGCTGGTACCGATCCCGCCGAGCCGCGGCATTATTTACGATCGCAACGGCACCCCGCTGGCGCTTAACCGCACCATTTATCAGCTGGAGATGATGCCGGAGAAAGTCGATAACGTGCAGCAGACGCTGGATGCGCTGCGTGACGTCGTCGATTTAACCGACGATGATATCGCCGGCTTCAAAAAGGAGCGCGCACGCTCCCATCGCTTTACCTCGATTCCGGTAAAGGTCAACCTCAGTGAAGTGCAGGTTGCCCGCTTTGCCGTCAACCAGTACCGCTTTCCCGGCGTGGAAGTCAAAGGCTACAAGCGTCGTTATTATCCCTATAACTCGGCGCTGACGCACGTCATTGGCTACGTCTCAAAAATTAACGATAAAGACGTCGACCGCCTCGACAAAGAAGGCAAGCTGGCTAACTACGCCTCGACCCACGACATCGGTAAGCTGGGTATTGAGCGTTATTATGAGGATGTCCTGCACGGTCAGACCGGCTACGAAGAGGTTGAAGTGAACAACCGCGGCCGCGTCATTCGACAACTGAAAGAGGTGCCGCCGCAGGCCGGACGCGATATCTACCTCACTCTCGATCTCAAGCTGCAGCAGTATATCGAAACCCTGCTGGCCGGTAGCCGTGCCGCCGTGGTGGTCACCGATCCGCGTACCGGCGCCGTTCTGGCGCTGGTATCTACGCCAAGCTATGACCCGAACCTGTTCGTCGACGGCATCTCCAGTAAAGATTACTCCGGCCTGCTCAACGATCCGAACACGCCGCTGGTCAACCGCGCGACGCAGGGGGTCTACCCGCCGGCGTCAACGGTAAAACCGTACGTCGCCGTCTCGGCGCTGAGCGCCGGGGTGATCACCCGCAATACCAGCCTGTTCGACCCAGGCTGGTGGCAGCTGCCTGGCTCCGATAAACGCTATCGTGACTGGAAAAAATGGGGCCACGGCCACCTGAACGTCACCAAAGCGCTGGAGGAGTCTGCGGATACCTATTTCTATCAGGTCGCCTATGACATGGGCATCGATCGCCTCTCTGAGTGGATGAGCAAGTTTGGCTACGGCCACTACACCGGTATCGACCTTTCTGAAGAGCGCTCGGGCAACATGCCAACCCGCGAATGGAAGCTCAAGCGCTTCAAGAAACCCTGGTACCAGGGGGACACCATTCCGGTGGGCATCGGTCAGGGGTACTGGACTGCCACCCCCATCCAGATGAACAAGGCGCTGATGATCCTGATTAACGACGGGGTGGTGAAAGTGCCGCACCTGCTGCAAAGCACCGTGGAAGACGGCAAGCCCGTTCCGTGGGTTCAGCCGCATGAGCCGCCGGTGGGCGACATCCATTCCGGCTACTGGGAAATCGCCAAAGACGGCATGTTCGGCGTGGCCAACCGCGGCAACGGCACCGCGCACAAATATTTCGCCAGCGCGCCGTATAAGATCGCGGCCAAGTCCGGTACCGCCCAGGTGTTCGGCCTGAAGGCCAACGAAACCTATAACGCGCACCGCATCTCTGAACGTCTGCGCGACCATAAACTGATGACGGCGTTTGCGCCTTATAACAACCCTCAGGTTGCCGTGGCGATGATCCTGGAAAACGGCGGCGCCGGCCCGGCGGTCGGCACCATTATGCGACAAATCCTTGATCACATTATGCTGGGCGATAACAACACCACGCTGCCAAGCGAAAACCCGGCGGTCACCGCAGGGGAGGATCAATAATGACGGACAATCCGAACAAAAAATCGCTGTGGGATAAAATCCATCTTGACCCCACCATGCTGCTGATCCTGCTGGCGCTACTGACCTACAGCGCGCTGGTTATCTGGAGCGCCAGCGGTCAGGACGTCGGCATGATGGAACGTAAAATCGGCCAGATCGCCATGGGCGTGGTGATCATGATCGTCATGGCGCAGATCCCACCGCGGGTCTATGAAGGCTGGGCGCCCTATCTTTATATTTTCTGTATTATTCTGCTGGTGGCCGTTGATGCTTTCGGCGCTATCTCCAAAGGGGCGCAGCGCTGGCTGGATCTCGGTATCGTCCGCTTTCAGCCGTCGGAGATAGCGAAAATCGCCGTGCCGCTGATGGTCGCGCGCTTTATTAACCGCGACGTCTGTCCGCCGTCGCTGAAGAACACCGCGATTGCGCTGGTGCTGATCTTCCTGCCGACCCTGCTGGTGGCAGCGCAGCCCGACCTCGGCACCTCGATTCTGATCGCTCTCTCCGGGCTGTTTGTGCTGTTCCTTTCCGGTCTAAGCTGGCGTCTTATCGGGATCGCCGTGGTGCTGGTCGCCGCCTTTATACCGATCCTGTGGTTCTTCCTGATGCATGACTATCAGCGCCAGCGCGTGATGATGCTCCTCGACCCGGAAACCGACCCGCTGGGCGCCGGCTATCACATTATTCAGTCTAAAATTGCCATTGGCTCCGGCGGTCTGCGCGGCAAAGGCTGGCTGCACGGCACGCAGTCGCAGCTCGAGTTCCTGCCGGAACGCCACACCGACTTTATCTTCGCCGTGCTGGCCGAAGAGCTGGGGCTGATTGGTGTGCTGATCCTGCTGGCGCTCTATATTCTGCTGATCATGCGCGGGCTGTGGATCGCCGCCCAGGCGCAAACCACCTTTGGCCGGGTCATGGCCGGTGGTTTAATGTTGATTTTATTCGTTTATGTCTTCGTAAATATTGGTATGGTGAGTGGTATTTTACCGGTGGTGGGCGTACCGTTGCCGCTGGTGAGCTACGGGGGCTCCGCCCTGATCGTATTGATGGCCGGGTTTGGTATCGTGATGTCGATCCATACCCACAGAAAAATGTTGTCGAAAAGCGTTTAAAGGGGTTTGCAATGCGTAAGCAATGGCTGGGGATCTGCATAGCAGCGGGGCTGCTGGCGGCATGTTCGAGTGATGACGTGCAACAAAAAACGGTCAGTACTCCACAGCCGGCCGTCTGTAATGGCCCGACGGTTGAGATCAGCGGCGCCGATCCGCAGTATGAAACGCCGAACGCCACGGCGAATCAGGATTATGAGCGCGACGGTAAAAGCTATAAAATCGTTCAGGATCCGGCCAACTTTACGCAGGCTGGTTTTGCGGCGATCTATGACGCGGAACCTAACAGTAACCTGACCGCCAGCGGCGAAACCTTCGATCCGACCCAGTTGACCGCGGCGCACCCCACGCTGCCAATCCCGAGCTATGCGCGGATCACCAACCTCGCTAACGGCCGCATGATCGTCGTGCGGATTAACGATCGCGGCCCGTATGGTAACGATCGCGTTATCTCGCTCTCCCGTGCGTCTGCTGACCGTCTGAACACCTCGAACAACACCAAGGTGCGTATCGACCCCATCATCGTTGCGCCTGACGGTTCGCTTTCCGGTCCGGGAATGGCCTGCACCACCGTCGCCAAACAGACGTACGCCCTGCCCGCCCGACCGAATCTGGACGGCGGTGACGCCACAGGTATGAACCAGCCTGCGCCTGCCGACGTTCGCCCGATCAGCAACAGCACGCTGAAGCCGGAAGACAGCGTCGGCGCGCCGGTGAACAGCGGCGGTTTCCTCGGCGCCCCGACGCCGCTGAACAGCGGCGTGCTGGAGAGTAGCGAGCCGGCAGCCACGACCGCCGCCACTGCGGCCCCTGCTGCTGCCGTCGCGACGCAAACGGCTCCCGTCACCGCGCCAGGCTCCATCCAGGGTAGCGTAGCGGCGACAGCGGCCACTGCCGCGACCGCCAGCGCCGTTGCCGCCTCCTCTACCGCCACCTCCAGCGCCAGCGGTAATTTTGTCGTCCAGGTTGGCGCAGTGAGCGACCAGGCGCGGGCGCAGCAGTATCAGCAGCGCCTGAGCCAGCAGTTCTCGGTGCCAGGCCGGGTCACGCAAAACGGCGCGGTATGGCGTATTCAGCTGGGCCCGTTTGCTGATAAGGCGCAGGCCAGCGCCGTTCAGCAGCGCCTGCAAAGCGAAGCGCAGCTGCAGTCCTTTATTACTCGCGCCAACTAAACGCCGCGGGCAGCCCGTTCACCTTGCGCATGTAAAAGTCATTAACAAACTCATGCGCAATGTCGGATGCTGGCCCGCAGAGCATTTGCTATAGTAAGGCACTTTTTTTAACTCCATCACGGATGCCGTTGTTCTGACCATGAAGACCTCTTTCACCGCTCGTTTACTCATCACGGCGCTCTCCGTTGCAGCGCTCTCCTCCGCTGCCCGCGCCGATGACCTGAATATCAAAACGATGATCCCAGGCGCCCCGCAGATTGACGCCGAATCCTGGGTGCTTATTGATTACAACTCCGGCAAAGTGCTGGCGGAAAATAACGCCGACTCCCGTCGCGACCCGGCCAGTCTGACCAAAATGATGACCAGCTATGTCATCGGTCAGGCGATGAAAGCGGGTAAATTCAAAGAGTCCGATCTGGTCACTGTCGGCAACGATGCCTGGGCCACCGGCAACCCGGTTTTCAAAGGCTCTTCTCTGATGTTCCTCAAGCCGGGGATGCAGGTTCCGGTTTCGCAGCTGATCCGGGGTATCAACCTGCAGTCGGGTAACGATGCCTGCGTGGCCATGGCCGACTATGTTGCCGGTAGCCAGGACGCCTTCGTCAGCCTGATGAACAACTATGTTAACGCCCTGGGCCTGAAAAACACCCATTTCCAGACCGTTCACGGCCTCGATGCTGACGGACAGTACAGTTCCGCGCGCGACATGGCGCTGATTGGCCAGGCGCTGATCCGCGATGTGCCGAACGAGTACTCTATCTATCGTGAGAAAGAGTTCACTTTCAACGGCATCCGCCAGCTGAACCGTAACGGCCTGCTGTGGGATAACAGCCTGAACGTCGACGGCATCAAAACGGGTCATACCGACAAAGCGGGCTACAACCTCGTCGCCTCTGCCACCGAAGGCCAGATGCGTCTTATCTCGGCGGTGATGGGCGGACGTACTTTCAAAGGTCGTGAGTCGGAAAGCAAAAAACTGCTGACCTGGGGCTTCCGCTTCTTTGAAACCGTCAACCCGATCAAAGCCGGCAAAGAGTTTGCTTCCGAACCGGCCTGGTTCGGTGACAGCGATCGCGCCTCGCTGGGGGTGGATAAAGATGTCTACCTGACCATCCCGCGTGGCCGGATGAAAGATCTGAAAGCCAGCTATGTGCTGAATAACACTGAACTGCACGCCCCGCTGCAGAAAAACCAGGTGGTCGGCACCATCAACTTCCAGTTGGATGGTAAAACTATCGATCAGCGCCCGCTGGTGGTGCTGCAGGAAATCCCGGAAGGGAATTTCTTTGGCAAAATTATTGATTACATTAAGTTAATGTTCCACCACTGGTTTGGTTAAAAATCGAACACTTGAAAGTGTGATTTCCATCCCCATATACTATTTATCCAAGTAACCTGATAACTCCCGCCCTTGGTGGGAGTTATTATTTTGTCGTAACACCGGAGCTGACATGAAAACCAAACTTAACGAACTGCTGGAATTCCCTACCCCCTTTACTTACAAAGTAATGGGACAGGCGTTGCCGGAGCTGGTTGATCAGGTGGTGGAAGTGGTACAGCGCCATGCGCCTGGTGATTACTCGCCGTCAGTAAAACCGAGCAGCAAAGGTAACTACCACTCGGTTTCCATCACCATCAACGCCACCCACATTGAGCAAGTGGAAACGCTGTACGAAGAGTTAGGCAATATCGATATCGTACGGATGGTGCTGTAACCTTTTCCCCAACCCGGCCGCCGTGCCGGGTCCTTTCATCCCCTTCCGCCCTGCTGTGATATACTCCCCGCCCTGAGTCCTCTCTTCCCGGCGGAGATGTTGTTTTGCAGCACAATAAAATTCTTATCCGGCAGCTTGGCCTGCAACCATACGAACCCATCTCGCAGGCGATGCATGAATTCACCGACGCCCGCGATGAAGACACCCTCGACGAGATCTGGCTGGTGGAACATCACCCGGTCTTCACTCAGGGCCAGGCAGGCAAAGCGGAACACGTGCTGGTGCCCGGCGATATTCCGGTGATCCAGAGCGATCGCGGCGGCCAGGTGACCTATCACGGTCCAGGACAGCAGGTAATGTATGTTCTGTTGAACCTTAAACGCCGCAAGCTGGGTGTGCGCGAGCTGGTGACGCTGCTGGAGCAAACGGTCGTTAATACCCTGGCCGAGTATGGCATCGAATCGCATCCCCGCGCCGATGCCCCAGGGGTCTACGTCGGCGATCGCAAAATCTGCTCACTGGGACTGCGGATCCGCAAAGGGTGCTCTTTCCACGGTCTGGCGCTCAATATCGCGATGGATCTCGCGCCATTTCTGCGCATCAATCCCTGCGGCTATGCCGGCATGGAGATGACGCAAATGCGCCAGTGGCAGCCAGAGGTGACGCCAGAGACGGTCGCCCCGCGGCTGGTCGCCAATCTGCTGGCGCTGCTGAACCATCCCCCGCACGAATATCTCCCCCAGCAGTAAACGGTAGATCAGCGCCCCGCAGGCAGCGGGGCGCTAAACGATTAACACATTATTTTTGCAATCAATTGTCACGTACGGGAGGCGGTGGGCCGCTATACTTGCCCTATCATTCCCAACCGGACTCATCGCGTGCCAGAGAATACGTCTCCGTCAGAATCCCCTGAACGACAGGATGAACGTTATGACCGCCAGATGTTTCGCATCCTGCGCAATATTGACCTCAACCTGTTAACCATCTTCGAAGCCGTTTACGTCCATAAAGGCATCGTCAACGCCGCTAAGATACTGAATATCACGCCATCGGCTATTAGCCAGTCGATTAACAAACTGCGGGCGCTTTTTCCTGACCCGCTGTTTATCCGCAAGGGGCAAGGTGTGATGCCCACCGCGTATGCTACCCATCTTCATCAGTACATCAGCCGGGGTATGGAGGCTTTCCTCAGTGCGCTGGATATCGCTGGTAGCCCCCACCAGCAGCGGGTGATCACTATCGCCACCACGCCAGGCATGGGGGCGCTACTGATACCCATCGTGGCCAGTGCGCTAAAACCGGCCTTTCCGCAGATCCTGTTGCACAACATCGCCATCACCGACGCCGCGCGGCAGCTCGACCAGCGCCAGGTGGATCTGTTAATTGACACTCATCTGCACAGCGGCCAGGCGATAAGCCATCATGTGCTGTACCAGGATCGGGTACGGATGTACTGCCGTGCTGAGCACCCTGCGCTGCACGGCCCACAGGATGAAGCCCATCTCGCTCAGTATGAATTTGCGCTGCTGCTTCCGGAAGGCCAGCGCTACCCCACCCTTCACCGCCGCCTGCAGGAAGAGATGGGCGAACGACGCTGCGGATTCAGCACCTTTAACCTGCTGACCCAGGCAGCCATGATCGCCGAGAGCGACATGCTGGGGCTGACCACCGAGCGCCTGTTCGCCATGGTATCCCGGCTCTGGCCACTGCAAACCCTGGATTTTCACTCCCTGCAGGACGAAAAAATTAATGTTGCGCTGCACTACAATAAGCAAAGCGGGAAGGAGCCATTGCTGAAAGAAATTATCGAGACGGTAATCCAGGCGTTTAAGGCGTAGCGCACGGAAAGGAAAAGGATAAAACAACAACTATTTTACAATTTGCGAGGCAGGCAGGCTGCTTTCTGCCCCTTTTCAATGGTATACTGCCTGCTCTTGATTCAAAAATAGTTGATAATTGCAACATTTCATTGAATTAATTCGCTTTCCTTCGTGACTCGCAACTGGAACACGCACGCTATGAGTAAACCCATTGTGATGGAACGCGGTGTTAAGTACCGCGACGCCGATAAAATGGCCCTTATCCCGGTGAAAAACGTGGCAACTGAGCGTGAAGCTCTGCTCAGAAAACCGGAATGGATGAAAATCAAACTTCCGGCAGATTCGTCCCGTATCCAGGGTATCAAAGCAGCGATGCGTAAGAACGGCCTGCACTCCGTGTGTGAAGAAGCCTCCTGCCCGAACCTTGCAGAATGCTTCAACCACGGTACCGCGACCTTTATGATCCTCGGCGCGATCTGTACTCGTCGCTGCCCGTTCTGCGATGTCGCGCACGGGCGCCCGGTTGCACCAGATGCGAACGAACCACAGAAGCTGGCGCAAACCATCGCTGATATGGGTCTGCGCTACGTCGTGGTCACTTCAGTGGACCGTGACGACCTGCGTGATGGCGGCGCACAGCATTTTGCCGACTGCATCAGCGCCATTCGCGAGAAAAACCCGTCGATTAAGATCGAAACGCTGGTTCCGGATTTCCGCGGCCGCATGGATCGCGCGCTTGATATTCTGACGGTAACCCCGCCGGATGTCTTCAACCATAACCTCGAAAACGTACCTCGTCTCTATCGTCAGGTGCGTCCGGGCGCGGATTACAACTGGTCGCTGAAGCTGCTGGAGCGTTTTAAAGAAGCGCATCCGGAGATCCCGACGAAATCTGGCCTGATGGTCGGTCTGGGCGAAACCAACGACGAGATCATTGAAGTGATGCGCGACCTGCGTCGCCATGGCGTCACCATGCTGACGTTAGGCCAGTATCTGCAGCCGAGCCGTCACCACCTGCCAGTACAGCGCTACGTCAGCCCGGAAGAGTTCGAAGAGATGAAAGCGGAAGCGATGGCGATGGGCTTCACCCACGCCGCCTGCGGTCCCTTCGTTCGCTCTTCCTATCATGCCGACCTGCAGGCTAAAGGAATGGAAGTGAAGTAACTGCCGCTTCTGCCGCTGCGCGCCTTTTCGCCGCAGCGGCCCCTCTCCGCTTCCTCTGCTTCCTCTGCTTCGCGTTTTCGTAACAGTTCGTTGCATCTTTTCTGCGCGGCATCGCCAAAAACGACAAAGGCCGCAACGATATTCGTCGCGGCCTCTTCGCCGTTCCGCCAACATCCCTCCGGGGGGACGCATCGGATCAATTACTCTTTATGAGAGATCTTCTGCGCCGGCGCTTCTTCTTCCACGGTGGCTTTCTTCGCGCTATCGTCATCCTCGTTCATGGCCTTTTTAAAGCCCTTGATAGCCGAACCCAGGTCGCCGCCCAGCGTACGTAATTTCTTGGTACCAAACACTAAGATAATCAGTGCTGCGACTACCAGCAGTTTGGTAATACTAATCTCACCCATAGCTAACCTTCTTCTCTATACAAGCTGCGAATACGCCATCATACACGCATTTATCCGTCATATTGTAATCCACCTGTGCGTGGGCTGCGTGATTCGGCCCAGAGCCTTCCCCCTGAAGGAGTTAGCGCAGGGGTGTCCGTCCTGACGTGCACAGCGAATTATTAGGATAAACAATACGGGTATTTGACGCGCGGACACAATAGCAATCTGTAACAAGGTGAATCAAGCCCTGTTTAAAAAAACATCACAATAATTGCGGTGGCGCAAATCGTCGGTTCTGCAGTACCGGCAAACGCTTGCGAACCCGCGCAAGGTGCTCTGCGGAGACATCGGCAAAGATCAGCTGCGGTTCGCTCCCGGCCCCCGCCAGCGTCGTTCCCAGCGGGTCTACAATGCGGCTCTGACCAATATTCCGCGTCCCGCATTCGCCTGCCGCCACGATATAGCAGGTCGTATCGAGCGCGCGCGCCGCCAACAGCGTCGCCCAGTGGTGCTCTTTCTGTGGCCCTCTCACCCATGCGGTGGGCAGTACCAGCAGCTCAGCTCCGTTCAGCGCCAGCGATAGGGCCAGTTCCGGAAAGCGAAGATCGTAGCAGGTCATCAGGCCAACGCGTAACCCCGCCACTTCAATTACCGGCGGGATCTGCTGGCCTGGATCCACCCGCCGCGACTCCTGCATTGCGAAGGCGTCGTATAAATGCAGTTTGTGATAATGGGCTATTACTTCGCCATCCCGCAAGACCACCAGCGTATTGGTCGCACGGCCTTCTGCCGACGGCACATGCAGCGTCAGGACCGTGGTCAAACGGTTACGCCCGCTCTCAGCCAGCAGCAGCTGCAAAAACGCCCCATCCAGCGGCTGAGCCGATTTCACTGACATATCCGGGTCGTTGTCATCTCGCGCCAGTAACGCCTCTGGCAGCACCAGCAGCGCCGCCCCTTCACGCGCAGCCTGTTGCATCATCGTCACACAGGTCTGCGCATTCGTCCGCCATACTGGCGTGACGGCAAATTGTCCTGCCGCTACCCGCATGTTTTTCTCCGGTCAGGTTATGAATAGCCAATCGCGCCCGTCGCGCGCTACACTTGAGGTTCTCTTATATCAAATAGCAGGAAACAACCGTGTTTCAACTTCTTTGCGCCGTTTTTATTGGCGGTGGCACCGGCAGCGTATTGCGCTGGTGGCTCGGCATGAAGCTCAACCCTGTGCATCATGCTATCCCGATTGGGACATTGACGGCCAACCTGGTAGGCGCCTTTGTGATTGGTGCCGGGCTGGCGTGGTTTAACCGTCTGACGGATATTGACCCGATGTGGAAGCTCCTGATCACCACAGGGTTCTGCGGCGGGTTGACCACCTTCTCCACCTTCTCGGCGGAAGTGGTCTTTCTCCTGCAGCAGGGGCGGGTGAGCTGGGCACTCCTCAACGTGATGGTGAATTTGCTGGGTTCGTTTGCCATGACGGCCGTCGCCTTCTGGCTTTTCTCGCAGGCCGCCAGCCGTTAACGATCTGAAAAACAGGCAAAAAAAAACCCGCGTTAAGCGGGTTTTTATATTCTACTGACGTGTTGGTTAGATAGCCATTACGTTTGCAGCAGAAGGGCCTTTGGCACCGTTAGTGATTTCGAACTCTACACGCTGACCTTCAGCCAGAGTTTTGAAACCGTTGGACTGGATTGCAGAGAAGTGTACGAATACATCTTTGCTGCCATCTTCCGGAGTAATGAAACCGAATCCTTTGGACTCATTAAACCACTTAACGTTACCTTTAATCTTAGACATCAAAATTACCTTTATATGAAAAATCGACACTAATGCTGTGTCGAGTATCAGTACACCAATTGTGGTACCTTTTGTCCAGTGCAACTTTGCTAAAAAGTGATAAAAGTCGCTATCTTTTTTAGTGGGTAACGCTTTAGTCCTTGTTTTTCCACAAGACACACCGCTTATCTCATTTATTGCTAAGACTTAGCGAATTAAAACTGTATACGAGCCCAGGCGAAGTAAACGTTACCGTTATTGTAGGTGCCGGGAATATAGGTCATCTGGAAAGTCGCCGGACCGTAACCTATTGACGCCAATGGTAAGATCACCGGAATGGGGATGTAGTCCCAGTTATCGCGCGCCGTCACGCCAAGGGTATAGCCGAGTCCAAGGTGGAAGTTCTGGTCGGTCAGCGGGCGCCAGGTTTTCTCCCAGCCGTAGCCGCCGATAGGCTCCCATTTATTGAAAGAATCTTTAAACGCCATCAGGTACAGACCGTGCCAGTTTCCTTTCTCATCCCAGCGCGAGACGCCAAAACCCGCGCCCCAGGGGCGTTCGTTATACTTATCCGTCTTTTCCTTATCATAGGCAAACCGCGCGTGCCAGGTAATGGCTGGAACGTACAAGTCATAGTGCTCCGGCTCATTCCAGGTCTGCGCGACGTTATTACTTAAGGTCTGGTAACCTTCGCTGAGGGTCGATGAAAACGACGCGCTGGCGTTTACGGATACCAACAACCATCCAAAAAAACCAAGAGAAAACAGAGAAAAACGACGTAACATCAACACTTTTCCATTACCACTTTCATTTAAAAGCCGCCTAAAATAGCAAAGATAGTCTCAATACAGGTTGAACGAAATAAGGCAAACTCCTGATTTTTGCCCGGTGACCATCAGAACCTTTTAACTATCCATCTGGTGATTATATCCAGGCGAGACGGGTGACGCGTAGTTCTTATCGCTTTATTGATTTGCATCAGCGAGTTTTGTCCGTTTTTTCGGCACATTCGCACATTAAAATTTGGCATGACGCTTTTTATCTACATATTCTTTGGGCTTAGGGGTAATAAATGCTGACGTTTGTTGAGATCCTGATCGGGATTGTGGTCATTGTGGGCGTCGCCCGCTATATCATTAAGGGCTACTCGGCCACCGGGGTGCTGTTCGTCGGGGGCTTAATCTTATTGATCGTCAGCGCCCTGCTGGGGCATAAAGTCTTGCCGGGCAATACCGACAGCACCGGTTATTCTGCCACCGATATTATTGAATACATTAAGATTCTACTCATGAGCCGCGGTGGCGATCTGGGTATGATGATTATGATGCTGTGCGGCTTCGCCACCTACATGACCCATATTGGCGCCAATGATATGGTGGTGAAATTAGCATCAAAGCCGCTGCGCTATATTAATTCGCCCTATCTGCTGATGATTGCCGCCTACTTTGTCGCCTGCCTGATGTCGCTGGCGGTCTCCTCTGCGACCGGCCTTGGCGTGCTGCTGATGGCGACGCTGTTCCCGGTGATGGTGAACGTCGGTATCAGTCGCGGGGCGGCGGCAGCCATCTGCGCTTCACCGGCGGCCATTATCCTCTCGCCTACCTCTGGCGATGTTGTACTGGCGGCTAAAGCCGCAGAAATGCCGCTGATCGACTTTGCCTTCAAGACCACGCTGCCCATCTCCATCGCGGCCATTATCTGCATGGCAATCGCCCATTTCTTCTGGCAGCGTTACCTGGATAAAAAAGAGAACATTTCCCACGAAATGCTGGATGTCAACGACATCACCACCACCGCCCCGGCGCTGTACGCCATTCTGCCGTTTACCCCGATCATCGGCGTGCTGATCTTTGATGGTAAATGGGGACCGGAACTGCACATTATCACCATCCTCGTCGGCTGCATGCTGCTGGCGGCGATCCTTGAGTTCCTGCGCGGGTTTAACACCAAAAACGTCTTCAGCGGGCTGGAAGTCGCCTACCGCGGGATGGCTGACGCCTTCGCCGGCGTAGTGATGCTGCTGGTCGCCGCCGGCGTCTTCGCCCAGGGGCTAAGCACCATCGGCTTTATCAATGGGCTGATCTCCATCGCCACCTCCTTCGGCTCGGCCAGTATTATTCTGATGCTGGTGCTGGTGATCCTGACCATGCTGGCGGCAATGACCACCGGCTCCGGTAATGCCCCGTTCTACGCTTTTGTTGAGATGATCCCCAAGCTGGCGCACTCTTCCGGCATCAATCCGGCTTATCTGTCGATTCCGATGCTGCAGGCCTCTAACCTCGGCCGCACGATATCGCCGGTCTCCGGGGTGGTGGTCGCCGTTGCCGGGATGGCAAAAATTTCGCCGTTCGAAGTGGTCAAACGTACCTCCGTGCCGGTGATGGTTGGCCTGCTGGTGGTGATTATCGCCACTGAGATTCTGGTGCCCGGCAGCGCAGTCCACTAATGGTCTAACCACGCGAAAAGGCGCCAGCGGGCGCCTTTTTTATGCTTTAATAACTCCCCGTTATCTTTTGCCATCCACAATCAGGAATAAACATGTTCAGGAAGGATTTCGCCGCGCTTGCCCTTGTGCTCACCGCCACTCAGGCCGGCGCTGAACCGCTCACCGCGACGCGATACGCTGATTTTGACCGCTACGTTCTTGCCCTCTCCTGGCAAACCGGATTCTGTCAGAGCATGCTTGACCGCAACCGTAGCGAACCGGAAGAGTGTCGCCTGCAGCAGGACACCGCGAACAAAGCCGACTTTCTGACCGTGCACGGCCTGTGGCCCGGGCTGCCAAAGTCGATTGCCGCGCGCGGGGTGGATGAACGACGCTGGATGCGCTACGGCTGCGCCACGCGCCCGGTGCCCAACATGCCGGAAGTGAAAGCGAACCGCAAATGCCAGGCGGCGGAAACCGGGCTGTCGCTGGAGATGGCCAATAAGCTCAATAACGTGATGCCGGGCTCGGGCGGCACCTCCTGCCTGGAGCGCTACGAATACGCCAAACATGGCGTCTGCTTCGGCTTTGATCCCGATAGCTATTTTGGCACCATGGTGCGCCTGAATGGGGAAATTAAGCATAGCCCGGTAGGCGATTTCCTCGCGAAGCATTATGGTCAAACCGTCAGCCGCGCCGACTTCGATGCCGCGGTGGCCCGCGCCTGGGGTCCGCAAAGCGTGAAGGCGTTTAAATTAACCTGTAACGGTAATCCGGCCTATCTGACCGAGATGCAAATCTCCCTCAACGCCGCCACCATCAACGCCCCGCTGGCCACGTCCGCCTTTCTGCCGCAACCCCATCCGGGCAACTGTGGAACCCAGTTTATCCTGGACAAGGTCGGTCAGTAGCGCAAAGCGACGTGCTGAGCAGAAAACGCCGCCCGCCGGGGGGCGTTGCACGCTGAATGTGCGTTTCATCACTTCAAACTACCGGCAACTCTCAGTATGATGGTAGGACCTTAACCCTTGCCCTTTTCGGCGAGGGTTTTCTTTTACGGACAGGTTCCTGGATAACATGGAGTATGCAATGACCAGACCCGCAATCATCATTAACGAACTGGATGCCGAACGTATCGACAGGCTGCTGGAGCAGCCGGCTTTCGCCAACTTACCGGTTGCCGATGCCCTGAATGACGAGCTCGACCGCGCGCAAATGCTGGCGCCGGAAGCGATGCCGCATGACGTCGTCACCATGAACAGTAAGGTAAAATTCCGCGATTTAACCAGCGGCGAAGAGCGCGTGCGGACGCTGGTGTTTCCGTCTCAGGTGACTGACAGCGCCAGCCAGCTCTCCGTCCTCGCGCCGGTGGGCGCCGCGCTGCTGGGTCTGAAAGTCGGCAGCACCATTCACTGGGAGCTGCCGGGCGGTGCATCGACACACCTGGAAGTGCTGGAGCTCTTGTACCAGCCGGAAGCCGCTGGCGAATTCCACCGCTAATCCCTGCTGCCTGAGGCGTTTCGCGCTTTATTCAGAGGATGTCCATACATCCTCTTTCTGCTGTTCCTTCCTCGCTAACCTTTTTTTACGCTTTGCACCTGCCTGACTGACAGTTTTGCGACCTGAATGACACTATATCCGCATATAATATGTTGATATAGACGCAAATGAACAAGGAGGATTGCATATGTATAAGACTATCATTATGCCCGTTGATGTCTTTGAGATGGCGCTGAGCGATAAAGCCGTCCGGCATGCGGAGTTTCTGGCCCAGCAGGACGGGGTGATCCATCTGCTCCACGTATTACCCGGCTCTGCGAGCTTCACCATGAGCCGCTTTACCGCCGATCTGCGGCGGTTTGAAGAACACCTGCAGCATGAGGCGGAAACTCGTCTGCAGACGATGGTCAGCCATTTCAGCATTGACCCCTCACGTATCAAGCTGCATGTCCGTTTCGGCAGCGTGCGCGATATGGTCAACGAGCTGGCCAGCGAAATTAACGCCGATGTCGTGGTGATTGGCTCGCGCAACCCGTCCATCAGTACCCACCTGCTCGGATCCAATGCCTCAAGCGTGATCCGCCATGCCCATATCCCGGTGATGGTCGTCAGGTAAATATGACGAAATAGAAAAAAAGAGGCTACCCCAGGGTAGCCTCTTTGTTATGCAGGTCTATTGTCTGACTTGTTATGCGGTTTTCGTACGGATCAGGTAGTCGAAGGCGCTCAGCGACGCTTTTGCCCCTTCCCCTGCCGCGATAATAATCTGCTTGTACGGCACGGTGGTGCAGTCGCCAGCGGCGAATACGCCTTTGACATTGGTTTCGCACTTCGCATCGATGATGATCTCACCCATGCGGTTGCGCTCAACGGCGCCTTCCAGCCAGGTGGTGTTAGGCAGCAGGCCAATCTGGACGAAGATCCCCGCCAGCGCGACATGATGCTCATCACCGCTCACCCGGTCACGATATTGCAGGCCGGTGACTTTGCTGCCATCGCCTTTCACTTCCGTGGTCTGCGCATTAAGAATGATGTCGACATTCTTCAGGCTGCGGACTTTATCCTGCAACACCTGGTCGGCCTTCATCTCTGGAGCAAACTCCAGCAGGGTCACATGCTCTACGACGCCCGCCAGGTCGATAGCGGCTTCTACCCCGGAGTTCCCGCCGCCAATTACCGCTACGCGTTTGCCCTTAAACAGCGGACCGTCGCAGTGCGGGCAGTAGGTCACGCCTTTGGTGCGATACTGATCTTCGCCCGGTACGTTCATATTGCGCCATTTCGCCCCGGTGGCAATGATGACGCTACGCGCCTTCAGCACCGCGCCAGAGGCGGTTTCAATCTGATGCAGGCCGCCCTCTGTCGCCGCTGGCGTCAGTTTGGTCGCGCTCTGGGAGTCGATCACATCGACGTTATAGTCGCTGACGTGCGCTTTCAGCGCGCCGGCCAGTTTCTGGCCTTCGGTTTTCGGCACCGAAATATAGTTTTCGATATCCACGGTATCCAGCACCTGACCGCCGAAGCGCTCGCCCATCAGGCCGGTACGAATACCTTTACGCGCAGAATATACCGCCGCGGCCGCACCGGACGGGCCGGAGCCGACAATCAGCACATCGTAAGCGTCACGTTGGTTCAGCTCTTCCGCTGCGCGTTTTTCCGCACCGGTATCCACTTTGGCGACAATTTCCGTCAGCGTCATTCGCCCCTGACCAAACTCCTGACCATTCAGATACACCGCAGGAACGCCCATGACGTTGCGATCGGTAATTTCATTCTGGAAGGTCCCACCGTCAATCGCCGTGTGCTTGATGCGCGGGTTGAGCACCGACATCAGGTTCAGGGCCTGCACCACATCCGGGCAGTTATGACAGGAGAGTGAATAATAAGTCTCGAACTCGAAATCGCCATCAATATCGCGGATCTGCTCCAGCAGCGACTGGGCCTCTTTCGACGGATGACCGCCGGTCCACAGCAGCGCCAGCACCAGCGAGGTAAACTCGTGGCCCAGCGGAGAGCCTGCAAAGCGTGGGCCCTGGTCGGAACCTGGGTTAGTAATCAGGAATGATGGCTTACGTACCGCGAGCGTGTTGTCTTCTTTAAAGGTGACTTTGTCTGACAGTTCAGCGATTTCAGCCAACAGTTCCTTGATTTCTGCCGATTTAGCGCTGTCATCCAGCGTGGCAATCAGCTCAACAGGCTTGGTCAGCTTCTCAAGGTAGGCCTTGAGCTGGGTTTTCATGTTGGTGTCGAGCATTGTTATCTCCTGGGCTTAAAACATCATCATGCAAGCGGCCTTGTCCAGGCGGCCTGAATGCGCTTGCATCATGGTGTTGGAATAAAATGGGCGCCAAAGCGCCCATTGATTGCCGGGTGGCACGCCGTTTACCCGGCCTACAATCTTGTAGGCCCGTGCAAGCGTAGCGCCGCCGGGCACAAACAGACTTAAATCTTACCGACCAGGTCCAGAGACGGAGCCAGTGTCGCTTCGCCTTCTTTCCATTTAGCCGGGCAGACTTCGCCTGGGTGAGAAGCAACGTACTGCGCCGCTTTGATTTTACGCAGCAGGTCAGACGCATCACGGCCGATACCTTCAGCGGTAACTTCGATCGCCTGGATGATACCCTGCGGGTCAACCACGAAGGTGGCACGGTCAGCCAGACCTTCATCTTCACGCATGTTGTCGAAGTTACGGGTCAGGGCGCCAGTCGGGTCGCCGATCATCGCGTATTTGATTTTCGCGATGGTTTCAGAGCTGCTGTGCCACGCTTTGTGGGTGAAGTGGGTATCGGTAGACACAGAGTAAACGTCTACGCCCAGCTTCTGCAGTTCTTCGTAATGGTCAGCCACGTCGCCCAGTTCGGTCGGGCAGACGAAAGTGAAGTCAGCCGGATAGAAGAAGAAGACGCTCCAGCGGCCTTCGGTGTCTTTCTCGGTGACTTCGATGAATTCACCATTTTTGAATGCCTGGTTTTTGAACGGTTTGATTTTGGTGTTAATTAAGGACATCTATACTTCCTCCGTGTTTTCGTTGAGGTCTAAGTTAACGAATTTTTCCTGACCCGACCAATGCGTTTACATTATCGAATCAATAAGCGTTATCTAACAACCGGAACAAGACAACTCTGTGAACCTGTCGACGCGTTCAGCGCTGATCGCTGTTTTTCGCATCATTTGCCGCGACAAAAGTAAAAAGGCCACCCTTTCAGGCGGCCCCGTTACCTGAAATACCCGAAGGTAGGTTCAGCGCCAGTCAGACTGGCTATGTGTTGCGCTCTACATTACCTTAATGTAACAGCATCCAGGATTACATCACCCACGCCAGCAAAGGGCAATCCGTCATTCTGCTGATCTTGCCTATGACTGTGATAGGTTCGACAATCGTTTTGCCCTTTCCTGCTGATTTTACAAGGAATATTCATGTTAAAGCGTCTTCTCTTGCTCTGCCTTTTTCCGTTATGTAGCCAGGCGGAGGAGCTCCCCGCTCCGGTAAAAGCGATTGAAAAACAGGGCATTACCATTATAAAACCCTTTGAGGCGCCAGGGGGAATGAAAGGCTGGCTGGGCAAATACCAGGACATGGGGGTCGCCATCTACCTCACGCCGGACGGTAAACACGCGATCTCCGGCTATATGTATGACGAGAACGGCAACAACCTCAGCGAGCAGCTGTTTCAGAAAGAGCTCTACACACCGGCAGGACAGGAGATGTGGAAGAAGATGGCCAGCGCCCACTGGCTGCAGGATGGCAATAAGGACGCCCCCATCGTGTTGTATGTCTTTGCCGATCCCTTCTGCCCCTACTGTAAACAGTTCTGGCAGCAGTCCCGCCCCTGGGTGGAAGCCGGTAAAGTGCAGATCCGCACCCTGCTGGTGGGGGTGATCAAGCCCGAAAGCCCGGCCACCGCCGCCGCGATTCTGGCCACCAAGGATCCGGCGAAGACCTGGCATGATTATGAGCAATCGAATGGAAAAATGGCCCTGACGATCCCGCAGGCTATTCCGCCGGAGAAAATGAAAGTGCTCAACGTTAATCAGCAACTGATGGACGAACTGGGGGCCAACGTCACGCCAGCCATTTACTATATGAATAAGGATAATATGCTGCAGCAGGTGGTCGGCCTGCCGGATAAAGAAAAACTGCAGATCATGATGGGCGAACAAGAATAATCCCATTGCATAATGGCGCCAGATAACAACGACCGCTGGCGCCCCTGTCGACGATAAGATATATTAAGCAGAACTTAACGTTATAGTCCGGTAATTAAATTCACACCGCAAATATTAAGCCAATCAACATTCTCACTAAGAATATTTTCACCCGCGCTGATAATACACAGGACTGCATTAATGGCAAATCTTTACGATCTGAAAAAGTTCGATTTGAATTTATTGGTTATTTTTGAATGTATCTATCAACATTTGAGCATTAGCAAAGCAGCCGCCATGTTATTTATCACCCCGTCAGCGGTGAGCCAGTCGTTGCAGCGTTTGCGCCAGCAGTTAAACGATCCGTTATTTGTTCGCGTTGGGAAAGGGATGACGCCCACTACCGCCTGTGTCAATCTTCATTATCATTTGCAACAAAATCTCGAACAGCTGGAAAAAACCATCAATCTCAATAATCGCTCCGAACTGCGTAAACGTATCGTGATATATGGCCCTCCGCTGTTCTGTTCAGTGAATAGCCATTTTATGATTAATGAGCTCTGTCATCAGGCCAATTTGCAGATTGAACACCATAACCTGACCACCACGGAATCGGCTGAGGAGCTGCTGGCGTATCGCCAGGCGGACCTGGTGTTCACCCGAATGCCTATTACCAACCGCGCCACGATCTGTCAGCCCTATCAGACGGTGCAGACGCTGGCGGTTTGCCGGGCGGACCATCCGCGGCGAGATCAACTCACGTCGATTGAAGCGCTGGCACAGGAATTTTTCACCCACTATATCACCAACGATCCTGTCATTCAGCGCGTCCAGCAAAGCAGCACGCCATGGTTAAATCCGGGTAATATTGCCTTTCGCAGCGACTCTTTTATGACCATTCTTAACATGATCAATAAAACCGACTTAATTGGCTTCATCCCCTCCTATTTATATGATTTTATTTCCCCGGCCATGCCACTTCACGCTCTCGATATAGAGGCACTTTTTCCAGAGATCACGATATACATTAACTACCATCAATCATCTACACAAAATCATTTTCTATCTGAATTAATCTCCATTCTAATGAATGACAGAGATATATCACGCCCACAACTTAATAATAGTGAGTAACTGCCCACCTGTTTTCACACTGTTTGAATGCAGATCGACCATTAATTTCGCAGCGCTCATCGTTTATACTGAACAAACGGGAAGCTCTACTATTAAAGGATTAATGGTCATGTCGTTTATTAAATATCCCTTACCGGAATCGGTGCTGCAGGCAACTGAGCAGCGCATCCAGTGGGTGCTGGATAATTTTTCACGCGTTTGCGTCTCTTTCTCGGGTGGAAAAGACTCCACCGTCATGCTGCATTTAACCGCCCAGGCGGCGCGGTTACAGGGTAAAAAAATCAGTGTGTTGTTTATTGACTGGGAAGCGCAGTTCTCCTGCACCATCGCCCACTGCGAAAAACTGCGTGCGCTGTATGCGGATGTTGTCGAAACCTTTTACTGGGTCGCCCTGCCGCTCACCACCCAAAACGCGCTGACGCAGTATAAACCGCAATGGCAATGCTGGGAGCCCGGGGCCGACTGGGTCCGTCAGCCGCCGCCCTGGGCGATTACCCACCCGGGCTATTTTTCATTTTATCAACCGGGGATGAGCTTTGAGTCCTTTGTCAGCCACTTCGCCGAGTGGTTTTCACAGCGGCGCCCCGCCGCCGTGCTGGTGGGCATTCGCGCCGACGAGTCACTGAATCGCTTTATGGCCATCTCTTCGCAGCGTAAACAGCGCTTCGCCGATGATAAACCCTGGACCACCTCGGCGCCGGGCGGCCACGCCTGGTACATCTACCCGCTCTATGACTGGAAAACGGCCGACATCTGGACCTGGTTTGCCAAAAGCGGGCAGTCTTATAACCCTCTGTACGATCTGATGTATCAGGCCGGGGTGCCGCTGCGCTATATGCGCATCTGCGAACCGTTCGGTCCGGAGCAGCGCCAGGGACTGTGGCTCTACCATGTGCTGGAGCCCGAGCGCTGGGCCGCAATGTGTCAGCGGGTGAGCGGCGCGCACAGCGGCGGGGTCTATGCCGGGCATGATAATCAATTTTACGGCCACCGAAAAATCGACAAGCCCGACCACCTTACATGGAAAAGCTATGCGCTGTTCCTGCTCGACAGCATGCCGGAAACCACTGCCGAGCACTACCGCAACAAAATCGCCGTCTACCTGCGTTGGTATCAGAAAAAAGGCATGGAAGATATTCCGGACACCCAGCCTGCGGACATTGGCACCAAAGATATCCCGTCCTGGCGGCGGGTCTGCAAAGTGCTGCTCAATAACGACTACTGGTGCCGTCAGCTTTCGTTTAGCCCGACCAAAAGCAGCCACTATCAGCGCTACCGTAAACGCATGGAAAAACATCGCCAACAATGGGGGATATTATGCAACAACAACTGACGCAGGCGCTGGACGCTTATCTGCAAACGCTGGATGACGAGGCGCGCATCGAGGCAATCAATGCGTTTCGTCAGGTGCTCCACCAGCGCAGTCCCTTCCGCTCCCAGCCCGTTGACTGCGTGCTGTGGGTAAAACAGGAGCAGGTCATCCCCAACGACTACAATCCGAATAACGTGGCGCCACCGGAAAAACGCCTGCTGCAAACGTCGCTGGAAGCCGACGGCTTTACCCAGCCGGTCGTCGTCATCCAGCAAAGCCCGCAGGCGTATACGATTGTCGACGGTTTTCACCGTCATGAGCTGGCCTGCAGCAAAGCGGTGCTGAAAAAAACGCTGAAAGGTTATCTGCCAGTGACCTGCCTGACGAGTGAAGCCGCCTCGCGTGACGGGCTGATGGCAGCGACCATACGCCATAACCGGGCGCGCGGGCGCCACCAAATCCACGCCATGTCAGAGATTGTCCGCGAACTGACCCAGCTTGGCTGGACGCCACAGAAAATCGGCAAAGAGCTGGGGATGGATGCCGATGAGGTATTGCGCCTGAAGCAAATTAGCGGCCTCACGGAGATGTTCGCTGGCCGCCAGTTCTCCCAGGCGTGGACGATTAAGTGACTACAGCTGGCACAAACGCGTCGCCGCAGCCAACAGAGTCGCCGGCTGTTTGGCAAAGCATAAGCGGATCAGCTTGTGCGGGAACGGATCGGCGCAGAAGACGGAGAGCGGGATCGCCGCCACCCCGACTTCGGTCGTCAGCCAGCGGCAGAAGCTGACGTCGTCAAGATCGGAAATGGCGCTGTAGTCCGCCAGCAGGAAATAGGTCCCTTCACAGGGCAGAAGTTCCAGCCGGCTTGGGCGCAGCGCTTCAATAAACAGATCGCGGCGTTCCCGATAAAACGCCGGCAGCTCACGATAGTGCTCAGGCGCTTCGCGCAGCATGTCGGCGATCGCCAACTGCGCCGGAGTATTCACCGAGAAGGTCAGATACTGATGCACCTTGCGCAGTTCGGCGCTGATGGCCGCCGGGGCTACGCAGTAGCCGACCTTCCAGCCGGTCATATGAAACGTTTTGCCAAACGAGGAGACCGCCACCGCCCGCTCGCGAAGCTGGGGATGCGCCAGCACGCTGGCGTGGCCGCCCTCGGCAAAGCAGATGTGCTCATAGACCTCATCGCTGAGGACATAGATCTCGCGTTCGGCAATCGCCTGCCACAGGGCAGCAAAATCTTCGCGCTGCCAGACGGTGGCTGATGGATTGTGCGGGGTATTGAGGATCACCAGACGGGTTTTATCGCTCAGCGCCGCAGCAAACTGCTGCCAGTCGACGCGAAAATGCGGCGGCTGCAGCGCAATACGGCGTAATTCGCCGCCGGCCAGCGCCACCGCGGGGGCATAGCTGTCATAGCTGGGATCGAAACAGATCACTTCGTCGCCGCGGCGCACCAGAGCGGTGATCGCCGCGTACAGGGCCTCCGTCGCGCCGGCGGTGACCGTAATATCGCTATTGACGTCGGGCAGGTAACCATACAGCTCCGCTGTCTTCCCGGCGATTGCCTCGCGCAGCGCCGGCACGCCGGTCATCGGGGCGTACTGATTCGCCCCCTGCGCCACATGGTACGCCAGACGCTCCTGAAGATAGCGCGGGCCGTCGAAATCGGGAAAGCCCTGTGACAGGTTGATGGCCTGATGCTGCTGGGCCAGGGCGCTCATCTGGGTAAAAATCGTGGTGCCGAGCGCAGGAAGTTTACTCTCTGGAATCAAAGGGTTATTGCTCATTCTTTTTATACCGATTGTAATGCTGTTGTTGAAGCCACTATAACACGATGTTAATATTTGGCAATCAAGACGCTTAGACGTCTAAATGCTAATGTTATTCCGCGCCACGCCACTCTGGAGAAACCATGATCCGCGCCATCGTGACCGACATAGAAGGCACCACCAGCGATATCCGCTTCGTGCATAACGTGCTGTTCCCCTACGCCCGCGAACGACTGGCCGGCTTTGTGACCGCTCAGCAGTACGCTGAGCCCGTCAAAACCATTCTCGACAACCTGCGCCGCGAGACAGACGCCCCGGCCGCCAGCACCGCCGACCTTATCACTACCCTCTTCGCCTTTATGGACGAAGACCGTAAATCCACGGCGCTAAAGGCGCTGCAGGGGATCATCTGGCGTGACGGCTATCTCAACGGCGACTTTACCGGCCATCTCTATCCGGACGTACTGCCGGCGCTGGAGAAATGGAAAGCGCAGGCCATTGATCTGTATGTATATTCCTCAGGCTCCGTCGCCGCGCAGAAATTGTTATTTGGCTACAGCGATGAAGGTGATATTACTCATCTGTTCACGGGCTATTTCGATACCCTGGTAGGCGCCAAACGCGAGGTGCAGTCCTACCGTAACATTGCTGAACACCTGGGCCATGCCCCTGGCACCATCCTGTTCCTGTCGGATATCCATCAGGAGCTCGACGCCGCCGAGGCTGCAGGTTTGCGAACGATCCAGCTGGTACGCGGCGACCGCGACCCGGCGAGCCACCATCCTCAGGTTCAGCGTTTTGACGACATTCATCCGGAGCAGATCCCAGCATGAGCGCATTAACTCTTTTTTCCGTGACCGATCCGCAAACACCGCTCTGGCACAGCACCGACGCCAAAGCGATTCAGGATCAACTGAACGCCAAAGGCGTCCGCTTCGAGCGCTGGCAGGCCGACCGCGACCTCGGCGCAAATCCCAGCCCGGAAACGGTCATTGCCGCCTATCAGCATGCGATTGATAAACTGGTCGCCGAAAAGGGCTACCAGAGCTGGGACGTCATCAGCCTGCGCGCCGATAACCCGCAAAAAGAGGCGCTGCGGGAAAAATTCCTCAACGAGCACACCCATGGCGAAGACGAGGTGCGGTTTTTTGTCGAGGGCGCCGGCCTGTTCTGCCTGCATATTGGCGACGAGGTGTTCCAGGTACTGTGCGAAAAGAACGATCTGATTTCGGTTCCCGCCCACACCCCGCACTGGTTTGATATGGGTTCAGAACCGAACTTCACCGCCATTCGCATTTTTGATAACCCGGAAGGCTGGATCGCCCAGTTTACCGGTGACGATATCGCCAGCGCCTACCCGCGGCTGGCGTAACGTCAAACTGTCGTCAGTCTTAAACCGCCAGGCGCGGGCTTTGCCGGAGGCGGCGCATACCGCGCCTCCTCCGGACTACCCGCCCCGCCGCCGGCGAGCGCCAACGCCTAAACCTCAATAAACCTCGGCGGATCAAAGGCGGTGATCGGCGGCAGTGCCTCACGCCACGGGGCGATCTCCACCCAACAGCTCTGGGCGCTACAGCCCTGCCCCAGGCGCGAACTGCCGCGATCCTCGGTTAACACGTTGGGATTACCGTGCTTATCGAGCGTTCCTTTTTCATTGGGATCCAGCGGGTCATACCAGGCGCCGGTGGACATCTGTACCACGCCGGGCAAAATCTGCTCGCTCAGGTGCACGCCCGCCAGAATCGCCCCGCGGTCGTTATAGACCTTCACCACGCTGCCTTCGCGGATGTCTCTTGCCTGCGCATCGCTCGGATGCATCCACAGCGGCTCGCGTCCCTGAATTTTCGTCGCCCGGCTGACGCTGCCGTGGTCGTACTGACTGTGCAGGCGGGCACGCGGCTGGCTGGAGAGCAGATGAAGCGGCCACCGCGCCGCCTCCTGCCGCTGCCGGGCGGCCTCCTGTTCATCCCACCACGGATGGCCAGGGCATTCACGATAGCCAAACCCGGCGACGGTGGCGGAAAAGAGTTCAATCTTGCCGGAGGGCGTGGAGAGCGGATAGCGCTGCGGATCGGCGCGAAAATCGGCGAGAAAGATCTGCGGCCGCTCCGGCGCGCTGTACTCCAGCACCCCTTGCTGCCAGAAGTCCTCGAACGAAGGCAGCGCAATACCCTCCTCCTGCGCCCGCGGTCTTGACTCCTCATAGAGATGACGCAGCCACTGCCCGGCGTCCCGCCCCTCGCTGAACTGTTCTCCGAAGCCCAGCCGATCGGCCAGATCGTGGAAAATGGCGTAATCGTCACGCGCTTCGCCCACCGGCGGGATCTGCGCGCTCATGGCGATCATAAACCCGTCGTGACCGCCGCTGCCGATATCCTCTCGCTCCAGCGAGGTGGTGGCTGGCAGGACGATATCGGAGAATTTAGCCTGCGCGGTCCAGTACTGCTCATGCACCACCACCGTCTCCGGACGGCGCCAGGCCTCGCACAGTCGGTTGATATCCTGATGATGATGAAACGCATTGCCTCCCGCCCAGTAAACCAGACGGATGTCGGGATAGCGCAGCTGCTGACCGTCGAACTCATAGGCTTCTCCCGGGTGCAGCAGCATATCGGACAGCCGCGCCACCGGGATAACGCTATCCACCGCATTCTCCCCGGCGGGTAAGCGTGGGCCGGAAAACGCTTTTCGCACCGCGCCCGCCAGGTTAGTGCAGGCGTAGCCAAACCCGAGGCCGCCGCCCGGCGTGCCGATCTGTCCCAGCAGCGCGGTCAGGGCCACCGTCGCCCAGTAGGCTTGCTCTCCCTGACGGGCGCGCTGGATAGACCAGGAGATATTCACCATCGTCCGGTGGCGGGCCATCTCCCGCGCCAGGTCGGCGATGCGCTGGGCGTCCAGGCCGGTAATCGCCGCCGCCCACGCCGGGGTTTTCGCTACGCCGTCGTGCTCGCCCAACAGATAAGCGCGATAGGGGGCAAACCCGACGGTATGGCTGGCAACAAACGCCTGGTCGTAGAGAGACTCAGCGATCAGTACATAGCTCAGCGCCAGCAGCAGTGCGGTATCGGTGCCTGGCCGAATGGCCAGCCACTCGGCGTCGGGCACCGCGCTAAGGTCATTGCGCACCGGACTGATATTGATAAATCGGGTGCCGTTGGCCTGCATCTTATCCAGCCAGTACGGCAGCATATGGTCGTTGGCGCCGCCGCCGTTGACCTGGGCATTGCGCAGCGGCAGACCGCCAATCGCGACAAACAGCTGGCACTCCCGCGCCAGCTCGGAAAAATGGGTATGCTGACGGTGCAGCGGGCTCAACGGCCCGAGAATATGCGGCAGAATGCGCTCGCCCGCGGCGCTGCTATAGGTATTGGTGCTGGCGGTGTACCCGCCAAATCCCTTGAGAAACCGGTGCAGCTGGCTCTGCGCATGGTGAAAGCGTCCAGCGCTGGCCCAGCCATAGGAGCCGCCGTAAATCGCCTCATTGCCGCAGCGCGCCTTGACCGAGCGCAGCTCGCGAGCCAGCAGGTCGAGCGCCACCTCCCAACTGACTTCAACAAAGGGCTCCTTGCCTCGCCCTTCTCGTGACGCTGGGCCCTGCTGAAGATAGCCGGCGCGCACCGCCGGACGGCGAATGCGCGTTTGGCTGGTCACCGCGTCGGGGAGCGACTGACCAATGCGTGACGGATTTTTATCCCAGGGCACCGGATTAACCGCCACGATATCGCCCTCGCGGCTCTCCACCTGCCACGTTCCCCAGTGCATCACCGTATAATTATGCTGTTTCTTCATAGCACTCGCGTTCTTCTCAGCCAAAAAACTCGTTAAAATAAATCGAGGAAATGACGGAAATATCCCCGTCCCAGCCAGACATTACGCTGCTAAAAAAAGTATTAGCCCGCGCAATCACCTGCATTCCCCTGCAAGGGCCGTATTTCTCCACGCCATTACTATAAACAGAAAGCCGTCTTTATCCGTTAAATAAACACGGAATAAGTCAAAAATAAAACCACAAAATAAAAAGGTGTATTTTGCATCATGAAATATTTTCAGGTTCCCGATGGCAAAATAACATTTTTCTCTGGCGTTTCTGCGATATAACATTCCCGGCATAACTTAGACTTATTTTGTATTTGAGGTGGCGAGGTGCTTCTTGTCATGCTACCGGTCCGCAACCACCTTCATCACAGGATCATAATAACAATGTCGCAGAAGAGAAAATTATTGCCTGCCGCGCTGGGACTGCTTTCCCTTGCCTCGCTGAGCGTCACTGCCGCAGACGCCCTCTCCTTACAGGGAAAAACCATTGGCGTTGCCGTTGTCGGCACTCAGCATTTCTGGGATCGCGAGGCCTTTAAGGGTGCGACAGAGGAAGTGGAGAAACTGGGGGGCAAAGTCATTGGCGTTGATGGCGGTCGCGATAATCAGGTGCATGCCAATAATCACGATATTTTACTGTCACGCAAGGTGGACGCGGTAATTAGTATTCTCGGCGACAGCGCCGTCGAACCAAAATTTAAAGCATTGCGTGATGCTGGTATCCCGGTATTTACCGTGGATCATGTTTCTCAATATTCGGTCAACAATACCACCTCCGATAACTACACCTTAGGCTCGACCATCGGCCGCTACATGGCGGATGAATTAGGCGGCAAAGGCAACGTCGCCGTATTTAACGCGTTCTCCAGCGCGCTGCGTATTTGCGGAATTCGCTACGATCAGTGGAAATATGTCCTTAAGGATTATCCGGATATTCATATTATCCAGCCTGAGCTCGCGGAACAGTTCGCCAACTCGCCGGAAGACGCGCGGAAGAAAACCCTCGAATTACTCAGCCAGTATCCGAAAGGCAAACTGGACGCCATCCATGTCGCCTGCTGGGATCAACCGGCCATCGGTATCGTCCAGGCACTGGAAGAGACCGGCCGTGATAAGGACGTGAAAGTGACGGCCATCGACGCCGGTCCGGAGACGCTGGAGATCATGGCAGAGCCCGGCAGTCCGTTTGTGGCTAACGTCGCGCAGCAGCCGCATCTGATTGGCCAGACCTCCGCCGACAACGTGGCCCGCTACTTTGCCGGTCAGAAACTGCCGGTGCAAACCTTTATCCCGGTGATACCGGTGAAAGGTCCGCAGGAGGCGAAAGCGGTGTATAAACAGTTGGGATACGGCGAACTGCAGTGATAAATCAACACCCTGGCGGGGAGCGCCCCGCCGCGGGTCTGGTCATGGACCAGATCGGCAAACGTTTTGCCAGCGTTACGGCGCTTAATTCAGTCACCCTGCGCCTCAATCCGGGGGAAATTCATGGCCTGATTGGCGAGAACGGCGCCGGTAAATCGACGCTGATTAAAATCCTCGCCGGCGTCTATCAGGCTGACAGCGGCAGCGCGACCCTCGACGGTCACCCGCTGCCCCTCGGCAATCCGGCAGCCATTGAAGCCGCCGGCATTCGCGTCATTCACCAGGAGCTTAACCTGATCCCGCACTTTACCGTCGCGGAATCGGTGTTTCTCGGCCAGGAGTATCGCACCCGCTGGGGGGCGCTGGATCGCCGACGGATGAAGGCCGCCACGGCGCAATTTTTCCAGCAAAACTGGCAGCTGGCGATCGACCCCGAACGGCTGGTGCGCGACCTGAGCCTTGCCGAGCGCAAGCTGGTACAAATTGCCCGCGCGCTGATCGACGGCGCAGCGCGGCTGGTGGTGTTCGACGAACCCACCGCCCCCCTGGAGGCGCAGGAGGCCAGTCTGGTCTCCTCCGCTATCCTGCGCCTGCGCGACCAGGGCATTGCCATTCTGTATATTTCCCACTACCTCAATGAGATAGCCACCCTCTGCGACCGCGGCACCGTGCTGCGTAACGGGGAAGTGGTCGGTTACCCGGACCGCGACCTGCTGCAGAATACCGAGGCGCTGATCGCCATGATGGTCGGCCGGGAAATCGACCAGCTGTATACCCCGCGCCAGCGCCCGGCGGCAGACAACGGGGCGACCCCGCTGCTCTCGGTGCGCCAGCTGAGCGACGGGCGGCAACTGCAGGATCTCTCTTTTGATATTCAGCCGGGCGAAATCGTCGGCGTCGCCGGCCTGCTGGGCGCCGGACGCGATGTGCTGGTCGACTTACTCTACGGCTTACGCCCGGCAGAACGCGGTACGATCCATCTCGACGGCCAGCCGCGGCGCATTCGTACACCGAAGCAGGCGATCCGCGCCGGCATGGCGCTGGTGCCACGCGACCGCCGCCATCAGGGGCTGATCCTGCCCTTCACCACCGCCGACAATATTAATCTCGCCTCACTGCCGGAGACCGCTACCTTTGGCTGGGAGCGGCGGGGTATCGCCGAGCAGAAAGCGCGCGACTGGATAGAACAGCTGGCGATCCGCCCGGGACGCCCGGCGCTGCCGGTACGCTACATGAGCGGCGGCAACCAGCAAAAAGCGATCCTCGCCCGCTGGCTCGGCACCGATGCCCGGCTGTTTATTCTCGATGAACCCACCCTTGGGGTCGATATCGGCGCCCGTCGCGATATTTATCAACGGACGCGCCAGCTGGCCGATAAAGGACGGGCGGTGCTGGTCTCCTCCAGCGACGCCCCCGAACTGCTCGGACTATGCGACCGGATCCTGGTCCTCTGGCGCGGCGCGCTGGCGGCCAATCTGCCCACCCGCGGGCTAACGCTGGACGCCCTGCTGGTGGCGATCAACGGCGGACAGGAGCCTTCACTATGAGTACCGCTATCCAGCGTCGCGGCCGTCCGGGCCTGGCGACGCTGATTGAAAAATTTCCCCTGATCCTGTTTCTGGCGCTGCTGGTATGGCTGAGCGTACAGTCTCCCTACTTTCTCAGCTGGCAAAATATCAGCCTGATGCTGGTCCAGAGCGTTCCGCTGGCGATCCTCTGTTTCGGCCTGGTCTGCGTTATCGCCGTGGGCGGGGATGACGTGGTCTCCGGCGGCATCGACCTCTCCCTGCCGGCGACGGCGGTGCTCGGCGTCGCGCTGCTCAGCCTCGGTCTGGCCGAATGGCACACGCCGTACCTCCTGCTGCTGGCGCTGCTGGCGGCGGTTTGCCTGCTCTGCGGGGCGATCAACGGCTTCCTGGTGCTGGCGGCCGGCCTGCCGCCGCTGCTGGCCACCCTCTCGACCTCCGTGGCGTTTACCGGCCTGACAGATCTGTTGACCGGCCAGCGGCGCATCGCGGTCAGCGATCCGCTGATGGTCGCCTTTCGCGATAACAGTGTGCTGGGCCTGCCCTGGCCGCTGATCTATCTGCTGGGGGTGTTTATCCTGTTCCAGTTCCTGCTCCACCACTCCCGCTTCGGCCAGCATGTGCAGGCGGTGGGCGGCAATCGCGATATGGCGCAGATGAGCGGCCTGAACGTGCGCCGCTTGACCCTTCTGGTCTGGCTGTTAGCGGGCATTGCCGCCGGGCTGGCTATTCTGCCGCTGCTCAGCCAGGGCTCCGGCAGTTCCAGCGGGACGGCCACGCCGCTGCTGCTGGAAACCGTGCTCGCGACCTTTATCGGCGCCGCCTTCTCGCGCCGTCGGGTGGTCACCATCTGGGGGGCGCTGCTGGGGGCGATCCTGGTTAACGCCCTCTCTAACGGGCTCGGCCTGCTGGGGGTCAATATCTTCTGGATGGGCGCCATTAAAGGCGGCCTGATCCTGGTGGTGCTGGCGGCATCGGCGGTCAGACACAAAGGAGGCGAGGCATGAGCCAAATCACCCTGAAAACCCCTGCCCCGGCAGAACCGACGGCCAGCAGCCCGCTGGCCTGGCTGTCGCGAGCCGGATTTGGCGTCATCACCCTGCTGGCCATCGCCCTGTTTGGCTGGGCGAATCCGGTATTTTTAACCGTGGATAACTGGGCCAACCTGCTGCAGGGCAGCGCGATCCTGCTGATTGTGGCGATGGCGATGACCCTGATCGTCAGCGCCGGGGCGATTGACCTGTCGGTGGGCGTTGCGCTCGATTTCGGCGCCGCCTTCGCCCTCGTCGCCCTGAAAACCTGGCATCTGCCGTGGCAGGCTGCGGTAGGCTGCGCCCTGCTTGGCGGCGTGCTGATTGGCCTGCTCAATGCCTTTCTGATCCTCATCTGCCGGATCCGCCCCTTCCTCGCCACGCTCGGCACCTGGTTTATCGCCAGCAGCGCCGAGCGCATCTATACCGACGGCGGCGGCGCGATAGCTTATCGGCGGATGGCGCCGGAATATCACGATCTGGCAGTGGGCAACCTTGGTGGGATCCCCACGCCGGTGGTGATTGTGCTGGCGCTGTGGCTGGTGGCCTGGCTGGTCACCGAGCGCACGCTGTGGGGCAAATATGTCCGCGCCATCGGCCAGAACAGCGAAGCGGCGCGTATCGCCGGGATCCGCGATCGCCTGACCATGCTCGGCGTGCTGGTGGCCGCCTCGGCGCTCTGCGCCATCGGCGGGGTGATCCTCTCCGCCAACCTGCGGCAGTTTACTCCCCTGGCCGGGCAGTCTTACCTGATGGACGCCATTGCGGCGGTATTTATCGGCACCGCCTTTAACCGTCTGGGTCGGGTCAGCATCCTTGGCACCCTCGGCGGCGTGCTGTTCCTTGCCATTATTGATAATGGCCTGAACCTGATGGGGCTCAATTATCTGGTGAAGGACGCGCTGGTCGGCGTGATTCTGGTGGTGGCCCTCGCCCTTTCTTTCTGGCAGGCGCGCCTGCGCCAAACGCATCGCTAAACGGGAGAACGATGGCAACCTTTGACGCCGTGTTTGTCGGCCTGACTATTCTGGATATCGCCGGGCGCCCGGTGGTGGCGATCCCGCCGCGCGGCGGCGTCGCCTTTATTGAGCAAATTCGCCTCAACCCCGCCGGCACCGCCGCCGGGGCCAATATTAACGCCGCGAAGCTGGGGATCCGCACCGCAGCGGTGGCCTGCCTGGGTGAAGATGAAAAGGCCGACTTTATCCTCGCCAGCTATGCCCGGCTGGGCATCGACTGCTCGCTTATCCAGCGCACCGCGCTGAAAGAGACCTCGGCGACGATCCTGCCGATTCGCCCCAACGGCGAGCGTCCGGCCCTGCATTGCCGGGGCGCATCCGACGCCCTGTTCGTCAGTGAAACGGAATTTGACGCCGTCCTCGACTGTCGTTTCCTGCATCACGGCGGGACCGGACTGCTGGCGGCAATGGACCAGGGACAGAGCGCGCGGCTGTTGCAGGCGGCTAAAGCACGCGGAGTCACCACCAGCTTTGACCTTATCGCCCCGAATGAAGACACCCTCGAACTACTGCGGCCCCTGTTGCCGTCGGTGGATTATTTCATGCCTTCGCTGGAGGAAGCCGCCTTTCTCTCCGGCGAGACGCAGCCGGAGGCCATCGGCCGCTTCTTCCTGACACTCGGCGTGGGCACCTGCATTCTGAAAGACGGCGAGAACGGCTCCTGGCTTATCCGTCGCGATGGCGCGCTGGAGCATATTGCGCCGTGGCCGGTCGAGGCGGTGGATACCACCGGCTGCGGCGACAGCTACTGCGGCGGGTTTATTGCCGCGCTGGCGCGCGGACTCAGCGTGAAAGCAGCGTGTGACGTCGCCTCGGCGGTGGCCGCGCTGGTGGCGACCGGGATGGGATCGGATGCCGGGGTAGTGGACTGGGAACAGACCCAGGCTTTTATGGCGGCCCATCGCCCCTGACGATGGACCCGCGCCGCCGCAGCGGCGCAAGCGGCTTAACGCCACTGGTACAGCAGCGGCTCCCCGGCGACATAGCGCTGAAGATCGGCGGCAATCATCGCCGTGTGTTTGGCGATACTCTCCCGGGTGGCTCCGGCGATATGCGGCGTGATAATCACGTTATCGAACTCGATGACAAAAGGATGATCGCGCCACAGCGGTTCGCGGTGATAGACATCCAGCGCCGCGCCGCCCAGCGGGCCGTGGCGCAGGGCATCAATCAGCGCTGCCTCGTCGACCACCGCCGCGCGAGAGGTATTGATCAGCAGCGCGCCGGGCTTCATGCTGTTTAACAGCGCCGCATTCACCAGCCCGTCACTGTGCGGCCCGCTGCTCAGATGCAGGCTGACGATATCCGCCTCGCGGAACAGCGCCTCCAGGGTCGTTTTCTGTAACCCTGGCTCATTGATATCCTCTGCGGCGACGAACGGATCCACCACCAACACCGCCATGCCGAACGCCCGGGCGATACGCGCCACCCGGCGGCCAATGTTGCCATAGCCCACCAGCCCCAGCGTTTTATTGCGCAGTTCACTGCCTTTAAACACTTCATAGGGGCTTTCCGGGCTCACGTCCCAGACCACATCCCGCCGCAGACCCTGCTGGGTGGCGGCGGCGGCATTGTCAGCCTGCGTGAATCCCCCCCGCTTCAGCGCCGCATGGGATTGCGGAATATGGCGCGCCAGGCTGAGCATCAGGCCAAGCGTCAGCTCCGCGGCGGCATCGGCATTGCGCCCCGGGGTGTAGAGCACCCGGATGCCGCGCGCCTGCGCAGCCTGGGTATCAATATTCACCGGATTCGCGCGGGTACAGGCGATCACCTGCAGGCGCGGACAGGCGGCCATTACCGCGTCTGTCACCTCATCATAGCTGGTCACCAGCACCTCGGCGTCATGGGCCAGCTCAATCAGCTGACCGGCGCTAAGTTTCGGTTTGCCCAGCGCCCATCCCTCCACCAGCAGCTCGCCCAGCTGGTGGAAGGCGCTAAGGTCGCCAGCATGCTCGGCGGTAAAAACGATTTTCATGGTTGTACGTCCTGAGAAAGAGGTTGAAGGGCGGCCTGTCTGGCCTGCCATACCGGCAGCATCTGCTCACGCAGCAGGCGGTAAACGGGATACAGCGCCGCGTAGCGGGCATGCGCCTGAGGGCGCGGCTGATAGCGGGTCTGCGCCAGCGGAGGCGTCTCGGCCAGCGCCGCGACGCTGCGGGCCGCCAGAATCGCCGCGCCGCGCGCGCTCAGTTCGTTAAAGGCGCTGGAGACCACCGTACGCCCGGTACAGTCGGCGATAATCTGCAGCCAGGTCGCCGAGGCTGCGCCGCCGCCGGTCAGATACAGCTCGCCGCCCTGCGGATAACCCTGTAGCGCATCGACAATGGCGAAGGCCAGGCCTTCAAACACCGCGCGCTGCAGTTCGGCGCGGGTGGTGTGCGGGCTAATGCCGAAAAAGCCGGCCCGCGCGTCCGGGCTGTAAAACGGCGCACGTTCGCCATTGAGGTACGGCTGCCAGAAGACGCCGCCGCTGCCTGGCTCCACCTCCGCGATCGCCTGCTCCAGCCGATCCAGATCGGCGTCCAGCGAAATATGCTGCTGCAGCCAGTCAATGTTTGGCGTACCGGCCTGCATCGGAAACAGCGAGATCACCTGCCCGGCTTCGGTATGGGTGACAAAGCGCGTCGCCTCGTTCACCGTCTGCGGGCCGCGGCAGACGATCCCGGTGCAGCAGGTAGTGCCGAGGATCGTGTAGATATCCCCTTCGTTGACCGCGCCGCAGCCCAGCGCGGCGCTACAGACATCCAGCGCCCCGGCGGCCACCGGCGTCGCGGCGGGCAGCCCGGTCAGCGCCGCCACCGCATCGCTCAGCGTGCCGGCCGGAGCATCCGGGGCCAGCAGCGGGGGAAACAGCGGCAGCAGTTCGTTCAGCCCCATCTCGTTCATCACCACCGAGGACCAGCTGCCGGTCTGCTGATTGAGTAACGAGCTGCTGGCGTCCGTCAACTCCAGCGCCGCCACGCCGGTCAGGCGAAAGCGGATCCAGTCCTTGGCGAAAAACAGATAGCGCGCGGCCGCCAGCCGCGCCGGCTGATAGTGTTTCAGCCAGTACAGCTGCAGGCTGGTATTGCAGGGCTGCAGGTGGGTGCCGGTATCGGCGAAATAGCGGTGGTCGAAGCCGGGTCGGCGCAGCAGGTCGCTCATCAGCTCGTGGCTGCGGGTATCGCTCCACAGGATCCCCGGGCCCACCGGTTCGCCCTGCTCATCGCTGAGCCAGACCCCCTCCCCTTGCCCGGCGAGGCCGATGGCCCGCAGCCGCCCCGCCTGTAGCGCCGGGTGGCGGGCAATCTGGCGCAGAATAGCCAGCACCGAATGCCACAGCTGGGTCATATCCTGTTCCGCGTAGCCATTGGCCGACAGGCGGGGTGAGGTGTTTTCCGCGGCGCTGGCGCAGGCGGTGAAATGCTGATCAAACAGCACCGCTTTCACCCGCGAGGTGCCGATATCGATCCCAAGATAAAAATCCATACCTGCTCCGGCTCAGGGCTCGTAGCGGCGGCGCATCAGCTCGCACTCGAACAGGAACTCCAGCCCCTCCAGTTGACGGCGGGCCTCCTGAATATCTTTCCCCCAGCAGGTCAGGCCGTGGCCGCGCAGCAGAAAGCCGTAGCGCAGCGGGCGCGTTTGCGCATAATCGGCAATCCGCGCCGCCAGGGCGTCAATATCCTGGTCATTATCAAAGATGGCGACCGGAACGGTATCGAAATGGCTGTGCTGCCCGCTAAGGGTTTTCTGCATTTCATACCCCTGCAGCGCCAGCGTGTCGCTTTTTTCGATGCGCGACAGCACGGTGGCGTTGACGGTATGCACATGCAGCACCACGTTGGCTTCCGGGAACAGGCGATACACCAGGGTGTGCAGGCCGGTCTCGGCCGACGGCTTCCGTCCGGAAGGCGCCTGGTTGGTGGCGATCTCAACCTGCAGAAAATCCTCGGTCGTCAGGCTGCCTTTGTCGCGGCCCGACTCGCTTAGCCAGCACCAGGTGTCATCCTGACGCACCGACATATTGCCACCGGTCGCCGGCGCCCAGCCTTTCGCGCCGATCCAATGACAGGTGGTGACCAGTTGCGCGAGTCTTTCTTGCCACATAGCAGTTCCTTAGGTTAGCGATGATTTATTTAGCCGTCTAAATGGCTATTTATCCGATACTAACACCGCTAACCGGAGGGGACAATATTTCAGGAAACACACACAAGACAAATGGTTATACCATAAAAGCATATTAAATAACCTTTATTCACAGTGATTTAACCAACCGTTTTCAGTACACCGCTATTCTCCACTACTCGCTGGCCAAAAACTGGCGGATCGCCCTGGCTGAAATTCTCCTCCTGCGCCAGGGATGCGCTCGCCGCCCTCCTCTGCCCTGGACTGGTGCAAAACATGGCAGGATGCCCACTAAAATGGCATCTCATCGTCTTTACCCCATCATTACTGTGCACTGTGCACATCCTGTGATATTCCCCGTGCTCGGTTTTTCCTGGCACATCTCTTGCTACTTCCGGCTATCACCGCCCATCTACCAGCCAGAGGTTCCAGGATGTCAAACAGCAATGATTTTCCCCTCGTCGAAGCGCCCGCCGCCGGACGCAAAGGCGTATTTTCCATCGCCATGGTGTTGTTCAGCTTTACCTTTTTCACCGGCACGATGTTTGCCGGCGGCAAACTCGGCGTCTCCTTTTCCATCGTCAATCTGCTGTGGATAGCCGTCATCGGCAACGCCTTGCTGGCCCTCTATGCCGCGTCGCTGGGCTGGATCGCCGCGCGCAGCGGCCTGAATACGGTGCTGATGGGCCGGTTCTGCTTCGGGGAGATCGGCAGCAAGCTGGCCGACTTTATTCTTGGCTTTGCCGAACTGGGCTGGTACGCCTGGGGCACCGCCACGGTCGCTATCTCGCTGGTGAAGATCCTCGCCCTGCCCGAGGCGCTGACCCAGCCGTTGATGGTGCTGTTTGGTATTTTGTTCTGCGTCACCGCGCTGGTGGGCTACAAGGGACTGGACGCGCTGTCGCGCCTGTCGGTGCCATTGATGTTTGTGCTGCTGATGGTCTCCATGTATCTGGCGCTGCACCACGCCGGCGGCTGGCAGGCGATGACCCATATTGCCCCGAGCGACACCATGACCTGGTCGGCGGCCATCACCATGGTCTTCGGGACCTTCGCCAGCGGCGCCACCCAGGCGACGAACTGGACCCGGCTGGCTAACTCCAGCCGGACCGCCATTCTCGCCAGCATGGGCAGCTTCCTCATCGGCAACGGGCTGATGATCGTCGCCGGCGCCTGGTGCGCCATCGTTTATCAACAGGCCGATATTGTGGAAGTTCTGATCCTGCAAGGGCTGTCGGTCGCCGCGGTGATCATGCTGTGTCTCAACCTGCTGACCATTCAGGGGCCCACCATCTATAACGTCTCCGCCGCCGCCTGCCATCTGCTGCGCAGCGAACGTCGCCGGACGCTGACCCTCGCCGCCGCCGGGGTGGGCATTGTGCTCGCTATTGGCGGTATGTATGAAATGCTGATCCCCTTCCTTGTGCTGCTGGGCAGTATTATTCCGCCCATTGGCGGGGTGATCCTCGCCGACTACTGGTTCGCCCGCGGCGGGCGCTATCCCCTGCTGCAGAACGCCCGCCTGCCGCGTTTTAACTGGCTGGGGCTCGGCGCCTACGCCGCCGGCGCGGTGGTGGCTTATCTGTCACCGTGGATCGCGCCGCTGGTGGGGATCACCGTCTCCGCGCTGGTCTATATCGTCCTGAGCCTGCTAAGCAAACGCCAGCCTGCCGCCGTCGCGGAGCAGGAGCCATGAGTCTGACGGTCAGCGAACTGCTGGCCCTTGAGGGACTCTCCGCCCTGCGTCTGCGGGCGGGAAAGCAAGGGCTGCAGCGGGCCGTACGCTGGTACTACGTGGCGGAAAATGAACATATCGCCGAGTGGATCATGGGCGGCGAGCTGGTCTTTATTACCGGCATCAACCATCCCCGTGATGAAGCCAACCTGATCCAGTTGCTGATGGAGGGAAAACAGCGCGGCATCGCCGGGATGGTGATTCTCACCGGCGAGGCCTATATCCACGCCATTCCCGCCACGCTGATCGCCCTTGCCGACGAGCTGGGCATTCCGCTGATTGAGCAGCCCTACCTGCTGAAGATGGTAATTGTCACCGAGCGCATCGGCACCGCGCTGGTCCGCAGTGAAAACGCCCTGCAGTCACAGCGCGACATTCTGATGCAGCTGGTCACCGGCGACTATCCGGATCTGCAGATGCTCCATCAGCGCGCCCTCCATCAGCAGCTCGATTTTACCCGTCCGCTGCGGCTGGCGGCGCTGCGTCTGGAGGGGTTGTCCCGCCTGTTTCGCCAGTTCCCGCCCGAGCAGGCCGAAGCCTGGCTGCTGCAGGCCCACCGCTGCGTGCGTCAGCAGCTGCAGCAGCAGCTCAACCAGCAGGGCAACCCCTTCCCGCTGCTGGAGCGCAGCAATATGTTTCTTTTCCTGCTGCCGGATGAGGAGGGGGAAGGCTTTCAGCAGAAAAAATGGCTGCAGCAGTGGCTGCAGGCGCTGGCGGACGGAGAGGAGGGTTTGTCGCTGCTCTGCGGCCTCTCCGCACCGGTCAGGCAGCTGCAGGGTTACCCGCGGGCGCTGTCGCAGGCGCGCCAGGCGCTGGATCTGTGCGATACCCTGCGGCCGACCCAGCGTATCAGCGACTATCAGCAGTTGGGGTTTATCAAATTGCTGTCCGCGGTCAGCGACCCGGCGCTGCTCAACGATTTTATGCACGACACTCTGGGCTGCCTGATCGAGCCGGGCCGCAAAGCGCCATGGCTGCTGCTGGAGACCCTCGAGACGCTGCTGCAGGAGAACGGCAACGTGGTGCGGGCCGCCGACCGGCTGGGCCTGCATCGCAACACATTGCATCAGCGCATCCAGCGTATTGAAAAACTGACCGGCTACCCGGTCAGCCACCCCCAGTTTCATCTCAACGCCTCGGTCGCGCTGGTGATCTGGCGTTTATCGCAAAACCATTTACAGGACCCACCATGAAAATTATTAACGCTCGCCTGCGCCGCCAGGAGGCGCTGTTTACTCTTGACCTGCAGGACGGGATGATTCACCGCATCACGGCCCAGGCCGCGATGCAGAGTGCCGACGACGGGGATATCGACGCCCAGGGCCGGCTGGCGATCCCGCCCTTCGTCGAGCCGCATATCCATCTTGACGCCACCCTCACCGCGGGCGAGCCGGAGTGGAACCGCAGCGGTACCCTGTTTGAAGGCATCACCCGCTGGAGCCAGCGCAAAGCGAGTATTACCCCGGAGGACACCCGCCAGCGGGCGCTGAAAACCATCGGCATGCTGCGCGACTTCGGCGTCCAGCACGTCCGGACCCATGTGGATGTCACCGATCCGTCGCTGGCGGCCCTGAAGGCGCTGCTGGCGGTGAAACAAGAGGCCGCCGATCTTATCGATCTGCAGATTGTCGCCTTCCCGCAGGAGGGAATCGAATCGTACCCCGACGGCCGCGGACTCATGACCCGCGCCATCGAGATGGGCGCCGACGTGGTGGGCGGCATTCCGCACTATGAGAACACCCGCGACAAAGGGGTCAGCTCGGTGATGTTTTTGATGGACCTCGCCCAGCGTTACGGCCGCCTGGTGGATGTCCACTGCGATGAAATCGACGATCCGCAATCGCGTTTCCTTGAAGTACTGGCGGAGGAGGCGCGGGTGCGCGGCATGGGGGCGCAGGTCACCGCCAGCCACACCTGCGCGATGGGCTCTTACGATAACGCCTACTGCTCGAAGCTGTTTCGCCTGCTGAAAGCCTCGGGCATCAACTTTATCTCCTGCCCGACCGAAAGCATTCATCTGCAGGGCCGGTTTGACAGCTGGCCGAAACGGCGCGGCGTCACCCGGGTGGCGGAGCTGGATCGCGCCGGCATCAACGTCTGCTTTGCCCAGGACTCGATTCAGGATCCGTGGTACCCGCTGGGGAACGGCAATATCCTGCGCATTCTGGATGCCGGGCTGCACATCTGCCATATGCTCGGCTATGACGATCTGCAGCGCTGCCTCGACTTCGTCACCGACAACAGCGCCCGGGCGCTGTGTCTGGGCGATAACTACGGCCTCGCCGAAGGCCGCCCGGCGAACCTGCTGATCCTCGATGCGGAAAACGACTACGAGGCCGTCCGTCGTCAGGCACGGGTGCTGACCTCCATTCGCCACGGCAAGGTGATTTTGCAGCGTGAGGTGGAGCACATCCGCTACCCGGCATAAGGCGCAAGGCGCTGCGCGTCGGCGCCTTTCTGTGATACCTTTTCAGGCAGTGTGCGTGACCGACGCCCGCCCGGGCGTCGGCTTCCTGGAAAACAGACGGCGCGAAACGACGATGAGCGATAAAAAATGGATTAAGGCCGAGGACGTGGCCAGACTGGCCGGCGTCTCGCGCTCGGCGGTCTCCCGCACCTTCACCCCCGGCGCCTCGGTGTCGGAGAAGACCCGGCAGAAGGTGCTGAGCGCCGCGGAAGCCCTGGGCTATCAGGTGAATATCATCGCCCGGACGATGATCACTGGCAGCAGTAATTTTATCGGCATCGTCACCGCCGGTTTCGACAACCCGTTTCGCAGCAAACTGCTGGCGCCGCTGGTCCATCAACTGGCGCTCAATGGCTTTATGCCGCTGCTGATGAACGCTGACGATCCGCAGCAGCTCGCCCCCTCGCTTAAACAACTGCTGAGCTATCACGTCGCCGGGGTGATCATCACCTCCGGCGCGCCGCCGCTGTCGCTGGCGGAAGAGTATCTGGCGCGCAAGATCCCCGTCACCCTGATCAACCGCCATGCGGACCTCGCCGGCTGCGATCGGGTGTGCAGCGATAATGCCCAGGGGGCGAAGCTGGTGGCGGATCTGTTTAGTCGTCGAGGCTGGCAGCAGGTTGGCTTTATTGGTGAAAATCGCGAGAACTTCAGCACCCGCCAGCGCTATGAGGCTTTCATCGCCCGGACGTCGGGTATGGCGGTGATCAGCCGCTTCTGCGACGGCGGCGGCTATCAGGCCGGCTACCAGGCCGCCAGAGAATTGGTTGCTGAAAACCCCGGAGTGCAGGCGCTGTTCTGCGCCACCGATATGCTGGCGCTGGGCGCCCTGGATGGCCTGCGGGACGCCCCCGCCCCGCTGCCGGCCATCGTCGGTTTTGACGATATCCCGCAGGCGGACTGGCAGCCCTATCAGCTCACCACCGTCCAGCAGAATACCGCCCTGCTGGCGCACCACGCGGTGGATCTGTTGATGACGCGGATCGCCCGCTTCAGCCTGCCCTCACGCCATCGCGAAGTGCCGGTGAAACTAATTATTCGTCATAGTGCGAAATGAAAAAATCATTTTATGCTGGAGCGATCACAGAATCTTCTGCGAAACCCGGCCACACTCATTCGGCCCTTCGGGGCTGTTTTTTTCACGCAAAATGCACACGTGTGCAAAATAGGGAGTCACTATGCAATCTCAGGAATCAGAAGCGCTACAGGCCCGCTACCGTCTGGCCTGCGAGCTGGCGAAAGCGGGGGCTGAGCTGGCGTTTGAATACTATCAACAGCGCGAGGCGCTGACCGTCGACCATAAAGGCAATGACCTGCAGGATGTGGTCAGCGTGGCCGACAAACGGGTGGAGGCCTTTGTCAAACAGCGCATTCAGAGCGCGTTTCCGCAAGATGGCTTTCTCGGCGAAGAGAGCGGCACCCGCCTGCCCGACGCCCGGATCCTGTGGGTGGTCGACCCCATCGATGGCACCAGCTGTTTCCTCAACGGCCTGCACACCTGGTGCCTGTCGCTGGCGATCGTCGCCGACGGCGAACCGGTCATCGGCGTGGTCTACGACCCCAACCATCGCGAGCTGTTTCACGCCCTGCGGGGCCATGGCGCCTGGCTCAACGACGCCCCGATCCGTCCACACCCCGCGACGACGGTCAAAGAGGGCGTGATGGGCGTCGGCACCTCGCATCGCGTCACCCCGGCGGACTTTCTGCCGTTTCTGCAGGCGCTGCTCAGCGACGGCGGCATGTTTATCCGCAACGGTTCCGGGGCGTTGATGAGCGCCTGGGCGGCGGCGGGCCGGTTGATTGGCTACTACGAGCCGCACATGAACCCGTGGGACGCTCTGCCGGGGCTGGTGCTGATGCGCGAAGCGGGCGGCGCCAGCAACGATTTTCTGGCGCAGGAGGGGATCCAGCGCGGCAATCCGCTGCTGCTGGCCAGCCAGACGCTCTACCCGCAGCTGAAAAAGATGATCCCACAACCCTTACATTAACCCTTACGGGTCAGGCTATCTCTGATTATGTACTCTACACAGTAACGATAACTTCACTCACGGACGAACCACATCAATCAGTCAGGCCTCCGACCTGCGGAGAACCACCTATGTCTGGAATTATCGCTTTTTTCCGGGCGTCGCCGCCGAAAGCGGGCGCCGCGTTTGATGAACAGCGTTTTCGCCGGGTGCGCTGGCAAACCTTTATCGCCATGACCCTGGCCTACGTCACCTTTTACGTCTGCCGGTTATCCTTCACCGTCGCCAAAAGCGCGCTGGTGGAGCTGGGGATCACCCCGACGGAGCTGGGCATGATCGGCTCAACCCTGTTCTTCAGCTACGCCATCGGCAAGCTGGTCAACGGCTTTATCGCCGATCACGCCAACGTGGTGCGCTATATGAGCCTCGGTTTATTGCTCAGCGCCGGGATGAACCTGATGATGGGGATGACCACCAACGCCCTGCTGCTGGCCATCTTCTGGGGGATCAACGGCTGGGCCCAGTCGATGGGCGTCGGCCCCTGCGCGGTCTCGCTGGCGCGCTGGTACGGCGTTAAGGAGCGCGGCACCTTCTATGGCATCTGGTCGACGGCGCATAATATCGGCGAGGCGGTGACCTATATGGTGATCGCCGCAGTGATCGCCGGATTTGGCTGGCAGATGGGCTACCTGTCCACCGCCGCGCTCGGCGCCGCCGGGGTGGTGCTGCTGGTGCTGTTCATGCACGATTCGCCGCAGAGCAGTGGCTTCCCGTCCATCAACGTCATCCGCGATGAACCGCAGGAGGAGGCCGAAGCCCGCGGCTCAGTGTTTAAAAACCAGCTGCTGGCGCTGCGCAACCCGGCGCTGTGGACCCTCGCCCTCGCCTCCGCCTTTATGTACATCGACCGCTACGCCGTCAACTCGTGGGGGATCTTCTTTCTCGAGCAGGATAAAGCCTATTCCACGCTGGAGGCGTCCGGGATTATCGGCGTCAACGCCATCGCCGGCATCGCCGGGACCATCATCGCCGGCATGCTCTCCGACCGCTTTTTTCCACGCAACCGCAGCGTGATGGCCGGGTTTATCAGCCTGCTGAACACCGCCGGCTTCGCCCTGATGCTCTGGTCGCCGCACAATTATTACACTGATATTCTGGCGATGATTATCTTCGGGGCCACCATTGGCGCCCTGACCTGCTTCCTCGGCGGGCTGATCGCCGTCGATATCTCCTCGCGCAAAGCCGCCGGGGCCGCGCTCGGCACCATCGGCATCGCCAGCTACGCCGGCGCCGGCCTGGGCGAGTTTCTCACCGGGATCATTATTGATAAAACGGCTATCCTTGAGAACGGCAAAACGCTGTATGATTTCAGCACGTTGGCGCTGTTCTGGGTGGGTACCGGTCTGGGTTCCGCGCTACTCTGTTTTACCACTGCCGCCATCGTCGCCCGGCGCCATGCCGTCGAACGGCAGACCTCGTTCTCCTCATAACCGATTAACGCATAAGGAAGAAGATATGATGCCTGCAAGACATCAGGGGCTGTTACGCCTGTTTATCGCCTGCGCGCTGCCGCTGCTGGCGCTGCAATCTGCCGCCGCCGCGGACTGGCAGCTGGAGAAAGTGGTCGAGCTCAGCCGCCACGGTATTCGTCCGCCGACGGCCGGCAACCGGGAAGCCATCGAGGCCGCCACCGGCCGACCGTGGACCGAGTGGACCACCCATGACGGCGAGCTCACCGGCCATGGCTATGCCGCCGTGGTTAACAAAGGACGTGAGGAAGGCCAGCACTATCGCCAGCTCGGCCTGCTGCAGGCGGGATGCCCGACGGCGGAGTCGATTTACGTGCGCGCCAGCCCGCTGCAGCGGACGCGGGCGACCGCCCAGGCGCTGGTGGATGGCGCCTTCCCCGGCTGCGGCGTCGCTATCCATTATGTCAGCGGGGATGCCGATCCCCTGTTTCAGACCGACAAGTTCGCCGCCACGCAAACCGACCCCGCCCGCCAGCTGGCGGCGGTGAAAGAGAAGGCCGGGGATCTGGCGCAGCGTCGGCAGGCGCTGGCGCCGGCCATCCAGCTATTGCAACAGGCGGTTTGTCAGGCCGATAAACCCTGCCCGATCTTCGACACCCCCTGGCAGGTGGAGCAGAGCAAAAGCGGGAAAACCACTATTAGCGGACTGAGCGTGATGGCCAATATGGTGGAGACGCTGCGTCTCGGCTGGAGTGAAAACCTGCCTCTCAGCCAGCTGGCGTGGGGCAAGATCACCCAGGCCAGGCAGATCACCGCCCTGCTGCCGCTGTTAACGGAAAACTACGATCTAAGTAACGACGTGCTGTATACCGCGCAAAAACGCGGGTCGGTGCTGCTCAACGCCATGCTCGACGGCGTCAAACCGGAGGCGAATCCGAACGTACGCTGGCTGCTGCTGGTGGCCCATGACACCAATATCGCCATGGTGCGCACGCTGATGAACTTTAGCTGGCAGCTGCCGGGCTACAGCCGGGGAAATATCCCGCCGGGCAGTAGCCTGGTGCTGGAGCGCTGGCGCAACGCGAAGAGCGGGGAACGCTATCTGCGGGTCTATTTCCAGGCGCAAGGCCTCGACGACCTGCGTCGTCTGCAGACGCCGGACGCGCAGCACCCGATGCTGCGTCAGGAGTGGCGTCAGCCGGGCTGCCGTCAGACCGACGTCGGTACGCTGTGTCCCTTCCAGGCGGCTATTACCGCCCTCGGTCAGCGTATCGACCGGTCATCCGCCCCGGCGGTAGCCATGGTCCTGCCGTAGCAATGCAGCGCTTGCCCGGGCCCGGGAAAGCCATTTTTTCCAGGCCCGGCACGGTGTCGGCTATCCATTGTCCGGCGCAAACGCCCCGGCGGCGACCTGCGCCGGGGTGACCACCCCGCTGTCCAGCACCCAGCCGCTCACCAGCCCAGCAGGCGTGACGTCGAACGCCGGATTGTAAACGGCAGCCCCCGTCGGCGCCCACTGTACCGCGCCGAAGCTGCCCGCCACCCCGGTCACTTCCGCCGCCGCGCGCTGCTCAATGGGGATCGCCGCGCCGTTCGGGCAATGGCGGTCGAGGGTGGTCTGCGGGGCAGCGACGTAAAACGGGATCTGGTGATAATGGGCCAAAACCGCCAGGGAATAGGTGCCGATTTTATTCGCCACGTCGCCGTTGGCAGCGATACGGTCGGCGCCGACCCACACCGCATCCACCTGCCCCTGCGCCATCAGGCTGGCGGCCATTGAATCGGTGATCAACTGATACGGCACGCCCAGCTCGCCCAGCTCCCAGGCGGTTAAACGTCCGCCCTGCAGCAGCGGCCGGGTTTCATCGACCCACACGCTGGCCACCTTTCCCTGCCGGTGCGCCAGCGCGATAACCCCCAGGGCGGTCCCTACCCCGGCGGTCGCCAGGCCACCGGTGTTGCAGTGGGTCAGCAGTCGACTGCCGGGCTTCACCAGCGCACTGCCCGCCTCAGCGATGCGGTCGCACAGCTGTTTATCTTCTTCGACCAGACGCAAAGCTTCCGCTTCCAGCGCCTGCGGGTAATCTTCCCGGGCCAGCGCCTGCTTCATGCGATCCAGATTATTCATCAGGTTGACCGCCGTCGGCCGCGCCGCGCGCAGCGTCTCCAGCGCCTGCTGGAGTACATCCCGGTTCAGGCCGCGCTGGGCCAGCAGAGCCAGCAGCAGGCTGGCGGACAGGCCAATCAGCGGCGCGCCGCGCACCCGCAGGGCATGAATATGGTCCACCAGCAGCGCAACGTTATCCGCCGCCAGCCAGCGTTTCTCCTGCGGCAAGGCCTGCTGGTCGAGAATAAAAAGCTGATTTTCACTCACCCGCAGGCTGGTGGTCTGTAATGTCTGCATGTCGTTAAATCCCTGTTGCGTTGTTGTATCACATTGTGTCAGGATGGAATCCAGAAGTATAGACGTCTGAACGGCTTAATCAGAATTCGAGGATCGAGGCAATGTCGCAATACCATACCTTCACCGCCCACGATGCCGTGGCTTACGCGCAGCAGTTCGCCGGCATCGACAACCCATCGGAGCTGGTCAGCGCGCAGGAAGTGGGCGATGGCAACCTCAATCTGGTGTTTAAAGTGTTCGATCGCCAGGGCGTCAGCCGGGCGATCGTCAAACAGGCCCTGCCCTACGTGCGCTGTGTCGGCGAATCCTGGCCCCTGACCCTCGACCGCGCCCGTCTGGAAGCGCAGACCCTGGTCGCCCACTATCAGCACAGCCCGCAGCACACGGTAAAAATCCATCACTTTGATCCCGAGCTGGCGGTGATGGTGATGGAAGATCTTTCCGACCACCGCATCTGGCGCGGGGAGCTTATCGCTAACGTTTACTACCCGCAGGCGGCCCGCCAGCTTGGCGACTATCTGGCGCAGGTGCTGTTCCACACCAGCGATTTCTATCTCCATCCCCACGAGAAAAAAGCGCAGGTGGCGCAGTTTAGTAACCCGGCGATGTGCGAGATCACCGAGGATCTGTTCTTTAACGACCCGTATCAGATCCACGAGCGTAATAACTACCCGGCGGAGCTGGAGGCCGATGTTGCCGTCCTGCGCGACGACGCCCAGCTAAAGCTGGCGGTGGCGGCGCTGAAGCATCGTTTCTTTGCCCATGCGGAAGCGCTGCTGCACGGCGATATCCACAGCGGGTCGATCTTCGTTGCCGAAGGCAGCCTGAAGGCCATCGACGCCGAGTTCGGCTATTTCGGCCCCATTGGCTTCGATATCGGCACCGCCATCGGCAACTTGCTGCTTAACTACTGCGGCCTGCCGGGCCAGCTCGGCATTCGCGACGCCGCCGCCGCACGCGAGCAGCGACTGAACGATATCCACCAGCTGTGGACCACCTTCGCCGAACGCTTCCAGGCGCTGGCGGCGGAGAAAACCCGCGACGCGGCCCTGGCTTACCCCGGCTACGCTTCCGCCTTTCTGAAGAAAGTCTGGGCCGACGCGGTTGGCTTCTGCGGCAGCGAACTGATCCGCCGCAGCGTCGGGCTGTCGCACGTCGCGGATATCGACACTATCCAGGACGACGCCATGCGCCATGAATGCCTGCGCCACGCCATTACCCTCGGCAAAGCGCTGATTGTGCTGGCCGAGCGTATCGACAGCGTCGACGAGCTGCTGGCGCGGGTACGCCAGTACAGCTGAGTGCGCCTGTTTTCCCTCACCCCGGCCCTCTCCCATAGGGAGAGGGAGCACACCCTAAAAAAGGCCATTGTCATTGCCTTTTTGCGTTTACCTTGCCCTCACCCCAACCCTCTCCCACAGGGAGAGGGAGCAAACCCTAAAAAAGTGCAATCATCAGGGATTGCCCGGCGGCGCTGCGCTTGCGCGGGCCTACAGATAACCGCATGACGGTTTGATCTTGCAGTCTTTTGTAGGCCGGGTAAGGCGAAAGCCGCCACCCGGCAGACATGCGAGCACAATTTTGCGTTTACCTTGTCCTCATCCCAGATACTCAATCACCGACAGCCCGCCGTTGTAATCGGTGCTGTAGATAATGCCCTGCGCATCGACAAACACATCGCAGGACTGGATCACCTGCGGGCGGCCGGGACGGGTATCCATCATCGTCTTCGGCGCCGCCGGCACCAGCGCCCCGGTCTCCAGCGGACGATACGGGTTGGAAATGTCGTAAGCCCGCACGCCGGCATTCTGATACGTGGCGAAGATAAGCGTGGAGCTGACAAAGCTGCCGGGACGATTCTCATGCAGGTTGTGCGGACCGAAATGCGCCCCTTTCGCCACATAATCCGCTTCGTCCGGCGGCGGGAACGTGGCGATGCTCACCGGATTTGACGGCTCGCGGATATCAAACAGCCAGATCAGCTTCTCGCCGTCCTCCTGATTGTCGAGCACCGCTTCGTCAAGCACCACCAGCAGGTCACGATCCGGCAGCGGCAGCGCGGTATGCGTCCCGCCGCCGAACGGCGGGCTCCAGTTGCGATGGCTAATCAGCGTCGGCTGGGTACGGTCTTTGACATCCAGCAGCGTCAGGCCGCCGTCGCGCCAGCTGCCGTAGGCGGTATCCCCGGCAATAATGGCGTGATGCAGCGCATAGCGTTTGCCCTGCGGCCAGTCCGGTGTTTCACCGCCCGCCTGGTGCATCCCCGGCAGCCACCAGCGCCCGGCCACTTCGGGCTTACGCGGATCGGCCAGATCGATGGTCAGGAAGATGTAGTCAGTAAAACCGTCGATCAACGCGGACACATACGCCCAGCGGCCGCCGACGTACCAGATGCGGTGAATACCGATGCCGTTAAGCGACAGGAAACTGATTTCCCGCGGCTGCGCGGGAGTGGAAATATCAAAGATGCGCAGCCCGGCGCTCCAGCCCTTGTCCTGCACATCGCTGACCGTGTCGCCCACCGAGCGGGTGTAGTAGACCTTCTCATCAGCAAAACGGGCGTCGGCAAACAGATCCCGGGCGTTGATCACCAGCAGCAGATCGTCATGCGCCTGCAGATGCACGTTCCAGGTGCCCGGCGGCGCGGCAATATAGTTGACGGTGGTGGGCCGGGTCGGATCGCGAACATCGACCACGGAAAAGCCCTGCGACACCATATGGCCGATATAGGCGAATCCGCGGTGCACCATCAGCTGCACGCCGTCCGGACGACCGCCCTGATCGCTATGGCCAATCAGCCGCATATTGCGGCTGTATTCGGGGGAAGGTAATGCTGACATAGGGGATCCCTCTCGCCCGGTGGCATGGTTTTTCCCCCTCTCCCTGCGGAAGAGGGCCGGGGTGAGGGCACCAGGCCGCCGCCCACCGCCACCCGGCTTGATTTTATTTGTTTTTCGCTTCCAGCGTCGCGAACCACGGCGCGATAAAGTCTTCGGTCTGGCCCCAGCCAGGGATAATTTTCCCCAGCGACGCCACGTTCACCGCCCCCGGCTGGGCCGCCAGCAGCGCCTGCGGGATCGCCGCCGCCTTGAAGTCGTAGGTGGCTGGCGTCGGCTCGCCGGCGATCTTATTGGCGATCAGCCGCACGTTGGTCGCGCCGATAAGCTTCGGATCCACCGCCACACTCACTTTCCATGGGCTGCCGGCTTCGCGCATCAGCTGCAGATCCTGGTTGGAAATATCAATGCTGTAGAGTTTGATCTCAGTGCGGCCATTCTCTTTCAGCGCTTTATAGGCCCCCTGGCTAAAGGCATCCCAGGTGCCCCAGATCGCGTCGATTTTCCCTTTCGGATACTTGGCGAGGATCGCCCCCACCTTGTTGGCAGTGTCGCCCTGCACATCGGATGACACGGCGCCGATCGACTCCAGCTCTTTAATCCCCGGATTTTGCTTCAGCAGCGTCTGGTAAGCCGCCTGACGGCGCTCCATCGGCGGGAAGCCCGCCACCCACAACTTGACGATGTTGGCCTTGCCGTTGAAGTCTTTCACCAGCTGGCCAAAAGAGAGCTCGGTCAGCGACGCGTCATCCTGCTGACTGACCGTCACCCCGGGGATCTCACCGCTCACCGCGGTATCGAACACCGCCACTTTGATCCCGGCATCCACCGCCTTCTTCACCAGGGCGGTGGAATACGGGTCACGCCCCTGGGAGAGAATAATGCCATCGTATTTCTGGCTGATGGCCTGGTTGACGAAGTCCTGGAATTTGGCGTCATCGCCGTTGCTCAGGAAGGTGCTGATTTTGAAACCGAGCTTTTTGCCTTCCTGCAGCGCCCCGGAGACAAACTGGGTGGTGTTATCGTCAGACCCCAGGTTGCGGATCACCGCAATACGGATCGGGCCGCTGTGCTCGGCAATCGCCGCCGGCACCGGCGTCGGGGCAGTGGCCAGCGCCGCCGTCGACTGCAGCAGACCCAGCGTCATCAGAGAGAGTGCGATCTTTTTCATGCTGTTTACCCTGTAAAATGTTAAGTACGGCGCTGAAAATAGGTCAGTGCCAGCGCGCCAGCCAGGACCAACCCTTTAATAATGTCCATCGCGTAATACGGCACCGAGAGCATCACCAGCCCGTTGGAGAGCACGCCGAGGATCACCGCCCCCACCAGCGTCCCCAGGGCGTTCGGTTTACCGGAGCCCGCCAGCGAAAAGCCGATCCAGGCCGCCGCCACCGCGTCCATCAGATAGCCGCCGCCGGCGTTGACCTGCGAGGATCCGATACGCGAGGCCAGCAGAATGCCGCCCAGCCCGGCCAGCAGCGAGGCAATCACGTATGCTGCGACTTTGTAACGCGTGATCCGCAGGCCGGAGAGCCGCGCGGCCTCCGGGTTGCCACCGATGGCGTACATCCGCCGTCCGTGGGTGGTGAACGACAGTGCCAGCTGGGCGACCAGCGTCACCACCAGCATGATGATGACGATGGTCGGCACCTGCCCCAGCGCGCCAAAGGCCGCCGGGATAGTGCCTTCCGCCATCTCGCCGCTCGGCAGCACCATGTTTTCAGTAATCGAACCGCCGTAGCTGTAGGTCATCGCCACGCCCTGAATCACAAACAGGCTGGCCAGGGTGGCGAGCATGTCAGGAATGCGCAGCACCACGATCAGAAAGGCGTTAAACAGCCCCACCAGGGTGCAGAGCGCGAGGGTGATCAGAATCGCTTCGGTGGTCCCCAGGCCATGCCAGACAAACAGGGAAATCACCAGCGCGTTAGCCAGCGATGCCGTCGATCCCACTGACAGATCAAAGCCGCCAATGGTGAGAGAAATCGACACCCCGATGGCAATCACCGTGACAATCGCGATCGAGCGCAGAATGTTGATGATGTTGAACGGATCAAGGAAGTTGTCCGAGGCGAGGCCAAAGACCGCCACCAGCAGCACCACGGTCAGCAACATGCCCCACTTATAGAGAAAATCAAAAAATCGCTGACGGCCCGATACCGTCGCGTTTACTGCCAGGGCCTTGCTCACGCTGCCGCTCCTCCGGTTGAATAATAAAGCAACGTCTCTTCCCGGGCTTCCGCGCCGGGGATCTCCGCCACAATCCGTCCGTCCCATAGCACGCAGATGCGGTCGCATAAACCGACCAGCTCGGCGAATTCACCCGAGGCATAAATCACCCCTTTGCCTTCCCGCGCCAGACCATCGATCAGCATGAACAGATCGGTTTTCGCTTTCACATCGACCCCTTTGGTCGGTTCGTCAAAAATCAAAACATTGGCATGACTGCGCAGCCATTTGCCAATGGCCACCTTCTGCTGGTTGCCGCCGGAAAGACGGCGCAGCATCTGCCCCGGGCCAGTGGCGCGCACGCCGAGGCGGGCAATCACCTCCTCCGCCCAGCGCCAGGCCTGCCGATGGCCAAACAGGCTCCAGCGCGAAAAGCTGTTATCGGCGCTGACCGCCAGGTTCATCGCGATCGGCTCTTCGATGAAAATGCCCTCTTTGCGCCGCTCCTCCGGGACCAGCGCCAGGCCGCGCCCCACCGAGTCGGCAGGATCGCGCGGTCGCCACGGCTGGCCGTTCAGCTCGCCACGCTGCACCCGGCTTTTGCTGGCGCCGAACAGCGCTTTGCACAGCTCGGTTTTGCCCGCGCCGGCCAGCCCGGCGATACCAAGAATTTCCCCCTTCCGCAGGCGCAGCGAAATATCCTGTAGCAACGCCTCATCATGCAGACCGTCAATCTGCAGCAGCACCTCTTCGCCGTGCGGCGGGCGCGGCGGTGGGAAGATATCGCTCAGCTCGTGGCCCAGCATCTTTTCGACGATCTGTTCGCCGCTCAGCGGCGCCATCGGGCCGCTCTCAATCAGCCGCCCGTCGCGCAGCACCGTCAGGGTGTCGCAGATTGCCTTCAGTTCATGGATACGATGCGAAATAAACACCACCCCGATCCCCTGCTGCTGCAGACGGCGTACTACCGCAAACAGTCGCTCACTTTCATGCTGATCCAGCGGCGCGGTGGGCTCATCGAGGATCAAAAAGCGGCAATGGTGCGACAGAGCGCGAGCCAGCAGGATTTGCTGTTTTTCGGCGAGCGTGCAGCTGTCAATGGAGCGCCTGACGTCCAGCGCCACGTCCAGCTGCGCCAGCGCCTCGCGCGCCAGCTGCCGAACCCGCGACCAGCGAAACGCCATGCCCGGCTCTGCCAGCCTGTCCAGCATGATGTTTTCCGCAATGCTCAGGCCAGGTACCAGCGCCACATCCACCTCCTGCTGCACCAGGTGGATCCCCAACTGTTTAGCATCCCGCGGCGAACGAATGGTGACCGGCTGATCGTTGATCGTCACCTCGCCCTGATAGTGAGCATGCGTCCCGCACAGCACGGCCATCAGCGTCGACTTACCCGCGCCGTTGGCCCCGGTCAGGGCATGCACCGACCCGCCATGAAGGGTAAAGTCCACCTTGTTCAGTGCCTGAAAGCCGGAAAAGGCCAGGCTAATGTTATGCATCTCAAGGCGGTTCGCGCTCATCACTGTTCCCGTGCGGTAATTAATCTTCTGATTTAACGAATTTTTCATAGCCGCCGCTGGCTGACAACTGCGTAAAAAGCATAAGATACAACGAAATAATATTAGCCATCTGGATGTCCAGACATAACATCAGTTTAGCCCAACACCTATAAGGACAGCTTCCATGAGCAACAGCGATATCCGCGTCGTACCCGGCCCGGCCAACTATTTCTCCCACCCTGGCAGCCTTGAGCGGCTGAGCGATTTTTTCAGCGCCGACCAGCTCTCGCGGGCGGTGTGGGTCTATGGCGAGCGCGCCCTGGCCGGCGCCGAACCTTTTCTGCCGGCGGCCTTCCACCTGCCGGAGGCAAAAAAGATCCGCTTTACCGGCCACTGCAGCGAACGCGACGTGGCGGAGCTGGTGCAGGCCTCCGGTGACGATCGGGCGGTAGTGATTGGCGTGGGCGGCGGCGCGCTGCTCGACAGCGCGAAAGTGTTGGCCCGCCGCCTGGGGGTTCCGCTGGTGGCCATCCCGACCATCGCCGCCACCTGCGCGGCGTGGACGCCGCTGTCGGTGTGGTATAGCGACGCCGGACAGGCCCTGAATTTTGAGATCTTCGATGACGCCAACTTCCTGGTGCTGGTCGAGCCGCGCATCATTCTCAACGCCCCGGCGGAGTACCTGCTGGCGGGCATTGGCGACACCTTAGCCAAATGGTATGAGGCAGTGGTGCTGGCGCCGCAACCGGAGGCGCTGCCGCTCACCGTGCGGCTGGGGATTAACGGCGCGCTGGCGATCCGCGACGTGCTGCTGGCCAGCAGCGAAACGGCGCTGGCGGACCAGCGCCGCGGCGATCTGACCCAGGCGTTTCGCGATGTGGTGGAGGCGATTATCGCCGGCGGCGGGATGGTTGGCGGGCTGGGGGAACGTTACACCCGGGTCGCCGCCGCCCATGCGGTGCACAACGGACTGACGGTGCTGCCGCAGACGGATAAATTCCTCCACGGTACCAAAGTCGCCTACGGCATTCTGGTACAGAGCGCCCTGCTTGCTCAGGACGATGTGCTGGCGCAGTTAGTGCAGGCGTATCAGCGCTTTAACCTGCCGACCACCCTGGCGGCACTGGAGGTCGATATCAATAACCGCACAGAGCTGGACCGGGTCATTGCCCATACCCTGCGCCCGGGCGAGTCGATTCACTATTTACCAGTGACGTTAACCCCTGAGGTTCTGCGCGCGGCGTTTGAGAAGGTGGAATACTTCAGCCGTTAATCGCCCCGACCGTCTATACCTAATGATGATGCTCACCACTCTCGCAACGAGGTCATCATGCAGATCGATTTAACAGGTAAAAAGGCGCTGGTTACCGGCGCCAGCCGTGGGTTGGGTCGCGCAATCGCGCTGTCGCTGGCACGCGCCGGTGCCGATGTGGTTATTACGTATGAAAAATCGGCCGATAAAGCCCAGGCGGTCGCCGATGAAATAAAGGCCCTGGGTCGGCACGGCGAGGCGGTGCAGGCCGACAGCGCCAGCGCGCAGGCTATTCAGGAGGCGGTAACCCATGCGGCCCGGTCCCTCGGCGGGCTGGACATTCTGGTCAACAACGCCGGGATCGCCCGCGGCGGTCCACTGGAATCCATGACGCTGGCGGACATTGACGCGCTTATCAACGTCAATATTCGTGGGGTGGTCATCGCCACCCAGGAAGCGCTGGTGCATATGGCCGATGGCGGACGGATCATCAACATCGGCAGCTGTCTGGCTAATCGCGTGGCCATGCCGGGCATCGCGGTTTACGCCATGACCAAGTCCGCCCTCAACGCCCTGACCCGTGGCCTGGCGCGTGATTTAGGCCCTCGCGGGATCACCGTTAACCTTGTCCATCCAGGGCCGACCAACAGCGATATGAACCCGGAAGACGGAGAACAGGCGGAAGCCCAGCGCCAGATGATTGCGGTCGGTCACTACGGCCAGCCGGAAGACATCGCCGCGGCGGTCACCTTCCTCGCCAGCCCGGCAGCCGGGCAGATCTCCGGTACGGGGCTGGACGTGGATGGCGGATTGAACGCCTGATCGCACATTTTCTGCAAGCCTCTGTCGCCCGACAGAGGCCTTCCCGCGCCGCCTCGACGGGTTGCGTTTTGCCTCTTACCTGCGTTTTTTCTCCGCTCTACAGTACCCCATAAGAAATTCGGAATTTATCTAATAGTCTTATTATTTCCTTATATTTTGTGTGGGCGTACAGTGGAGGTACGGATGAAGATTGTCTGGTCAAAAACGGCAGATAAGCCATTTTCTAAAATCGATAATCGGTATAAGAGCCGCATTAAATCCAGGCTGGAAAAGATGGATGATAAAGCTTCATCTATCTCGGATATCAAAAAATTGTCCTCTCCCGAAAACCACTACCGGCTGCGATTAGGTGATTACAGAGTCATCTACACCTTTGGGGATCCGCCGGGCGATACCTGCTACGTCGTGGCGGTTAAACGCCGAACCACCACCACCTACCTTCATGAGGAAGATACCGAATATGACTATTCAGTACATCAAGGATGAAGAAGGAAAAGACCAGTATGTCGTCATTCCTTACAGCGATTACTTTCGTATGCGCCTGGCTCTGCTGGAGTACGACGACGAGGATGAAAGCGACTGGGAAGATATTCCTTATGAATCAGACATCTATGATAATGTCATGCTACCAGGCGAAGTATGCGACGTGATGCATAAAGAAAACGTCAGTCTGCAGGCCGCGTGGCGCATCCTGCGCGGGCTATCCCAGCAGGAGGTCGCGGCTAAACTCGGCATCAGCCAGTCCGCCGTGTCGCAGCTGGAAGCGCTGGACTCCCGTCCGCAGAAGCGCACCCGCGAGAAGCTGGCGGCGATTTACGGCTGTACCCAGGAGCAGATCAGCCTCTATCTGCCGAAAGAGGGTTAACAACACTTCGCCCCGCCCTTGCCGCCGTAGCGCGCGTCCTGGCGCTCGCGAAAGAATTCTTCATAGGTCATCGGCGTCTGATCCGGGTGGGTTATTCGCATGTGCTCGACGTAGTTATCGTAATCCGGCACGCCGATCATCATCTTCGCCGCCTGGCCTAAATATTTTCCCGCTTTGGAGAGGGTGTCGAACATAAGTCATTTCTCTTTTGTTTCCCTCTCCCAAAGGGAGAAGGAGGATCAGAAATGTGGGCCGGGTAAGGCGAAGCCGCCACCCGGCACACCGGTTAATGCGCGCGCTTCGCCTGCGCGGTTATAGTTTGCGCATCGGCGGGCATCGCCTGGTACGGCGTCTCTTTCGCCGTCGGTTTATCCTCTTTCAGCGCCGCCAGCGCGGTTTTAATCGAGAACAGCGCCAGCACCACCACCACAATCATAAAGAAGATGGTCAGCCCGGCATCGAGACGGTTGTTAAACACCAGCTGCGCCAGCTGTGATTCGGTATATTGCGGCGGAATGTTGCCGCTGTCGATCATCGCCTGGAATTTATTGGCGATGGCCAGGAAACCGACTTTGGTATCCGGGCTAAACGACTTCTGCCAGCCGGCGGTCAGGGTACAAATCAGCAGCCAGCTTGTCGGCAGCAGCGCCACCCACGCGTAGCGCTGGCGTTTCATCTTGAACAGGACCACCGCGCAGAGCATCAGCGCCATCCCCGCCAGCATCTGGTTGGCGATACCGAACAGCGGCCACAGGGTGTTAATCCCGCCCAGCGGATCCACTACCCCCTGATGCAGGAAGTAGCCCCACGCCAGGACGCACAGCGCGGTCGCCAGCAGGTTGGCCGGCAGCGAACTGGTTTTTTTCAGCCCCGGGCTAATCACGCCCAGCAGATCCTGCAGCATAAAGCGCGCCGCACGGGTGCCGGCATCAACCGCCGTCAGGATAAACAGCGCCTCAAACAGAATGGCGAAGTGGTACCAGAACGAGACATCCATCAGCCCGCCCAGCGAGCCGTGCAGGATGTAGGCCATCCCCACCGCCAGGGTTGGCGCGCCGCCGGCGCGGGAGATAATCGACTGTTCACCCACCTCGCTGGCGATTTGATGCAGCGTATCCGGGGTAATGCTAAAGCCCCAGCCGCTCACCACCTGCGCCGCCGAGGCGACCACATCGGTGGTTCCCGCCGGCGCCAGCACCGCCATCGGGCTGTTCATCGCGAAGTAGACGCCCGGGTCGATAATACAGGCCGCCACCAGCGCCATAATGGCGACGAAGGATTCCATCAACATACCACCGTAGCCGATAAAGCAGGCCTGGCCTTCGTTGGCCAACATTTTCGGCGTGGTGCCGGAGGAGATCAGCGCGTGGAAGCCGGAGACCGCGCCGCAGGCGATGGTGATAAACAGGAACGGGAACAGGTTGCCGCTCCACACCGGGCCGGTACCGTCGACGAATTTGGTCAGCGCCGGCATGGTCAGGGTCGGGCGCATAATCAGAATGCCAATCGCCAGCCCCACGATGGTGCCGATTTTCAGGAAGGTGGAGAGGTAGTCGCGCGGGGCCAGCAGCAGCCAGACCGGCAGTACCGCGGCGACAAAGCCGTAGCCCACCAGGATCCAGGTCAGCTGTACGCCGGTGTAATCAAACCACGGCGCCCAGGTCGGGCTTTCCGCCACCCAACCGCCGGAGATGATGGCGAACACCAGCATCACCAGGCCGATCACCGACACCTCGCCGATGCGCCCCGGGCGCAGGTAGCGAATATAGATACCCATAAAGATCGCCAGCGGGATGGTAAAGGCGACGGTGTATGTCCCCCACGGACTGTGGGTCAACGCTTTCACCACGATCATCGCCAGGACCGCGAGGATGATGACCATGATCATAAAGCAGGCCACCAGCGCCAGGACGCCAGCGGTTGGCCCCATCTCCTCTTTAACCAGTTCGCCAAGCGAGCGGCCATCGCGACGGGTCGAAACAAACAGCACCATAAAGTCCTGTACGGCGCCGGCCAGCACCACGCCGGCGAGGATCCAGATCATCCCCGGCAGGTAGCCCATCTGCGCGGCAAGCACCGGGCCCACCAGCGGCCCCGCGCCGGCAATGGCGGCAAAATGGTGACCGAACAGCACTTTTTTGTCGGTCGGAACATAATCGAGGCCGTCATTATGTCGTACCGCCGGCGTCATCCGCGTCGGGTCAACGCCGAGAACGGTTTTGGCGATATACAGACCGTAGAAACGATATGCGATCAGATAAACGCAGACCGCCGCGACGACAATCCACAGCGCATTTATCTGCTCACCCCGGTTTAAGGCGATATAGCCGAGGGCAAAGGCTCCGATCACGGAGAGCAGTGTCCAGATAAGGTATTTCCCTGAATTATTCATTGTTGTGGTCCACCGGTAGGGTAATCAGGATGTTACATTTTGTTTCTAGATCACAACGCAGAATTTAACAACATCGAAACAGCGCAGATGCCGTACACCCACAGAGATTTGTCTCACATTGCTAGCGAGATCACTTAAGGCAGGAAAATGAATGAAAGGATTACCGTGAACGGTGCCGTTTGTTTGTCGGGTGGCGGCTAACGCCTTACCCGACCTACAGATCCGTAGCCCGGCCAAGCGCAGCGCAAGCCGGGGAAATAGCGGCTCCTCAGCCCAGAAACCGTAGCCCTGCTAAGTACAGCGCGAGCAGGGAAATTCCCGGATGGCAGCGCGCTGCGCCTTATCCCGGCTACCCATTGCGCCGATACGTAGTCCGGCTAAGCGTAGCGCAAGCCGGGGAAACAGCGGCTTCCTGGCCCAGAAACCGTAGCCCTGCTAAGCGCAGCGCGAGCAGGGAAATTCCCGGATGGCGGCGCGCTGCGCCTTATCCCGGCTACCCATTGCGCCGATACGTAGCCCGGCTAAGCGTAGCGCAAGCCGGGGAAATAGCAGCTTCCTGGCCCAGAAACCGTAGCCCTGCTAAGTACAGCGCGAGCAGGGAAATTCCCGGATGGCGGCGCGCTGCGCCTTATCCCGGCTACCCATTGCGCCGATACGTAGCCCGGCTAAGCGTCGCGCAAGCCGGGGAAACAGCGGCTTCTTAGCCCAGCACCGCGGTGCCCAGACGACAGGTGCAGCAGCGCCGCCCCTTCTCGTCATACACCACTATCTCCCAGCTCTGGCTCTGGCGGCCAAGATGCAGCGGTCGGCATTCGCCGCGCACTTTCCCGCTGGAGACCGGACGATGGTGGGTAGCGTTAAGCTCGGTGCCCACCACGCACTGCCCTTCTTCGGTCATCAGCCAACCGGCCATCGAGCCCAGCGTCTCCGCCAGCGCCGCGGAGGCGCCGCCGTGCAGCAGACCAAACGGCTGATGGGTGCGCGCATCCACCGGCATCTCCGCCTCCAGCAGCCCCGCTTCCAGTCGGGTGTAGATGATGCCAAGATGCGCCACCATGGTGTTTTCGCTGCTGGCGTTCAGCGCCGCCAGCGTGAGCTCTCGCTTCCAGGCCATTTACGCCCCCAGCGTCGAGCCGCCATCGACCACAATATCCTGCAGCGTAATATGGCTGGCGTGAGAAGAGGCGAGGAACAGAATGGTATTGGCGATCTCCTGCGGGCGGGCGATTTTGCCCAGCGGGATGCCCAGCTTAAACTGCTCGCCGAAGCCGCGGATCCGCTGCTGCTCGGCATCGTCGCTGACCCACAGGGTGCGCTGCATATCGGTGTCGGTGGAGCCCGGCGACACGAGGTTGCAGCGCACGCCGCTGCCTGCCAGCTCAAGGCCAACGGTTAACGCCAGGCTTTTCAGCGCCGCTTTCGAGGCGCCATAGGCGCTCATGCCGATACGCGGCGTATGCGCGGCATCGGAGGCGACGGTGACGATCGCCCCGCCCCGCTGACGGCGGAACTGGGCCATCGTCTGCTGAAACAGATTAAACGCGCCGCCAACGTTGACCGCGAAGGTTTGCTGCCAGTCTTCCGCGCTCAGCTGGTCGGTGGCGCCCATGCGCAGGATCCCGGCGGCGTTCACCAGCACGTCCAGTCGTTCGATGTTGTTGAGCAGCCGCGCGCACACGTCGCGTACCTGACCGGCATCGGCGACGTCCAGCGTTTCGGTGGCAAACGGATAACCTTCGCCGTCAAAGGCAAGGTCGAAACCGGTGACGTTAGCCCCGGCCTCGACGAAAGCCAGCGCGGTGGCATAGCCAATCCCTTTACCTGCGCCGGTCACCCACACGGTCTGGCCGTGGAAATCCAGCGCCGCCATTATTTCACCTCACGGGAGAGCAGCGCCCACCAGGCGTCGATGGTCGGGTTCTTCGCCAGCATCACGAAGTCGATATCGCCGTGCACTTTGCGCCAGCGGGCGGCCAGGGCCATCATCCGCACCGAATCCAGACCGTAGTCGATCAGATTTTCATCATCCAGCGGTTCGTCGGATTCGTCGAGCAGCGGCAGGATCAGCGCGCGCAGCGCCGCTTTGGAGGCCGGCAGCGGCAGCAGCTCTTCGGTCATCACCACGCGGCCGGAGCGGCCGGCGACGTATTTCAGCGCCATCAGGTGCTCTTCACGGCTGAAGTCCGCCAGGGCGTCGGCGACAAAGAACGGTTTGATATCGCGCATGAAAGCATCGGTGGCGGTGGTCATGCAGCCGATATGAGCATAAACGCCGGTGATGATCAGCTGGTCGCGGCCGGCCTCTTTCAACATCTCCTCCAGCGGCGAGCGATGAAATGCGCTGTAACGCCATTTCACCAGCACGGTATCGTCTTCATCCGGCGCCAGCGCGGCAATCACCTGCTGCTGCTCCGGCGAGCGGGTCAGGCCCGGCCCCCACATATCATTCAGCAACGCCCGATCTTCATCACTCTGCTCTTTCGGCTGGGCGGTGTAGTACACCGGAATGCCGTTCTGTTTGCAGAAGTCGCGCAGGGCGGCGATATTGGCCACCACTTTCTCCATCATCGCGCTGTTTTCGCCCCAGAAGTTGAGGAAATACTCCTGCATATCGTGGATCAGCAGCGCGGCGCGCGACGGCTCAAAGGCCCAGTTGACTTTGTTCGCCGGGATATCGCTGGCTTCCGGCAGCGCATATGCCTGTAATTTAGGGATTGCCATTCTCTGTTCTCCTTCAGCCCAGCTTGCCTTCGGCCAGCCACTGACGTAATTGTTTTTTATCGACTTTGCCCACCGGCGTCAGCGGCAGCGCGGCAACGCACTCCACGCGATCCGGCAGTTTAAATTCAGCCACCCCCTGCTCGCGCAGGAAGCGGCGCACCGCGACGGCGCGCAGCGGCGAGGTCACCACCAGATAAGCGCAGCTTTTCTCGCCCAGCAGGTTGTCTTCGATGCTGACCAGCGCGGCGTGGATCACCGCCTCATGGCGCAGCAGCAGGTTTTCGATCTCTTCAGCGGCGATCTTCTCGCCGCCGCGGTTGATCTGATCTTTTTCCCGGCCCTGGACGGTGATATACCCGTCTTCGTCGATCGAAATCAGATCGCCGGAGCAGTAAAACCCGTCAGCGTCAAAGGCTTCCGCGTTATGCTGCGGGCTGTTGTAGTAGCCGCGGAAGGTATACGGCCCGCGGGTCATCAGGCGACCCACTTCGCCGCGCGGCAGCGGGTTGCCGTCGGCATCCGCTACCCACACTTCATCGTCCGGGCACATCGGGCAGCCCTGGGTATGGATGATCCGCTCCGGGCTGTCGTTAAGGCGGGTGTAATTCACCAGCCCTTCCGCCATGCCGAACACCTGCTGCAGCTGGCAGCCGATTTCCGCCGGAATGCGCGCGGCGAGGGTCGCCGACAGGCGCGCGCCGCCGACCTGCAGCAGCTCCAGCGATTGCAGTTGCGCATTGCTGCCCCATTCATGGATCGCCTGCAGCCACAGGCTGACCGCCGGCGGCACCAGCGAGGCAACGTTGATCTGATGTTGTTCAATCAGCGGGAAACAGAGGGTGGCGCTCGGGTCGGCGGCGAGGATCACCCGCCCGCCGGCGAGGAAGACGCCGAGCGAACCCGGGGAACTCATCGCATAGTTATGCGCCGCCGGCAGCGCGTTGAGGTAGCGCGTCTCCGCGTTGATCCCGCAGATCTCATTGCTGCGGCGGATGCTGTAGTCGTAATCGTTATGGGTGCGCGGGATCAGCTTCGGCGTCCCGGTGCTGCCGCCGGAGAGCTGGAAAAAGGCCACTTCGTCGGCAGGGGTTGGATTGGCGACAAAGTTATCCGCCGGGCGATTAATCTCCGTCGCCAGATCGCGCTCGCCGCCGTCGTTACGCAACAGTGCGACGCGCAGGGAAGGATGCTCAGCGATAAACGCATGGAGGAAGCTATCGTCAGCAAACAGCGCGTGCTCGCGATCGGCAATCAGCAGCGCCGGTTTAATCTGCGCGGCGTAGGCGTTAAGCTCGCTGCGCTGATGGCTGAACAGCGCGTTCACTGGCGCGACGCCGATGCGCAGCAGCGCAAAGAAGGTGATGTAAAACTCGGCGACGTTGCCCAACTGCACCAGCGCGGTTTCCCCGCGCTTCAGTCCCTGGCGCTGCAGCGAGCAGGCAAGGTTGTCCACCAGCTGATTAAACTGGCGGTAGCTAATCTGCCGTTCGCCATCGATAATCGCCACGGCGTCGTTTTCCGCGTGACGGGTGATCAGATTGGTTAACGGCAGATCCTGCCAGTAGCCTTTTTGACGATAGCGGGCCGCGAACGCATCCGGCCAACGGGTAAATGCAATCATCTTTGCCTCTTAATTCAAGCCAAATACGTTAAGCATGGTGGTCAGTTTGACGCCGGTTTCGCGCCATTCGCCCAGCGGCGAGGAGGCCGGAACGATTCCCGCGCCGGCAAACAGGCGCAGCGTACGCTGCTGCAGACGCGCGCAGCGGATGGTCACCACCCATTCGCCGTTGCCTTCATCGTCACACCAGCCGACGATGCCGCCGAACAGCTGACGGTCGAAGGGTTCCAGTTCGGCAATCAGGCGCTTCGCCGCCTGGTGTGGGAAGCCGCTCAGCGCCGGGGTCGGGTGCAGCAGACAGGCCAGCGACATGGCGTTTTCTTGCGCCAGCGCGGTGCCTTCGATTGGTGTTGCCAGGTGCCAGAGCGTTGGGGTGGTAATCAACTGCGGCGATGCCGGCAGCGACAGCTGGCTGCTGCGCGGGCCCAGCACGCTCTTCATCGCCTGGGTCACCAGCTCGTGCTCGTGGCGATCTTTGCCGGATGCCAGCAGCCTGTTGCCCGCTTCCCGGTCCAGCACATCGTCCGGTTGACGACGGGCGGAGCCAGCCAGCGGCAATGAGCTGAAGCGCGGCCCGTCTTTACGCAGCAGCAGCTCCGGGCTGGCGCCCAGCAGCACGCCGCCGTCGGAGAGCGGCACGTGGAAGTTAAAGCTCGCCGGGTTCTGGGCGATCAGTCGCTCCATCAGCGCGCCGCTATCGACGCGGTCGCGGGTGGTAATATCGATAAGCCTTGAGAGCACCACCTTGTCCACTTCCGGGGTGGCGGTCAGCGCGGCAGCGCGTTCCACCATGGCTAAAAACGCGTCCTGCTCCGGGATCTCCCGGCGCTCCACCACTTCCATTGTCTCCAGCGGCGCGGCGTAGCGGGCGGAACGCTGTTTTTCCGGGCGAGAGAACGCTTCCCAGCGCTCGGGGATATAGAGCTCGGAAGGCTGACAGGTGTCGAACGGGATAGCCCCCACCATCACCGGCTTGCGGATCCCCGCCGCGCGGGCCTCGGCAAAAGCGGCGGCCATCTGCTGCTGGAACTCGCCGTTCAGCGCATCGCCGCCGACAGCGGGCTGTGAGAAGCGGCGGAAGCAGCCGGAGGTGCTAAAACTGCGGTACGGCGACATAAAGAAGAAGCTGTCCGGAGACAGGGTCTGGGTGTGTTTCTGTACATCCTCAGCCAGTGACGTTTCCATATCATCCTCCAAAAACGATAAATATATTACGAATAATTATCATTTGTATTTTGGTCGGCTAACCTAAAAGGTATTGCCCGCCATGTCAACCGCGTTACGTCATTGCGCGCCACTTTGGCTTGCATCCTGCTGACGCAAAGTTGAAAATGAGACGCATTTATTACCTTTCGAATCAGGATGCGATGACGTGAACTTCTTTTCTTTCTGCCGCCGCGGTGCGCTGACCGGCATGCTGTTGCTTTTAGGAATTACCTCAGCCCAGGCGGCGGACTGGCCGCGCCAGGTCACAGACAGCTACGGGACACACACCCTGCCGAGCCAGCCGCTGCGCATTGTCTCCACCAGCGTAACGCTTACCGGTTCGCTGCTGGCGATTGACGCTCCGGTGGCCGCCAGCGGCGCCACCACGCCGAACAACCGCGTCGCCGATAGTCAGGGCTTTCTGCGCCAGTGGAGCGAGGTCGCCAAAGCCCGTAAGCTGGCGCGGCTGTACATCGGCGAACCAAGCGCGGAAGCGGTGGCCGCCCAGATGCCGGACCTGATCCTGGTGAGCGCCACCGGCGGCGACTCTGCCCTGCCGCTGTACGATCAGCTCAAAACGATCGCCCCGACGCTGGTCATCAACTATGACGATAAAAGCTGGCAAACCTTGCTCACCCAACTGGGGCAGATCACCGGCCATGAGCAGCAGGCCAGCGCGCGCATCGCCGACTTCAATAAACAGCTCGTTTCGTTAAAAGAAAAAATGAAGCTGCCGCCGCAGCCGGTGACCGCCCTGGTCTATACCGCCGCCGCGCACAGCGCCAATATCTGGACGCCGGCATCGGCCCAGGGGCAGATGCTCGAACAGCTGGGCTTTAGCCTGGCGACGCTGCCGGGCGGCCTGCCCGCCAGCCATAGCCAGGGTAAACGCCACGATATCGTGCAGCTGGGCGGGGAGAACCTCGCGGCCGGTCTGAACGGCCAGAGCCTGTTCCTGTTCGCCGGCGACCAGAAAGATGCGGATGCCATCTACGCCAACCCGCTGCTGGCGCATCTCCCGGCGGTCGCAGGCAAACGCGTCTACCCGCTGGGCACCGAGACCTTCCGTCTTGACTACTACAGCGCCCTGCTGGTGCTCCAGCGTCTCTCCAGCCTGTTCGGCTAACGCGGGCCGTGCCATCAGGACGAGTACGCGGCCTGAACTCTTTTGCCGGGCGGCGCTGCGCTTGCCCGGCCTACAATGCCAGAGTCCCCCAGGCCAGACCGTAGGCCCGGTAAGGCGCAGCCGCCACCGGGCATCAGGACGGGTACGTGGCCTGAACATCTTGCCGGGCGGCGCTCCGCTTGCCCGGCCTACAATGCCAGCGTCCCCCAGGCCAGACCGTAGGCCCGGTAAGGCGTAGCCGCCACCGGGCAAGTGCACCCTACTTAACTTTCGTTTACGATTTCCGGGCGCTGGAAACGGCGCAGCTCGCGTAGCAGCCCCACCAACAGCACGCCGACGAGCGCCAGCGCCCAGCCGCTGGCGCTGGCGGATGCCGCCGGGGTCATCACCGCCCCTAATCCGCCGAGCAGCGCCGCGCCGATGGCGTCGCCGGTGACGTTTTGCGCGGTCCACAGACCATTAATCCGCCCGAGCATATTTTCCGGCGTCTGGGTCTGGATCAGGGTGTACTGCAGCAGCGAGCTAATAGCGCTCAGCCAGCCAAACAGCGCCAGGCACAGCGCGCCCAACGCCCAGTGCGGCATCAGGCTGAACAGCGCAATGGCGACAAACGATCCCACCGTGGTCGCCAGCATCAGCGCACCCGGCCGCACCGTCTGGGCCAGTTGGCCGCTGGTCAACGCCCCCAGCGCCGCACCGAGCGGAATAGCGGCGTACAGCAGGCCAATCTGTCCGGCCGACATCTGCCAGCTCCCGGCCAGCGCCGGATAGAGCACCCGCACCGCGCTGGCCATGGTCAGCAGACCGCCAAGCAGCGCAATCCCGCCGATAAGCGGGCTCTGACAGAGGAAGGTCAGCCCCGCCAGCAGAGATCGCAGCGGATGCTCGCGCGGCTGCGGAGGCGGCGGCAGCTGCGGCAGACGCAGCAGGGTTAAGGTGGTGATAAAGGTCCCCGCCGCCGCCAGGCCGAAGTTCCAGGCCACGCCGCCGGTGGCCAGCAGCAGGCCACCGATCATCGGCGAAATCACCGAGCCAAGGCGCACCGTCAACATGGTGATGGCCCCGGCCTGCATCAGGTTTTCCCGCCCCACCAGCGCCGGGGTCGCCGCCAGCAGCGCGGTCACCCCCAACGAGGCGAAGAACCCGTCCCAGATCCCCAGCAGGTAGATCGCCGCCAGCGACGGCTCCGGCAGCAGGGCGTTCAGACACAGACCGACAAAGCCCACGCCGCAGGTGCCGCGCGCCAGCAGGATCAGGCGTTTACGTTCATAGCGGTCAGCCAGCACGCCCCCCACCATCAGACCAACAAACATCGACGCACCGGTCAGCGTCACCGACAGCCCGACCTGCCAGGTCGAATGGGTCATCATCTGGATCTGGACCGGAATGGCCACGCCCAGCAGGCCAAGCGACAGAATAGAGATAAAGCGAGCGATAAAAACGGCGCGAAACGCCGGGTGAGTTTTCAGCAGGCTGAGATTGAGCAGCCAGGATTGTCGGTTCATTACAGCGCCTTGTCGTTATTTTTAATACCCTTTTTACTGTGGGTCATGCTACCATAGCTGAATAAAATCGATAACGATAATTACTATCATTATCATATCAGGGATGTCAGTTATGTCGTTTTCTACGACCGCGGTACGCTCTGTCGCCGTGCCCGGATTGTTGCTATTACTCGCCTTAGCCGCCGCGCTTAGCCTGACCATCGGCGCCAAATCGTTGCCGATCGGCACGGTATTCACCGCCTTCAGCGGAACCTGTCAAAGCGCCGACTGCACCATCGTGCTGGACGCGCGCCTGCCGCGTACCCTGGCCGGTCTGCTGGCCGGCGTCGCCCTCGGTCTCGCCGGCGCGCTGATGCAGACGCTCACCCGCAACCCGCTGGCCGACCCCGGCCTGCTGGGGGTCAACTCCGGCGCCAGCTTCGCCATCGTCCTCGGCGCGGCGCTGTTCGGGATCACCTCCCCGCAGGAGCAACTGCTGCTGGCGTTTTGCGGCGCGCTCTGCGCCTCGCTGCTGGTGGCCTTTACCGGCAGTCAGGGCGGCGGCCAGCTGAGCCCGGTGCGCCTCACCCTCGCCGGGGTCGCCCTTGCGGCGGTGCTGGAGGGGCTGTCCAACGGCATCGCCCTGCTCAACCCGGACGTCTACGATCAGCTGCGCTTCTGGCAGGCCGGTTCGCTGGATATCCGCACCCTGCAGACGCTGAAAATTGTCCTGCTGCCGGTGGTGATAGCGGGGATCGCCGCCCTGCTGCTGAGCCGGGCGCTTAACAGCCTGAGCCTCGGCAACGATACCGCCACCGCCCTCGGCAGCCGCGTCGCCCGCACCCAGCTGATCGGCCTGATCGTCATCACCGTCCTGTGCGGCAGCGCCACCGCCGTCGTCGGCCCCATCGCCTTTATCGGCCTGATGATGCCGCATATGGCGCGCTGGCTGGTGGGGGCCGATCATCGCTGGTCGCTGCCGGTCACCCTGCTCGCCACCCCGGCCCTGCTGCTGTTTGCCGACGTGATTGGCCGCCTGCTGGTGCCCGGCGAACTGCGGGTATCGGTGGTGAGCGCCTTTCTCGGCGCGCCGGTGCTGATCTGGCTGGTGCGCCGCCAGCCGCGGGGAGGTGGCCTGTGATTGCCCCGTCCCGCCGCCTGATAGCCAGTTGCCTGGTGCTGATGGCCGCCAGCCTGCTGATTTCCCTGCTCGGGCTGGCGCAAGGCCCGGTGCCCCTGACGATTGACCAGGTGTTCTCGGCGCTGTTCGGCGATGCGCCGCGCAACGTCGCGATGGTGGTGAACGAATGGCGGCTGCCGCGGGTGTTAATGGCGCTGCTCATCGGCGCCGCGCTCGGCGTCAGCGGCGCCATTTTCCAGTCGCTGACCCGCAACCCGCTCGGCAGCCCGGACGTGATGGGCTTTAACACCGGCGCCTGGAGCGGCGTGCTGGTGGCGATGGTCCTCTTCGGCCAGAACCTGACGGCGATTGCCCTGGCGGCGATGGCCGGCGGGGTGTTGACCTCGCTGGTGGTCTGGCTGCTGGCCTGGCGCAACGGGATCGAGACCTTCCGCCTGATCATTATCGGCATCGGCGTGCGCGCCATGCTGGTGGCATTCAACACCTGGCTGCTGCTGCGCGCCTCGCTGGAGACCGCCCTTTCTGCGGGCCTGTGGAACGCCGGATCGCTTAACGGCCTGACCTGGGGTAAAACCTGGCCGTCGGCGCCGCTGATCCTGTTGATGCTGGTGGGCAGCGCCCTGCTGGTTCGCCGGATGCGACTGCTGGAGATGGGCGACGATACCGCCTGCGCGCTGGGTGTGCAGGTCGAGCGTTCGCGCCTGCTGCTGATGCTGGTGGCGGTGGTGCTCACCGCCGCCTCGACGGCGCTGGCCGGGCCGATCTCATTTATTGCGCTGGTGGCGCCGCATATCGCCCGCCGCCTGAGCGGCACGGCCCGCTGGGGACTGACCCAATCGGCCCTGTGCGGCGCGCTGCTGCTGGCGCTGGCCGATTACGGCGCCCAGCGGCTGTTTATGCCGTGGCAGCTGCCGGTTGGCGTGTTAACCGTCAGCCTCGGCGGTATTTACCTTATTGCATTGTTGATTCAGGAGTCCCGCAAAAAATGAGTGCTGTCCCCTCCCGTTTGCGCGGCGAGCAGTTAACCCTGGCCTACGGTAACAAGACCATCGCCGAGTCGCTGAACGTGACCATCCCTGACGGCCACTTCACCGCCATTATCGGCCCCAACGGCTGCGGCAAGTCGACGCTGTTGCGCACCCTCAGTCGCCTGATGACGCCCGCCAGCGGCCACGTCTGGCTCGACGGCGCGCAGATCCAGCAGTACGCCAGTAAAGAGGTTGCCCGCCGTATCGGGCTGCTGGCGCAGAATGCCACCACTCCTGGCGATATCACGGTGCAGGAGCTGGTGGCCCGCGGGCGCTATCCGCACCAGCCGCTGTTTACCCGCTGGCGCAAAGAAGATGAAGAAGCGGTGAACAAGGCGATGCGGGCGACCGGGATCAGCGATCTGGCGCTGCAGAGCGTCGACACGCTTTCCGGCGGCCAGCGGCAGCGGGCGTGGATTGCGATGGTGCTGGCCCAGGAGACGGCGATTATGCTGCTGGATGAGCCAACCACCTGGCTGGACATCAGCCATCAGATCGATCTGCTGGAGCTATTGAGTGAGCTGAATCGCGAGAAGGGCTATACCCTGGCGGCGGTGCTGCACGATCTTAACCAGGCCTGCCGCTACGCCACCCACCTGATCGCCCTGCGCGACGGCAAGATCGTCGCCGAGGGGGCGCCGAAGGAGATCGTCACCGCCGATCTGATTGAACGGATTTACGGTCTGCGCTGCACGATCATTGAAGATCCGGTGGCGCATACGCCGCTGGTGGTCCCGCTGGGCCGCCGGTAATCTCCTCTTTCGCCGGCTTGCGCTACGCTGAGCCGGGCTACCTGCTGTAGCCCGAACTCAACCGTTACCCCAGAATCTCCCTGACCACCGGGCCGATGGCTTCAAAGGCCTGCGGGGAGATAATGTCGACGTGGGCGCAGTTCTGGCTGAACACCTCCAGTTCCGCCACCCACGGGCCCCATACGACCTGCGGATCCATCCCCGCCTGCCGCGTCTTCTCCGCCACGAAAAGCGTCGCCTTGCCGTCAAACTTCGCGCTGTGGGCGGTGGTTAACAGCCGCACCGCATCGGCATAGTTACCTTCGATAGCGCTGAACAGCTCGCCGGAGGCTTTCCCTTGCTGGGCGGCGAGGAACGCTTCGCGCTCGCGGTCGATCTCCGCCAGTACCTCGGGATCCAGCCCGTTGGCCTCTTTCTCTGCCCAGTTTTGCGTCTCCGGCGGCCAGGTATCCAGCAGGCCGAGGAAGGCCACCGCTTCGCCGCGCTGGCGCAAGCGGGCGGCAATCCCCTGGGCTAAGGTGCCGCCCAGCGAATACCCAAACAGGTAATAAGGGCCGTGCGGCTGCTGCGCCAGCAGCGTGCGCAGATGGTGCTCGCACACCTCGTCGAGGCTGGCGGCGCTGGCCATCGGCCCCTGCGGGCGCGGCGACTGAATACCGGTTATTGACCAGCGCGGGCTGAGATAGCGCGCCAGCACGCTGAACTGCCAGGCGAAGCCGGAGGCCGGATGGAAGCAGAACAGCGTCGGGCCGTCGCTCTCGCGCAGCGGCAGAAGCGTATCCAGCCCCAGGCGCCGGGCCTGCTCATCGCTGAGATCGGCAGCCAGCAGCGCGCTCAGTTTGCCCACCGTCGAGGCCACCATCACCTGCCCCGGGGTCACCTGCCGCGCCAGCTGGCGGCTGAGCTGTGCCGCCAGACGCATCGCCAGCAGAGAATGACCGCCGAGGGCGAAGAAATCGGCGTCGATATCGTTCACCTCGCAGCCCAGCAGCTGGCTGAAGGCCGTGGCGACAAGGGTTTCCATCCCGGGCTCCGGCGGCCGGCCGCTGCGCTCCCCGCCGAGGGCCGGCAGCGGCAGCGCTTTGCGGTCCAGTTTGCCGTTGGCGCTAAGCGGCAGCTCAGCGAGCTGCATCAGCACCACCGGCACCATATGCGGCGGCAGCTGTTCCGCCAGCCGCGCTTTCAGCGCCGCGGTATCCAGCGGCAGGCCGGAGTCAGAGACCAGATAGCCCACCAGCTGTCGGGCATCGCCGCCGGTCGCCGCCGCCTGATTGAAGACGCAGGCGTGACTCACCGCCTGCGCCACGTCCGGCAGGGCCGACATCACCCGGTCAATCTCGCCAAGCTCGATGCGCTGCCCGCGGATCTTCAGCTGGTCGTCGCTGCGGCCAAGATACTCCACCGCGCCGTTCGTCAGCCAGCGTGCCACGTCGCCGGTGCGATACATCCGCTCACCGGGGGCAAACGGGTCGGCGATAAAGCGGCTGGCGGTGAGGTCCGGACGTCCCAGATAGCCCTGCGCCAGCTGGATGCCGGTGAGATAAAGATCCCCCGCCACCCCCGGCGGCACCGGGCGCATCGCGGCATCGAGAATGCGCAGCCCGGTGTTCCACACCGGCCAGCCAATCGGCACGCTGCTGCCGGTCACCGCCGCCAGCTCAGGCCCGCAGGCCGGATACCAGCTGACGTCCACCGCCGCCTCCGTCGGGCCGTACAGGTTATGCAGCGGCGCGCCGGTTAAGCGCTCCCACTCGCGGCACAATTCCGTCGGCAGCGCTTCGCCGCTGCAGAATACCCGCCGCAGCGTGCGGCAGGCAGCGACGCTGTCGGCATCCAGCGAGGCGACAAACGCCGCCAGCATCGACGGCACAAAGTGGGTGGTGGTCACGCCGTAGCGGGCGAAGAACTGCTGCATCGCCTGCGGGTCGCGGTGCGCCTCCGGCTCGGCCATCACCAGCTGCGCGCCGGCGATAAACGGCCACCAGAACTCCCACACCGACACGTCGAAACTGCACGGCGTTTTCTGCGCCACCACGTCCTGGGCAGATAACGGATAGCGATCCTGCATCCACAGCAGGCGGTTGACGATGGCGGTCTGGCCGACCATCACCCCTTTAGGCCGCCCGGTGGAGCCAGAGGTAAAGATGATGTAGGCGGTATGGTCCGGTTTTGACAGCGCCAGCGGCGCGTCATCCCCGGCGGCCAGCGGCTGCTGATAGCAGAGGCTTTCCAGCCCCGGAATATCGCTGAAGCGGGCCAGTTGATCCTCCGAGGTGATCAGCAGCGACGGCCGGGCGTCTTCCAGCATCATCCGCAGGCGGTCGTCCGGGTAGCCGGTGTCCAGCGGCAGCCAGGCGGCCCCCGCTTCGACAATGCCATGCAGCGCCAGGGTCAGGAACACCGAGCGCGGCAGGGCCACCGCCACGCTGTCGCCCGGCTTCACGCCGCGCTGACGCAGCAGCTGCGCGAGCGCCACCACCTGCTGACGCATCTCGCGATAGCTGAACTGCCAGTGGGCGTCCGCCAGCGCCGGGGCATCCGGGGTCTTCCGCGCCTGGTCGGCCACCAGCGCGCTGAGGGTGGTGGCAGGCAGCGGCACAGCGGTATCGTTGACCGCCGCCAGCCGGGCCTGCTCATCGGCGGAGAGCATCTCTGCTTCGCCGCAGCGCAGCGCCGGATCGGCGGCGAACTGCGCCAGCAGCGCGGTCAGTCTCGCCACATGGCGACGGAGCTCGGCTTCGTCGTACCGGGCCTTGTTGGCGAGGATCTCCAGCGACAGCCCGCCGGTTTCATCCGGGAACAGCGCCAGCTCGAGATCGTTGACCGGGCCGGTGGCGAGGGTGTGGGTCAGTGCCTGCACACCATCGATATCCAGCTGGTAATCAAAGACTTTGACGTTCAGCACCGGGCCGAACAGCGGTTCGTCCCCTGCCGCTTTACCGCTGTCGCGAACGATCTGTTCGGCGTCATAGCGCTGATGGCGGCGCATCTTTTTCAACTGAGCGGCGAGGCGCATCGCCAGGTCTGCCAGCGTCTCCTGGGCGTCAATATGCACCGCCAGAGGCAGGACATTGAGCACCGGCCCCGTCGAGGTCAGCGCGGCTGAACCCATCCGGCGCATAAAGATAAAGCCCGCCGCGTAGTCCATCCGGTTGCACAGGCGGCCCAGCCACAGCGTGGTGAGCGCCAGCGCCAGGTCAGCGGGCTGACACTGCGGCGCATGGCCAGCCAGACGGCGGAAGGCGTCGGCGTTCATCTCCAGCTTCATCCGCCAGATATCGCTCCCGGCGGCGCGTCCGCCCAGCGGCGCGGCAGAGAGTGAGGCAGGCGACGGTAACGCCTGGCGCTGAGCCTGCCAGAAGGCTTTATCCCGCTGCCAGGCCTCGCTGCCGGCGTAGCGCTGGTACTCGTCCACCACCTCGGCGAAGGGGGTGAAAGGCGACTCAGGAGTGGCTTCCCCCCGCTGCCAGGCGCGGTAAATGGCGGCGATCTGCCGGGTTATCGCCGGGAAGCTGAAGCCATCCACCAGCAAGTGGTGATAACGCTGATACCAGTACCAGCGGTCGTCGCCGACGCGCAGCAGCTGATGGCACACCAGCGGGTTGCCGCCGTCGACACGCAGATCCTGCGCCAGGTCCGCCTGCATCCGCTCCGTGGCGGCGCGATGCGGATCCGGCGCCGTACGCAGGTCAATGATCGACGGTTCGCCAAAGGTGCGGTCGGCCGCCACCCACTGCCAGACTTCCCCCTCCTCTTCCTCAAAGCGCAGGCTGAGGGTGTCCGCCTGCTGCAGACCGGCGACAATCGCTTTTCCCAGCAGCGTTGGGTCGAGCGCGCCGCGCAGTTCAACATAGTGGGCCACGCTCCAGGCGCCTGGCAGAGTGGAGAGGCGCTCGGCCATCCAGATCCCCGGCTGCGCGGCAACCAGCGGTAAACGAGTGGTCATTGTCAGCTCCTTATGACGCATGATGGGCGGGGGTCAGGGTTGACCAGTTGGCCGCCAGCCAGGCGTTGCAGGCCTCGGCCGACTGCGGGGGGCACACCACCGCCCAGCCGGCAGGCAGGTCGCAGTGCGCCGGCCACAGGCTGTACTGCTGCTGATCATTGCGCAGAATGTAAAACTGCCCTTGCGGATTGTCGAAGGGGTTACTGAATTGCATATCAAACTCCTGTCGTAAAGCGCGGTGCTAAGGGTGCGACAGCAGAGGCTGCCAGAGCTGGATAAGCCCTGCCGTCAGCCCGCCGCGCCAGCAAAGCGCATCATGCCCGCCGTCAACCTGACGCCAGAAAATCGTCTGCTGTGTCGTAGTGAGTTGCGCCAACAGCGCCTGGTTGGCGCGAAAAATAATCGGTTCACGCTGGCCCGCTTCCAGCCAGATGCGCAGCCCGGCCGCGGACACCTCACCCTGGCGAAGCTGTTCGCCGATAAAGCCCGTCCCGCGGCCATCACGGTGCGGCCACCAGTAGGAGCCTGACTGGCTGAGTACGCAGCCAAAGCGCTGCGGCCAGTTGAGGGCGGCGAACATCGCCGCCAGGCCGCCGAAGCTTTGCCCGGCCACCACTGTCCGCTCCGGGCGGTCGCTGAACGGGGCATGGCCGCGGATCAGCGGCAGGAGCTCCTCCTGCACCGCCAGCCAGAAATCGCGGTGACAGGGCAGCTCAACCCCGCGGCGCTGGTTGTCGATCGCGTCGATCAGCAGGTAGACCGCCGGCGGCAGTCTCTCTTCGCGGGTCAGTGCGGCCAGCGGCGACCACACCGGCATGCTCTCGGCCCAGAACTGGCCGTCGAGCAGGATCGCCAGGGGCCGCGTTTGCGGGTCGACGGCCTCGCCGGTGGTGTAGATCCAGACCCGGCGATGGTTGCCCAGACGCGCGCTGCGCCACTCAAGGCATCGGGCGGGAGGATGCGCCTCATTAAACTGGTCCCAGCCGGGCTGCGCGGGCGCCTGCGGCATCTCCAGGGCCGACACGCCATGGCCGCGTCCGCCCTGCCAGCTGTGCGGGTTCAGCGGATCGGCTATCGCCCGCGGCAGCAGTTTGCGCCAGCCTTCGCGCAGCAGCGCGCGGTCGGGCGCGTCAGCGCTGAACACCTCAGGGGAAAAATCATCGTCACGGTCGGAGGGAATAAAACAGTAGCTACCGCGCCAGGTCGGCGACAGGGTGGTTCGCCAGGACCAGGCGTCGGTCCCGGGCAGACGCGTCAGCGATTGCGGCCGCGCATTCTGATGGTGGTCGGTCACGCCGGTGATATAGAGCCATACCCGACGGCGCGGAGAGTGCGTTTCATCCCCCGCCGGATCCCGCCACCAGAACGTCACCTCGATGGCGTCATCCACTGCGCGGCACTGCGGCCCCTGCAGGGTTTGCCACCACTCCTCGCTTCCTGTCCTTAACATTCTGTCATTAACCCTATGTATATCGTGACTTTTTTAATTAATTGTAATTCTTTATTGATAATATTATTGATAACTATTTGCATTTGCAATAGCGTATTAGCGCGCCGTGGGAAGCGCGTCTTTCACAAAACATGTCGAAGAGAGCTTATTCAGCTAGCGACGGAGTGCCTTTGCCCTCTTCCGGCAACATTTATGCCGCCTCCCCTCCCGGTGGGAAGGGGCGTTTGGGGAACGTGGCGACTAAAGAGCAGGAATAACAATGAATAACAGGATCAAATCCCTGGCCTTGCTGGTCAATCTGGGAATTTACGGGGTTGCTTTTCCGTTAAGCGCAGCGGAAACCGCCACCGACGATAAAAACAGCGCTGCTGAAGAGACCATGGTGGTCACCGCCGCCGAGCAGAATCTGCAGGCGCCGGGCGTCTCCACCATCACCGCCGATGAGATCCGCAAACGCCCGCCAGCGCGCGACGTCTCGGAGATCATTCGCACCATGCCGGGGGTCAACCTGACCGGCAACTCCACCAGCGGCCAGCGCGGCAATAACCGCCAGATTGATATCCGCGGCATGGGTCCGGAAAACACCCTGATCCTGATCGATGGCAAGCCGGTCACCAGCCGCAATTCCGTGCGCCTTGGCTGGCGCGGCGAGCGCGACACCCGCGGCGACACCAGCTGGGTGCCGCCGGAGATGATCGAACGCATCGAAGTGATCCGCGGCCCGGCCGCCGCCCGCTACGGCAACGGCGCCGCCGGCGGGGTGGTGAATATCATCACCAAAAAAACCGGCGATGAGTGGCACGGCTCATGGAACACCTATATGAACGCCCCGGAGCACAAGGATGAAGGCTCCACCAAACGCACTAACTTCAGCCTCAGCGGCCCGCTGGGCGGCGATTTCAGCTTCCGTCTGTTCGGTAACCTCGACAAAACGCAGGCCGACGCCTGGGATATCAACCAGGGCCATCAGTCCGAACGTACCGGGATCTATGCCGACACCCTGCCTGCCGGGCGCGAAGGGGTACAAAATAAAAACATCGATGGTCTGGTGCGCTGGGAATTCGCCCCGATGCAGTCGCTGGAGTTTGAGGCGGGCTACAGCCGCCAGGGCAACCTCTACGCCGGCGACACCCAGAACACCAACTCCAACGACCTGGTGAAAGAGAACTACGGTAAAGAGACCAACCGTCTGTACCGTAACACCTACTCGGTCACCTGGAACGGCGCCTGGGACAACGGGGTGACCACCAGCAACTGGGCGCAGTACGAGCGCACCCGCAACTCGCGCAAAGGCGAAGGCCTGGCCGGGGGCACCGAGGGGATCTTTAACAGCAACCAGTTCACGGATATCGATCTGGCGGATGTGATGCTGCACAGCGAAGTCAGCATCCCGTTCGACTATCTGGTTAATCAGAACCTGACGCTGGGCAGCGAGTGGAACCAGCAGCGGATGAAGGATAACGCCTCCAACACCCAGGCGCTGTCGGGCGGCACCATCCCGGGCTACGACAGCACTGGCCGCAGCCCGTACTCGCAGGCGGAAATCTTCTCGCTGTTCGCTGAGAACAACATGGAGCTGACCGACACCACCATGCTGACCCCGGCGCTGCGTTTCGATCACCACAGCATCGTCGGCAATAACTGGAGCCCGTCCCTCAACCTGTCGCAGGGCCTGTGGGACGACTTCACACTGAAGATGGGCATCGCCCGCGCCTATAAAGCGCCGAGCCTGTATCAGACCAACCCGAACTACATTCTCTACAGTAAAGGCCAGGGCTGCTACGCCAGTAAAGACGGCTGCTATCTGCAGGGGAATGAAGATTTAAAAGCCGAGACCAGCATCAACAAAGAGATTGGCCTCGAGTTTAAACGCGACGGCTGGCTGGCGGGCGTCACCTGGTTCCGCAACGACTACCGCAACAAAATTGAAGCGGGCTATGCCCCGGTCTATCAAAACAATAAAGGTACCGATCTCTACCAGTGGGAAAACGTGCCGAAAGCGGTGGTGGAAGGCCTGGAGGGGACGTTGAACGTGCCGGTGAGCGAGACCGTGAACTGGACCAACAACATCACCTATATGCTGCAGAGTAAGAACAAAGAGACCGGCGATCGTCTGTCGATTATCCCGGAATACACGCTGAACTCCACCCTGAGCTGGCAGGTTCGCGATGACGTTTCGCTGCAGTCGACCTTCACCTGGTACGGCAAGCAGGAGCCGAAGAAGTACAACTACAAGGGTCAACCGGTTACCGGCAGCGAGAAGAACGAGGTCAGCCCTTACAGCATCCTCGGCCTGAGCGCGACCTGGGACGTCACCAAATATGTCAGTCTGACCGGCGGCGTGGATAACGTCTTCGACAAGCGCCACTGGCGCGCGGGCAACGCCCAGACCACCGGGGGCGCCACCGGTACGATGTACGGTGCCGGCGCCGAGACCTATAACGAATCGGGCCGCACTTGGTATATGAGCGTCAACACCCACTTCTGATAGCGGCTTCTCCCTCCCCCGCCCTTGCTGGACAAAGGGCGGGGCCAACCGCGGTAACCTTACCCTATGCGCCACCATCACACCGCTTTGCCGCTGGCCGGCTATACCATCCAGCAGGTCGAATTCGACCCGGCGACTTTCCAGCCTGAAGATCTGTTCTGGCTGCCCTATCACGCCAGCCTGACCGGCTGGGGCCGCAAGCGGCAGGCGGAGCACCTGGCAGGACGCATCGCCGCGGTATACGCCCTGCGCGAGGTGGGGGAGAAACAGCCTCCCGCCATCAGCGACCAGCGCCAGCCGCTGTGGCCCACGCCCTGGTTCGGTAGCATCAGCCACTGCGCCCAGCGCGCGCTGGCGGTGATCGCCGATCGGCCGGTGGGCGTCGATATTGAGCGCCGGTTTACCCCCCAGATGGCGGCGGAGCTGGAGGACAGCATTATCAGTCCGGCGGAAAAAACAGCGCTGCTGCGCAGCGGCCTGCCCTTCCCGCTGGCGCTGACGCTGGCGTTTTCGGCAAAAGAGAGTGGGTTTAAGGCGACGCCTGCGGCAAATCAGCGCGCGCTGGGGTTCGCCGATTTTCAGATCGTGGACATAACGGCAAGCACCTTAGCGCTTGAGTTTGCGGAGCAACGCTATCCCTTGCACTGGATAGCGTCGGAGGAGCAGGTCATCACGCTTTGCGCATTGCAGCAGTAAACGCCCGCGCTTCACGCGACAGGCGTTCAGGCCATCAGTCTCTTTTTTGCACCAGGGCAACGATGGCGGCGGCATCAAACCCGTGGTACTGGCGCATCCAGCCGCGATCGGCGGCGGCGGCGTACTCCCCGTCCGGGATCCCCAACCGCTGCAGGGCAATGCCCACCCCCGCTTCCGCCAGCACCTCCGCCACCAGGCTACCCAACCCGCCGTTGACGTTATGCTCTTCGACGGTGATCACCGAACCACACGGCCGGAGCGCCGCCAGCAGCGCCGCGGTATCGCAGGGGCGGATCGACGGTACGCTGACCACTTTCGCCTGGATACCGAGGTCGGCAAGCTGCTGCGCCGCCTCCACCACTTCATGCACCGTCGAACCGGTGGCCACCAGCGCGACGTCCTCGCCTTCGCGCAGGGTCAACACGGCGCCGGGAACAAAGCGATACGACTCGTCAAGCAGCTCCGGCAGCGCCTTGCCATCGAGACGAATATAGACCGGGCCCTGATAAGCAAGAGCATAGTCGATGATCTGCCGACATTCGCGCGGCGTGGAGGGGGCGAAGATCTGGATATTGCCAAAGCCGCGCATCACCGCCAGATCCTCAATGGCATGGTGGGTGCTGGCCAGCGGGCCGTAGCTGGCTCCGGCGTTAAGGCCGAACAGCTTGACGTTGGTGTTGTTGTAGCAGACATCCACTTTGATTTGCTCATTGGCCCGCGAGATAAGAAACGGCGCGGCGTTACAGGTCACCGCCACTTTGCCGCCCAGCGCCAGACCGGCGGCGGTGCCGACCATGCTCTGCTCAGCGATGCCGACGTTCACCAGCCGACCGGGAAACTGCTTAATAAAGGGGGCGATTTTAGCCGTCGACGTGGAGTCGGCCACCACCGGCACCAGATCGACGCCGCTTTCCACGGCGGCGATAAAGGCCTCGACCATGACGTTAGCCAGGTGTTCTGTATTACTCATCTTTCAGTTCCTCCAGCGCCAGAGCGATCTCTTCGCCTTTCGGCACCCGGTGGTGCCACTCCGGGCGCCCCTGGATAAAGGAGATCCCCGCGCCTTTCGTGGTGTTGGCAATAATAACGTTCGGTTTACCGTTCTGCTGTAGCCCCTCGATGGCCGCGACCACCGAGGCCATGTCGTTACCCTGGCACTCGCTGACTTCCATACCGAAGGCGCGCCATTTATCGGCCAGCGGATCGGTATTCATGATTTCGCGCGTCGGCCCGGCCAGCTGGAGGTTGTTCTTATCATTAATAATGACCAGGTTATCCAGACCGTAGTGCGCCGCCGCCAGGGCGGCTTCCCAGTTACTGCCTTCCGCCAGTTCGCCGTCGCCGGTGATCAAAAAAATGCGGCGGGTGCTGTTGCTTTTCTTCGCGGCCAGCGCCAGCCCCACCGCAACAGGCAAACCGTGACCCAGCGCGCCGGTGTTCAGCTCGATGCCCGGCGTTTTCTGCCGCACCGGGTGGCCGGGGAGATGGGAGTTGGCATGCTGGTAGGTCTCCAGCCACTCGACCGGGAAGAATCCCGCTTCCGCCAGGACGCAGTAGTAGCAGCCCACCGCGTGGCCTTTCGACTGGATGTAGATATCGCGCTGCGGGTCGTCGAGCCGGTCCGGCGCGACGTTAAGGACGCGGAAATAGAGCGCGGTTAACAGTTCGACCTGCGAAAGGTCTGCTCCGGTGTGGCCGCCGGCCGGACTATTGGCGTTTAAGCGCACAATATGGCGCCGCACCGCGCGGGCTTTACGCTCCAGCGTCTGAATATCATATCTGTAGGGATTCATTTCACACCTCTGAATTTATTTTCAGCATGGAATATTTATTCCAGCAAGGACTAAAAAAACCAGATATCCCCATGCCGGGTGGTAAGCCTTCTGCCACAGCGCCCTACTCAGGAACATTCTGCCTCCCGCTCCAGGCGAAGCCCGGATAAACACATTGACTCGAAATCGCCTTGAATATATATTCAATAATGATTCTTTATTCGATTATGGCCTGGCTGTTTTGTTTTTGTCCATAGTCGATTTTGAGGATTGGCAAAAGTTAGACGCCTGTCACACTTAAGTCTGATTTTTTTTCGCGTATGATAAAAGTCACTACGATAATGGCTGCAGCTAACCGCCTGAAGAAAGGCGATAAATGATTTTCGAGGATTAATATGGCTAAGCAGGATGAACAACGGCTATTGGTTAAGATTGCCACGCTTTACTATCTGGAAGGACGAAAGCAGTCTGATATCGCCCAACTTCTCTCGCTGTCTCAGTCATTTGTCTCCCGCGCCATTACCCGCTGCCAGAAAGAAGGCGTCGTCAAGATCAGCGTCGTTCAGCCGTCCAACATCTTTCTGAAGCTCGAAAAAGGGCTTGAGGATCGCTACGGCCTTAAGCAGGCGGTGGTGGTGGATACCGAGGAAGAGGCCAGCGATCATACCATCAAGCGGGCGATTGGCTCCGCTGCCGCCCACTATCTGGAAACCCGGCTGCGGCCAAAAGATCTGATTGGCGTCTCCTCGTGGAGCTCAACCATTCGCGCGATGGTCGATGAAGTTCATGCGCAAAACCTGAAAGCCAGCGGCGTGATCCAGCTGCTGGGCGGCGTCGGGCCAAACGGTAACGTGCAGGCGACGATTCTTACCCAGACCCTCGCCCAGCGCCTGAATTGCGACGCCTGGCTGCTGCCGTCACAGAGCATCGAGGGATCCATGGAGGAGCGCAACCGGCTGCTGGCCAGCAAAGACGTCGCTGACGTGGTGTCGCGCTTTGATGAAGTGGATATCGCCATCGTCGGCATCGGCATTCTCGAACCCTCTCAACTGCTGAAAACCTCCGGTAACTACTATCACGAAGATATGCTGCAGGTGCTGGCGGCGCGCGGCGCGGTGGGTGATATCTGCCTGCACTACTACGACAAAAACGGCCATCCGGTGTTACGCGATGATGAAGATCCGGTGATCGGTATGGCGCTGGAGAAGGTCAAAAAATGCCCGAACGTGGTCGCGCTGGCCGGCGGTACCGATAAAGTCGCGGCCATCAAAGGCGCCCTCACCGGCGGCTACATTGATGTTTTAATCACCGATTATCCTACCGCTCGCATGCTGGTTAGCGACTAACCTGCCGCGCTGCTTTTCCTCACTGCCGCCCTGACGTGCTTTTTTAGCTTCAGGGCTGGCTCTGTTAATACATTTAAATTCAATCAGTTAATCAACCACTCCAGCCGCCAACTGCCGCTTTCACCGATCGGCGAAATGTGATTGCCAGCACAATTGATGATTTTTCCGGTAGCCCGTCACCGGGTTTGTGGCTTAAGGTATCAAATAAATAATCACTATCGAATATATATTCAGTGATTAAAAAGATGATAACGAAATGTCACAAAATGGCCTGCACAGACGCAGGAGACGGTGGGAGATATTCCTCGTCTTCGCGGTTCCAGGACACCGAGTGACCGAGGAGAGCACGATGCAGGCGACAGCAAAAGAGTTCATCATTGCCCTGGATGAAGGCACCACCAACGCCAAAGCGGTGGTGCTGGACAGCCGGGGCAAAGTTATCGTCAAATTCTCGCAGCCGCTGGCGATCCAAACGCCGCGCGACGGCTGGGTGGAGCAATCGGGCGAAGCGCTGGTTACCGCCTCGCTGGCGGTGATCGCCAGCGCGGTGGCTCACGTTGGCGCGGAAAACGTCGCCGCGCTGGCCATCAGCAACCAGCGGGAAACCGCCATCGGCTGGTATCGCGACAGCGGTGAACCGATTAACGCGGCGATCACCTGGCAATGCACCCGCAGCGCCGCGTTCTGCGACACACTGCGTCACGATCGCCAGGAACAGCACATTAAGCGTGCCACCGGCCTGCCAATCGCCCCGCTGTTCTCGGCCTCCAAAATGCGCTGGCTGCTGGATGCGACTGTCGATGGCCACCTGCGTGCCGAACGCGGTGAGATTTGCCTCGGCACCATCGACAGCTGGCTGCTGTGGAATCTGACCGCTGGAGAAGCCTTCTGCTGCGACTACTCCAATGCCGCCCGCACCCAGCTGCTGAACCTGCACCGCGGCGAGTGGGACGACGAGATGCTGACGCTGTTCGGCATTCCGCGCGCGGCGTTGCCGGACATTAAACCGTCGAGCGGCCTCTTCGGCCATACCAAAGGACTGGCCGCCATTCCGGACGGTATTCCGATCATGGCGATGATCGGCGACTCCCACGCGGCACTGTTCGGCCACGCGCTCGGCGAGGCAGGCTGCGTCAAAGCCACCTACGGCACCGGCTCTTCGGTCATGGCCCCGGTCAAATCGGCGAAGTGCGATATCGACGCGCTGGCGACCACTGTCGCCTGGCACGATGGCGACCAGCTGGTGTGGGGCCTGGAAGGGAATATTCCTCACACCGGCGATGCCGTCGCCTGGATGGCGGACAGCACCGGCCTGAGCGAACTCTCTGCCGCCGAGCTGGCCCATGAGCTGAATACCCTCCCCGCCTCCGTCGACTCAACCCTCGGGGTCTACTTCGTGCCGGCGCTGACCGGTCTTGGCGCCCCCTGGTGGGACGACAGCGCCCGCGGCGTGATTTGCGGCCTGAGTCGCGGGGTGAAACGCGCGCATCTGATCCGTGCGGCGCTGGAGTCCATCACCTATCAGATAGCCGACGTGGTGGTGGCGATGCGTCAGCATGAGGAGTTCACCCTGACGGCGTTGATGGTGGACGGCGGGCCGACCAACAATGACTGGCTGATGCAATACCAGGCCGATCTGCTCGGCTGCCCGGTGATGCGCAGCGACGTGCCGGAGCTGTCCGCCATCGGCGCGGCGTTGCTGGCGCGCAAAGCGCTCCATCCGGGGTCGACCGCCGATCTGCAGGCCTTCTTAACCGAACACAGCACCTTTCAGCCCGACATGGCCCGCCACCAGCGTTTACAAACGCGCTGGCAGGAGTGGCGCCATGCGGTCGACCGAACATTATGGAAACCGGACTCGCCAGCCTGACCGCCAGACTGCGCGACGACACGCATTCACTTATCACAGGAGAAACCCGGCCCATAACGATATCGCTATCCCCGAATACATCAGGGGAAATTTCAGACCGTAAAAGCCTGCCCGCTCAGGGGCTCATTTGTTCGAATATAAAAATACAGGAACAGAGTCATGAAATTACGTATAACCCTTTTAACCGCTGCTACCCTGACCGCCTTCTCCTTTGCCGCGCACGCCGCGGAGAAAGGCACCATTATGATCATGGTCAACTCGCTGGATAACCCGTATTACGCCTCGGAAGCCAAAGGCGCCAGCGAAAAAGCCCAGGCGCTCGGCTATAAAACTACCGTGCTGTCCCATGGCGAAGATGTCAAAAAGCAGAATGAGCTTATCGACACCGCGATTGGTAAAAAAGTGCAGGGCATTATTCTCGATAACGCTGATTCCACCGCCAGCGTCGCCGCCATTGAAAAAGCCAAAAAAGCCGGCATTCCGGTGGTCTTAATTAACCGCGAAATTCCGGTTGATGATGTGGCGCTGGAACAAATTACCCACAATAACTTCCAGGCCGGCTCTGAGGTCGCCAACGTCTTCGTGGAAAAAATGGCGGAGAAAGGCAAATACGCCGAGCTGACCTGCAACCTCGCCGATAATAACTGCGTCACCCGTTCTAAATCTTTCCATCAGGTCATTGACCAGTATCCGGATATGGTCAGCGTGGCGAAACAGGATGCCAAAGGCACCCTGATCGACGGCAAACGCATCATGGACAGCATCCTGCAGGCTCACCCCGACGTGAAAGGCGTCATCTGTGGCAACGGGCCGGTAGCCCTCGGCGCGATTGCGGCGCTGAAAGCAGCCAACCGTAGCGATGTGATCGTCGTCGGCATCGACGGCAGCAACGATGAGCGCGACGCCGTGAAAGCCGGCACCCTGCAGGCAACCGTGATGCTGCAGGCGCAGGCCATCGCCGCTCAGGGCGTCACCGATCTGGATAACTACCTGCAAAAAGGCGAGAAGCCGGCGAAGCAGCGCGTGATGTTCCGCGGCATTCTGATTACCCAGGATAACGCCGATAAAGTCCAGGATTTCAACATTAAGTCCTGAGTTCGGGTGGTTGCGCCCCTGCGGGGGCGCAGAGGAGAGCATTATGTTTAAGAAAACCTGTCTGACGCTGGCCGTACTGGCGCTAGGGGGCTGTCGCATCGTCTCGCAGCAGGAGCTGGCAGACCTGAAATCCCCGCCCAACCCGCATATGGCGAATATGGATAAAACCTGGCAGCAGAGCATCGTACCGCAGGTGGTGACGAAAGCGCGTCCGGCGGCGGAACTGATGAGCGCGCTCAAGGCGGCAAAAGACATTGATAGCGCCTGTAAAACCCTCGGCTACCGTGCGCAGGATGAAAACCCCTGCATCTTCTACGTCAAGGTTTCAGGCACCGTCAGCAAACTCGATACCGCCTCGCGCAGCGGCAAAATGACCCTGTCCGACGCCAGCGTCGGCAAGGTGACGGTGCAGATTGGCCCTACCCTGCGCGGCACCCAGCTGCGCGACGGCTACAGCGGCGCCAGCTATCAGGACTTTAATGACCAGGTGCTGTTCGGCGAGTACAGCAAGAATATCAACAGTCAGGCGGTCAAAATGATTCAGACAGCCAACGTCAAAACCGGCGATAGCGTGGAGGTGTACGGCGTCTTCTCGGCCTGGGATATTCCGCAAACTCTCCCGGAAATTACCCCGGCGAAAATCATTCATGCGGGGGGACAATAATATGGCGCCGCACGATCTCGTCGCTCCCCAGCCCGTTGAGTCCGAAGTGATTATCGAAACCCGCGGCCTGTCGCGCGTCTATCCCGGCGTGACCGCCCTGGATAATGTCAATTACCGGGTCTATCGAAATAAGGTCAACGTGCTGATCGGAGAAAATGGTGCGGGTAAATCCACCATGATGAAAATGCTTGCCGGTGTGGAAACGCCCTCTTCCGGGCAAATTATTCTCGATGGCGAAGCGGTTTCATTACAGTCGACGCATCAGGCAGAAAAACTGGGCATCAGTATTATTTTTCAGGAACTGAATTTATTCCCCAATATGAATGTGATGGACAACATCTTCATGGCGAATGAATTCTTTCAGAAAGGACGCATTAACGAAAAATACCAGTACGCGCTGGCCAAATCGCTGCTGGAACGGCTGGAGCTGGATGTCGATCCTTATGCTCCGCTGGGTGAACTCGGTATCGGCCACCAGCAGTTAGTCGAGATTGCCCGCGCCCTGTCGAAAGACACCCGGGTGCTGATCATGGACGAACCCACCTCGGCGCTGAGCCAGTCTGAGGTCAAAGTGCTGTTCAAGGTGATCGCGCAGCTTAAACGCCGCGGCGTGACCATCATCTATATCTCGCATCGCCTCGAAGAGCTGATGGAGATTGGCGACAACATCACCATTTTCCGCGACGGTCGTTTTATCAGCGAGCGTCACGTCAGCGACGCCAGCGTTCCGTGGATCATCGAGCAGATGGTCGGTGATAAGAAAAAACACTTTGATTATCAACCGGCGCCGAAAGGCGACGCAGTGCTTGACGTCAAAGGGCTGACCGCGCTGCATCCGAGCGGCGGCTACAAACTTAATGACGTCACCTTCACCCTCAGCAAAGGCGAAGTGATCGGTATTTACGGCCTGCTGGGCGCCGGGCGCACCGAGCTGTTTAAAGGTCTGGTCGGCTTGATGCCCTGCCAGCGCGGCGAGGTGCATCTTAACGGCGAAAGCATCGGCAAATCTCGCTTTCAACAGCGCCTGAAAAAGGGGCTGGCGCTGGTGCCGGAGGACCGTCAGGGCGAAGGCGTGGTGCAGATGATGTCGATTCAGGCCAACATGACGCTCTCTGATTTCAGCCTGCAGGGGTTCCGCCGCGCCTGGCGCTGGTTGAATCCGCAGAAAGAAGAGTCCTGCGTGAAAGAGATGATCCAGCAGCTGGCGATCAAGGTCAGCGACGCCACATTGCCCATCACCTCGCTGAGCGGCGGCAATCAACAAAAAGTGGTGCTGGGTAAAGCGCTGATGACCCAGCCGCAGGTGGTGTTCCTCGACGAACCGACGCGCGGCATCGACGTCGGCGCGAAAACCGACGTCTATCACCTGATCGGCAAAATGGCCCAGCAGGGGCTGGCGGTGATGTTCTCATCTTCGGAGCTGGATGAGGTGATGGCCCTTGCCGACCGCATCCTGGTGATGGCCGATGGCCGCATTACCGCCGATCTACCGCGTCACGCGGTGACCCGCGAACAGTTAATCGCGGCTTCAACACCTCAAGATTAATCAGGCTGGAATCCATCATGAACCAGAAATATATGATTTATATGTACCTGCTGAAGGCCCGCACCTTTATCGCCCTCCTGCTGGTGATCGCGTTCTTCAGCGTGATGGTACCCAACTTCCTGACCGCCTCTAACCTGCTGATCATGACCCAGCACGTGGCGATCACCGGCCTGCTGGCCATCGGCATGACGCTGGTCATTCTCACCGGCGGCATTGATTTGTCCGTCGGCGCGGTGGCGGGGATCTGCGGCATGGTGGCGGGTGCGCTGCTGACCAACGGCCTGCCGCTGTGGAACGGCGATATCCTCTTCTTTAATGTCCCGGAGGTGATCCTCTGCGTGGCGATCTTCGGCGTGCTGGTCGGTCTGGTCAACGGCGCGGTGATCACCCGCTTCGGCGTGGCGCCGTTTATCTGCACCTTAGGCATGATGTACGTCGCCCGCGGCTCCGCGCTGCTGTTTAACGACGGGAGCACCTACCCGAATCTCAATGGCATGGAAGCGCTGGGCAACACCGGTTTCGCCACCCTCGGCTCCGGCACCCTGCTCGGCGTCTATCTGCCGATCTGGCTGATGATCGGCTTCCTCGTGCTGGGCTACTGGCTGACCACCAAAACGCCGCTTGGCCGCTACATCTACGCCATCGGCGGCAATGAGTCTGCCGCCCGCCTCGCCGGCGTGCCGATCGTGAAAGCGAAAATATTCGTCTATGCCTTCTCCGGCCTGTGCGCGGCGTTTGTCGGCCTGATCGTCGCATCGCAGCTGCAAACCGCGCACCCGATGACCGGCAACATGTTTGAGATGGACGCCATCGGCGCCACCGTGCTCGGCGGCACTGCGCTGGCCGGCGGCCGCGGCCGGGTAACCGGGTCAATTATCGGCGCCTTCGTCATCGTCTTCCTTGCCGACGGCATGGTGATGATGGGCGTTAGCGACTTCTGGCAGATGGTGATTAAAGGCGTGGTGATCGTCACCGCTGTGGTCGTCGACCAGTTCCAGCAGAAGCTGCAGAGCAAGGTCATCCTGATGCGCCGCCACGAGGAGAAACTGGCCGCCATCCCCCCCAACGGCGCCACCTCCAGCTAACCGGCAACGATTCACATCTTCCGCCGGGCCTGGTGCCCGGCTCAGCGAAAGGGAAAAAATATGCAACGAGATTTCCAGAACAAAACGGTGGTGATCACCGGCGCCTGCCGCGGCATCGGCGCAGGTATTGCGGAGCGCTTTGCCCGCGACGGCGCGAATCTGGTGATGGTCTCCAACGCCGAGCGCGTTCACGAGACCGCCGAAACCCTGCGTCAGCGCTATCAGGCGGATATTTTATCGCTGCAGGTCGATGTCACCGACGAAGCGCAGGTGCAGTCGCTGTATGAGCAGGCCGCCGCGCGCTTCGGCACAATTGACGTCTCCATTCAGAACGCCGGGGTGATCACCATCGATTACTACGACCGGATGCCAAAAGCCGATTTCGAAAAAGTGCTGGCGGTCAACACCACCGGCGTGTGGCTGTGCTGCCGCGAGGCGGCCAAATATATGGTGAAACAGAATCACGGCAGCCTGATCAATACCTCTTCCGGCCAGGGGCGACAGGGCTTTATCTACACGCCGCATTATGCCGCCAGCAAAATGGGCGTGATCGGCATTACCCAAAGCCTGGCTCACGAGCTGGCGCCGTGGAATATCACCGTCAACGCCTTCTGCCCGGGCATTATTGAAAGCGAAATGTGGGATTACAACGATCGCGTGTGGGGCGAAATTCTCAGCACCGAGCAGAAGCGCTACGGCAAGGGCGAACTGATGGCCGAGTGGGTCGAGGGCATTCCGATGAAACGCGCCGGTAAACCGGAAGACGTGGCCGGGCTGGTGGCCTTCCTCGCCTCCGACGACGCGCGCTATCTCACCGGGCAGACCATCAATATCGATGGCGGTTTGATTATGTCGTAATCCCCCGCGGGTTAGCGGGCCCCATCGCCCGAATAAGGCGTCCCGCATTGGCGCCACCACGCCGGGACGGCCCCCCGGTGGCGCTTCGCTTACCGGGGCTACGTAACACCGCCGAAAGGTTGCCCGGATAAGGCGCTTCGCGCCGCCATTCGGGAAACAGGGGCTCCCGACGTTCGACACTATATTGAAGAGAGTAAACATTATGATCGGTAAAGATTTTGCACAGCAGCTGTTTAACCTGCAGGGGCGCGTCGCCTTCGTCACCGGCGCCGGCAGCGGTATCGGCCAGACCATCGCCTGCAGTCTCGCCAGCGCGGGTGCGCGGGTAGTCTGTTTTGATCTTCGCGACGACGGCGGGCTGGCGGAAACGGTCAGCCATATTGAATCCATCGACGGTCAGGCTTGTTCTTATACCGGCGATGTCCGCCAGATTGCCGACCTGCGCGCCGCCGTCGCGCTGGCCAAAAACCGCTTTGGCCGCCTCGACATCGCCGTCAACGCCGCCGGGATCGCCAACGCCAATCCGGCGCTGGAGATGGAGAGCGAGCAATGGCAGCGGGTGATCGATATCAATCTCACCGGCGTATGGAACTCCTGCAAAGCGGAAGCGGAACTGATGCTGGAGTCCGGCGGCGGGTCGATTATCAATATCGCCTCGATGTCGGGGATTATCGTTAACCGCGGCCTCGACCAGGCACATTACAACTGCTCTAAAGCCGGCGTGATCCATCTGTCGAAAAGCCTGGCGATGGAGTGGGTGGGCAAAGGGATCCGCGTCAATTCCATCAGCCCGGGATATACCGCCACGCCGATGAATACCCGTCCGGAGATGGTGCACCAGACCCGCGAGTTTGAAAGCCAGACGCCGATGCAGCGAATGGCGAAGGTGGAAGAGATGGCCGGCCCGGCGCTGTTCCTCGCCAGCGACGCCGCCTCGTTCTGCACCGGCGTAGACCTGGTGGTCGACGGCGGGTTTGTCTGCTGGTGATCCTCTCCTGCTTCAGGGCGCCACGCTGCGGCGCTCCTCTCCATCCCTACCGTTAAACCAGCGGATACTGTTGAAATACCGGCAGCGCCTCCCCCTTCTCCGCCAGCGCGCGGATATGAGGAAACGCCGCTGCCGACACCACCGCCGGGATCATCAACTGGATAAAGGACCAGACCACCGTGCTGGTGACCAGCACCTGATCCGGCTGCGCGGCGGCGGCGCGGTCTGCCAGCCGGGCGTCCCATTCCCGACAGGCGGCGAGCAGTTGGCCGGTCACCCGGGCTATCCACGGCTGATGCTGCTTCTCTTCCGGCCGCAGACGGTGCTCATAAACATGCTGGACCGCTTTTTCACTGGCGGCGAGGATCACCCCCAGCAGGTGCAGATCGCGGGCCAGCGCCTCGGGATGCGCGGGAAGCAGCCGGCGCCCGGTGGGATTGGTCGTTTCGAAATAGTGGAGGATCAGGGTGGAGTCCATCAGCTGCGTCCCGTTATCGAGCACCACCGTCGGCGCCTTGACCACCGGATTAATACGGGAAAATTCGTCAAAGCCGCTAAAGACCGAGAGCGGCAGGCTCTCGAATTCCACGCCATAGAGCGCCAGAGAAACCGCCACGCGTCTTACATAAGGTGAATCCATCATACCAATGAGTTTCATCGTCACTCCTGCCTGCGATAAAGGGGTTGCGGCTTTACCTTACTGGAAAACCGAGGCCGCGAATATCACGGGATACTTACCGCAATGGTTAGTCAAACTAACAGATTGGCGATTCGCGGTAGCCCTCCAGTTCCCCTTGTGCTATACCGACTGAGGCAGCATTTGGCTCCTTTTCAGCCTGTTTGCAGCGGCTTTAAAAGCCGCTAACCCGGTAGTAACGTTAACGTATCGACTCACTGACAGAGAAACCACCATGGCAGATTTTCCCCCTGTCGCCAGCCTGCGCAGCTTTGAGGCGGTGGCGCGCCTCGGCAGCGTGACGCAGGCCGCCCACGAGTTGAGCGTGACCCATTCGGCGGTCAGCCAGCACATCAAACAGCTGGAAGCGCTGGTCGGCGTCACGCTCTTTATCCGCCACGGCCGCGGGGTGCGCATCACAGAAGAAGGCCGGCTCTATGCCCTGCAAATCCGCGAGGCGTTACAGCACATCGCCGACGCCACGCGCATGGTGCAGATCAAACCCCGCACCCTGGAAGTGACCCTGGCGACGCTCCCCTCCTTTGGCTGCCACTGGCTGCTGCCGCGGCTGGCGCGCTTTCAGGCGCGGCATCCGCAGATCGCGGTGCGCCTGCTGACCAGCCTGGCGGTGGTTAACCTGCAACAGGAGGGTATCGATCTGGCCATTCGCATGGGGCAAGGCGACTGGGAGGGGATGGAAAGCCGGCATCTGTTTGCCGATGAACAACTGGTGGTGGCCGCGCCGCACTATCGCAGCGGCGACCTGCCGACCACCCCGCAGGCGATCGCCGCCAGCGATATTATTTTTTCCATGGAGTCCTGGCATGCCTGGTGCAGCCAGGCGGGACTGGAAAAGCCGATCGTCCCCGCGGGCCTGCGTCTGAACGACTCCAATCTGGTGCTGGAGGCGGTCCGCCTGGGGGCCGGCGTAGCGCTGGAGCGGCGCTCGCTGGTGGCGGGGGCGATAGCCCGCGGCGAGCTGGTGCAGCTCACCGCCGTCACCGTCCCCTACCCCTGGCACTACTGGCTAACCGTCTCCCCGCAGGCGGAGAACCGGCCGGAAGTCGCCCGGTTCATCGCCTGGCTGGGGGAGGAGATCGCCCTCTGGCGCCAGCAAATCAGCGCTTAGCCTTCGGCCGAAGGCGGCAGGCCCGTCCGGGCGGCGTGCTCCTGGGAGAGACGCCAGAAATCGTGCCCGGCGGGATACTGATAAAGTCGCAGGGAAAACTGTCCGGCCACCGCGGTAATGTACTCAAATATCGCCGACTGGGTGTTTTCGTAGTCTTTCCACAGCGTCGAGGAGGTGAAGCAGTAAATCTCCAGCGGGATGCCCGACGGCGACGGTTTCAGCGTTCTCGCCACAATGTACATCTCCTTAATAATATCCGGTCGCTCGGCGAGATAGTGCATCAGATAGTGGCGAAACAGGGTCAGGTTGGTCAGCCCGTTATCGACAAACCAGCGGTCGGCCACGCCGCCGGGATCCCGGCCATCAAGTAGCGTGCCCAAAGGCTCACTCACCCCGCGGATGGTCAGCATCGAGGAGAGCATCTCCTGGTCGAGAAAACGCACCGAGTGCTGATCGATGGCGATACTGCGCATGATCCGCCGCGCCCCGGAGGAGAACATCGCCTGCCAGTTGGTATAGGTCTCGGTGAGGAAATTCTTCGTCGGGATGCGGGAGATCGTATTGTCCCAGTTGCGGATGGTAATGGTGTGCAGCGCGATGTCCGTCACTTCACCGCTGAGGTTCTTGTCAGGCATTTCAATCCAGTCCCCCAGCTGGAGAACGTCGTTAGACGACAACTGAACGTTCGCCACCAGCGACAGCAGGGTATGCTGGAACACGATCATCAGCACCGCCGCCACGGCCCCCAGACTGGAGATAATAATGATCGGCGATTTGTTCGACATCACGGCGAGGATCATAATCGCCGCCAGGATGTGAACTAAGATTTTGCCTATCTGGATATAGCCCTTAATGGAATGATTTTTACGTTTGGTCTTTCGCAGATAAGAGCTGTTGACAATATCCAGCATCTCGTTGAAAAACACCGACATAAAAATAAAAAACAAGATCCCGCAGATGGTATTAATCGCCGTCACCAGCGATGCCGGCATCGCCGGCATAAACTGCAGGACGTAATAGACGATAATAACCGGAATGAAATTGGACAGTTTTTCGGCGATGCGTCGATCCTTCTCCAGCGGCACATCCTGTTTGTGGCTACTAAAGAAGACCTTACGCACCACTTTAATCAGCAAGAACTTGCATAAAAGATGGGCAAATATGCCGGAGACCAGCAGCAGAATAAGATTAAACCCCACCGCCAGCGCCGGATTACTCTCAATAAACGTCAGTAGATGATTCACATACGCCATGCTATATCGCCTGAATAACTATGCCATTTCGCTGACTGCTTTATCACAAGGGCATATATTTGGAAAATAAATCAATCCGCATCATGGCATATCGCTTAGCGTAACGTCCATGCGCGCACCGCTTCTAATCATTCACAGAAAATATGTCAGAGTTTGCATTAATCATTCCCTACGCTCACTATAAAGAGGCTTGTTATGAGGACGGAATAAGTCCAGGAGGAAACATGTTTAAAGCGCTTACCGCTATCATCACCTTAGCCGCCTCCGCCAGCGTCATGGCGCAAGGCGATGTCACGTTGAACAGTCTGGCCCACGATGCCGCCACCCGGGCGTCGTTTAACCAGATGGTCAAAGGCCATCAGCTGCCCGCCTGGGTAACCACCGGCGGCACCGGTTCACCGGCGCAGACGGTGAAACTGGGTAGCGAATCCTGGCAGGTGTTAAGCGCCTGCAAACCCCACGACTGCGGCCATGAACGTATCGCGGTGATCTGGTCGGAGAAAAGCAAACAGATGTCCGGCGTTTACTCGGTGGTCGATGAAAAAACCGACCAGGAGAAGCTGACCTGGCTTAACGTCAGCGATGCCCTGTCCATCGATGGCAAAACCGTGCTGTTTGCCGCCCTCAGCGGTAGCCTCGACAACCATCCGGACGCCTTTAACTACCCGTAACCGCCCGTCGCCCCCGTCAGCCTTTTCCCGACGGGGGTTCCCCTGATTAGCCATCCGGGAACATCACGCTGTTCCCCGGCGCTTCCCGATGCAGATGGATAAAGTTCAGGTGCCGCTCGTACTGGTCGAGAATATCGGTGATCACCTGCTCTTTGCTGTAGTCCATCAGGTCGTTACCCTGACTGCCCTCCAGCAGGAAGGTCTCCAGCCGGTAATAAGTGGATTTCCCGCTGCGCGCCCGATAGGTAAAGCCCGGAACCGAGTACTGCTGCGGCCAGATCTTGTAGATGAAGTTCTGCTCGTCGCCCATGTGCACCAGCAGATCGAGGTGGCCAAGGTTCTCGCCCTCTTCCGGCGGCAGGCTCTTCAGTTCCACCGCGGCGCCGCGCAGCCGCAGCTCCTGGGCTACCTCTTCCATCGCCGGGTAGCACACCGTCTCCATCATCTGTTTGGTATAGCGCGTGCCCGGGTAATTCATCAGCCGCGACAGGCGCTTCTTCCAGCTCAGACGATCCTGGAGGCCCATCGGGCGCGGGGCGGTGTCGCGACTGGCGCTGACCCGGCGGTAATCTTCCACTTTCAGGGATTTATACAGTCCGGCCATCACAAAGAAAATCACAAAGCTGAACGGCAGACCCATGATCACCGTGGTGTTCTGCAGCGCCGAGATGCCGTTGGTCATCAGCATCCCGAGGGTCAACAGACCGATGGCCACCGACCAGAAGATGCGCAGCCAGTTCGGGGCGTCGCTGTTGATGTCCTTCAGCTTCGAGGTGAAGTTCCCCAGCACCAGCGCGCCGGAGTCGGCGGAGGTGACGTAGAACAGCAGACCGGTAATGGTCGCCACCGACGCGCTAAAGGTAAACGCCGGGTACTGCGCCAGCAGGCTGTAGAATCCGCGTTCCGGGTGGAGCATCGCCTCCTCGGCAAAGGCCGCGTCGCCGTGAATAATCTCATACAGCGCGCTGTTGCCGAACACCGATAGCCACAGCAGGGTAAAGGTGAACGGAATAATCAGGGTGCCCATCACAAACTGGCGGATGGTGCGTCCGCGCGAAATGCGCGCCAGGAACAGGCCCACAAACGGCGACCAGGCCACCCACCACGCCCAGAAAAAGAGCGTCCAGTTATTCATCCACTCCACAGGGCGGTCGAAGGCGAAGCTGTTCAGCGTCATCCCCATAAAGCGATTGACGTAGTCGCCGACGTTCAGCACTAACGCATTGAGCAGGAAGGAGGTATCGCCCATGAACAGCACGAACAGGATCAGCCCCAGCGCGAGGGCGACGTTCAGCTCGGAGAGCACGCGGATGCCCTTGTCCACCCCGGAGGTGACGGAGATGGTGGCGATGATCACCGACAGCGCAATCAGCGCCGCTTTCGCCGCCAGCGAGTCCGGAATATCGAACAGCACGCTCAGACCGTAGTTGAGCTGCACGACGCCGATACCGAGGGTGGTGGCGATGCCGAAGATGGTGCCGATCACCGCCGCAATATCGACGCTGTGGCCGATGGGCCCATTGATCCGTTTGCCAAAAATTGGGTACAGCGCCGAGCGGATGGTGAGCGGCAAATTATAACGATAGCTAAAGTATCCCAGCGCCATGCCCATCAGGGCATACATTGACCAACCGGTTAAGCCATAGTGAAACAGCGTCCAGACCATCGCCTGGCGCGCCGCCTCGATGGTCTGCCCCGCCCCTTCCGGCGGCTGCATATATTGCGTCACCGGCTCGGCGACCGAGAAGAACATCAGGTCGATACCGATCCCGGCGGCAAACAGCATCGCCGCCCAGCTCAGCAAGCTGAACTCGGGCTTGGACTGCTCCGGGCCGAGCTTCACCGAGCCGAAGCGCGAGCAGGCAATGCAGACGACAAAGACGATATACAGCGTCGCCGCCAGCAGATAGTACCAGCCGAAGGTTTTCGACACCCAGTTGAGGGTGCGCCCAATCCACTCGGCAGAAAAATTGCGAAAAAAGATCGTCATCAGGGAAAACAACAAAATCAGTCCGGCCGAGGTATAAAAAACCACCGGATTGATTTTGTCCTTTTCTCTGTTTTGCGAAAGATCTGTCATCCAGTATCCCCACTGTTTTTGTAACTATTAAAATTCAATAACGTAACAATTAAGACACATTTTATATTGAACGTCCAATCAAAAACCGCTTTAATAGTTAACCAACGCTGATGAATGGAGTGGCAAAAATGCCCAAACTGGGGATGCAGCCAATCCGGCGCAGGCAACTGATCGACGCCACGCTGGACGCAATAAATGAAGTCGGAATGCATGATGCGACCATCGCGCAGATCGCCCGACGGGCGGGCGTATCGACGGGGATCATCAGTCACTATTTCAAAGATAAAAATGGTCTGCTGGAGGCGACCATGCGCGACATCACCAGCCAGCTGCGCGACGCGGTGCTCAACCGTCTGCACGCCCTGCCGGACGGCAGCGCCAGCCAGCGCCTGCAGGCGATTGTCGGCGGCAACTTTGATGAGACGCAGATCAGCAGCGCGGCGATGAAGGCCTGGCTGGCCTTCTGGGCCAGCAGCATGCACCAGCCGATGCTTTATAGGTTACAGCAGGTCAGCAGCCGTCGGCTGCTGTCGAACCTGGTGTACGAATTCCGCCGCGAGCTGCCGCGCGAGCAGGCGCAGGAGGCCGGCTACGGGCTGGCGGCGCTGATAGACGGCCTGTGGCTGCGGGCGGCGCTCAGCGGCAAACCGCTGGATAAGACGCTGGCGCAGTCGCTGACCAGCCACTTTATTCGTCAGCATTTACCGAACCCATAACCGAGGAGGCGTTATGTCCCGAATGGCAGAACAGCAGCTTTATATTAATGGTGGTTATACATCGGCCACCAGCGGTCGCACCTTCGAGACCATCAACCCTGCCACTGGCGAGGTGCTGGCGACCGTTCAGGCTGCCGGACGCGAGGATGTCGACCGCGCCGTTGAAAGCGCGCAGCGTGGGCAAAAAATCTGGGCGGCGATGACCGCCATGGAACGCTCGCGCATCCTGCGTCGCGCCGTCGACCTTCTGCGCCAGCGCAACGATGAGCTGGCGCGGCTGGAGACGCTGGATACCGGGAAACCCCTCAGCGAAACCGCCGCCGTCGATATCGTCACCGGCGCCGACGTGCTGGAGTATTACGCTGGCTTGATCCCGGCGCTGGAAGGTAGCCAGATCCCGCTGCGCGACAGTTCCTTCGTCTATACCCGTCGCGAACCGCTGGGGGTGGTAGCCGGGATCGGCGCGTGGAACTACCCGATCCAGATCGCCCTGTGGAAATCGGCGCCAGCGCTGGCCGCCGGCAATGCGATGATTTTCAAACCGAGCGAGGTCACCCCGCTCACCGCCCTCAAGCTGGCGGAAATTTACAGCCAAGCGGGCCTGCCGGACGGGGTGTTTAACGTCCTGCCAGGGATCGGCGCGGAGACCGGCCAGTACCTGACTGAACATCCGGGTATCGCCAAAATCTCCTTCACCGGCGGCGTCGCCAGCGGCAAAAAAGTGATGGCCAACTCCGCGGCATCGTCGCTGAAAGAGGTCACCATGGAGCTGGGCGGTAAATCGCCGCTGATTATCGCAGACGATGCCGACCTCGACCTCGCCGCCGATATCGCCATGATGGCCAACTTCTACAGCTCCGGTCAGGTGTGCACCAACGGCACCCGGGTGTTTGTCCCGGCGAAACAGAAGGCGGAATTCGAGCACAAGATCCTCGAACGCGTGGGCCGCATCCGCCCCGGCGATCTGTTTGCCGATGACACCAACTTCGGCCCGCTGGTCAGCTTCCCCCATCGCGACAACGTTCTGCGCTATATCGAGAGCGGCAAACGCGAAGGCGCGCGCCTGCTGTGCGGCGGCGAGGCGCTGAAAGGCGACGGTTTCGATAACGGCGCGTGGGTCGCCCCGACGGTGTTTACCGACTGTAACGACGAGATGACCATCGTGCGCGAAGAGATCTTCGGCCCGGTGATGTCGATCCTCAGCTATACCGACGAAGCAGAGGTCATTCGCCGCGCCAACGCCACCGAATACGGCCTCGCCGCCGGCGTGGTGACGCCCAACCTCAACCGTGCCCACCGTCTTATCCACCAGCTGGAAGCCGGCATCTGCTGGATCAACAGCTGGGGTGAATCCCCGGCGGAGATGCCGGTTGGCGGCTATAAGCACTCCGGCATTGGCCGCGAGAATGGCGTCATGACGCTGCAGAGTTACACCCAGGTGAAGTCCATCCAGGTTGAGATGGGTAAATTCCAGTCCATATTTTAACCGGGAGGTTTTTTTGCAATTTGACTACATCATTATTGGCGCCGGCTCCGCCGGCAACGTTCTGGCAACACGACTGACTGAAGATCCAAACACCACCGTCCTGCTGCTGGAAGCCGGCGGCCCGGACTACCGGTTCGACTTCCGCACCCAGATGCCCGCCGCGCTGGCTTACCCGCTGCAGGGCAAACGCTACAACTGGGCCTACGAAACCGAACCTGAGCCGTACATGAACCATCGCCGCATGGAGTGCGGACGCGGCAAAGGACTGGGCGGCTCGTCGCTGATCAACGGCATGTGCTACATCCGCGGCAACGCGATGGATCTGGACAACTGGGCCAAAGAGCCGGGTCTGGAGCACTGGAGCTATCTCAACTGCCTGCCCTACTACCGGAAAGCGGAAACCCGCGATATCGGGCCTAACGACTATCACGGCGGCGATGGCCCGGTGAGCGTGACGACGCCGAAGCCGGGTAATAATCCCCTCTTCGAGGCGATGGTCACCGCCGGGGTGCAGGCGGGTTATCCGCGTACCGACGATCTCAACGGCTACCAGCAGGAAGGCTTTGGCCCGATGGACCGCACCGTGACGCCGCAGGGCCGTCGCGCCAGCACCGCCCGCGGCTATCTCGACCAGGCGCGCGGTCGCCCGAACCTGACCATCCGCACCCATGCGCTGACCGATCACATTATTTTTGCCGGCAAGCGCGCGGTGGGCGTCGAGTGGCTGGAGGGAGAAAGCACGATCCCGTCAAAAGCGACGGCCAACAAAGAGGTGCTGCTGTGCGCCGGGGCGATTGCCTCGCCGCAGATCCTGCAGCGCTCCGGCGTGGGTAACCCGGAGCTGCTCAGGCAGTTCGATATCCCGGTGGTGCACGATCTCCCCGGCGTGGGTGAGAACCTGCAGGACCATCTGGAGATGTATCTGCAATATGAATGCAAAGAGCCGGTGTCGCTCTACCCGGCGCTACAGTGGTGGAACCAGCCGAAGATCGGCGCCGAGTGGCTGTTCGGCGGCACCGGCATCGGCGCCAGCAACCAGTTCGAAGCGGGCGGTTTTATCCGCAGCCGCGCAGAGTTCGCCTGGCCGAACATTCAGTACCACTTCCTGCCGGTGGCGATTAACTACAATGGCTCCAACGCGGTGAAAGAGCACGGCTTCCAGTGCCACGTCGGTTCAATGCGTTCGCCCAGCCGCGGCCACGTGCGCCTGAAGTCGCGCGACCCGCACGCCCATCCGGCGATCCTGTTTAACTATATGTCCCATGAGCAGGACTGGCAGGAGTTCCGCGACGCCATCCGCATTACCCGCGAAATCATGAACCAGCCGGCGCTGGATAAGTATCGCGGCCGCGAAATCAGTCCGGGAACAGAATGCCAGAGCGATGCCGAGCTGGATGAGTTTGTGCGCAACCACGCCGAGACCGCGTTCCACCCGTGCGGGACCTGTAAGATGGGTTACGACGAGATGGCGGTGGTCGATGGCGAGGGCCGCGTCCACGGTCTGGAAGGCGTGCGGGTGGTCGATGCCTCGATTATGCCGCAGATCATCACCGGCAACCTCAACGCCACCACCATTATGATCGGCGAGAAGATGGCTGACGCCATTCGCGGCCGCCAGCCGCTGCCGCGCAGCACCGCGGCGTATTATGTCGCTGGCGACGCGCCGGTTCGCCGCTAATCGTCTATGCCGCACTTGTCCTTTCCCGTGCGGAAAGGACACTCCTCACCTTTCCAGCATCCCTTAGTAACGTAGCCCCGGTAAGCGCAGCGCGACCGGGGTGCCGTTCCGGGGTTTGACCACATAGGTTGATGTTAGCGAAATGCCTCAAGGCGTTTGATCTGCTGCCCGTCGGCAGTAAAGTTCTCCGCCGCCAGCCACGCCCGCAGCGCCGCATCGCGCGCAGGCCACTCGCCGTCGATGATGGACAGCATATCGCTGTCGCGCGTCCGCCCTTTACGCACCAGCCTCTGCCGCAGACGTCCTTCCCAGCTAAAGCCCAGCCGCTCGGCGGCCCGGCGCGAGGCGACATTCATCGAATCGCATTTCCACTCCAGCCGACGATAGCCGTGGTCAAAGCCGTTCTTCAGCAACAACCAGACCGCTTCGGTACCCAGCGGGGTGTTTTTCATCCGTCGCGACCAGGTGACATGGCCGATCTCAACCGTGCCCATTTCCCGCTCGATCGCCATATAGCTGACGATGCCCACCGCCTGCTCGCTACGCAGGTCAACCACCGCATACGGCACCAGAGCATCATCATTCACCTTGCCCGCGATCCAGTGGGCGGTCGCCGCCACGCTCTCCGGCCGCGTAGACGCCAGCCACGTCCAGTCGCTGTTGTCGCCGAGCGCATAGGCGGCAAACAGATCCGCCGCATGACGGTCAACGTCCAGCGGCTCCAGTCGACAAAAACGGCCATTTAACGCCGTCCGCCGCAGGACTTGCGCCCCCTGCCAGCCAGGAACAAGGTCGTTCACCTGCTGGCCAAACTCATTGATTTCCGGCACACCCACCTCCTTGCAATAGACGATTTGTTATAGCAAGAAGCCAGAAGCGGAGAAAGACGCTTCTGCGCGGTCGGCAATAACCTGTCGTTCTTGAATATGCATTTTTAGCATAAGGATATCCTTATTTTGACTTTACGCCTTTTGGCAAGCGGCCTAACGTAGCGAGGCATAAAAAATTAAAACAACCATTTTTCAGGGATTGCACATGACCAAAAAACTGTTGCCTTTACTGGTATTGACGGCGCTCACCGCCGCCGCGCATGCCGCTACGCCGCCCAACACGCTGGTGGTCGCCCAGGGTCTCGACGATATCGTCAGCCTCGACCCGGCGGAAGCGAATGAACTCTCCAGCATTCAGACGGTCCCCAGCCTCTATCAGCGTCTGGTGCAGCCAGACCGCAACAACCCTGAAAAAATCGTACCGATCCTCGCCGAAAGCTGGCAGGCCGATCCGGCGGCGAAAACCCTGACCATCAAACTGAAGCCGGATGCCACATTCGCCTCCGGTAATCCGCTGCGCCCGGAAGATGTGATTTTCTCTTACACCCGTGCGGTGACGCTGAATAAATCGCCGGCGTTTATTCTCAACGTGCTCGGCTGGCAGCCGGACAACATCGCCAGCCAGCTGAAAAAGATTGATGACCATACCCTGACGCTGCACTGGACCGCCGACGTCAGCCCGGCGGTGGCGCTGAATATTCTCTCCACCCCTATCGCCTCCATCGTTGATGAAAAACAGGTGGCGCCGAACGCGAAAAATAATGACTTCGGCAACGACTGGCTGAAGATGCACTCGGCGGGCAGCGGGGCCTATAAAATGCGCGTCTACCAGCCGCATCAGGCCATCGTGCTGGAAGCCAACGCCAGCTCCCCCACCGGCGCGCCGAAGATCAAGAGCATCATTATTAAAAACGTCCCCGACCCAGCTTCCCGCCGCCTGCTGATCCAGCAGGGGGATGCCGACGTGGCGCGCGATCTCGGCGCTGACCAGATTGCCGCCCTGCAGGATAAACCCGGCGTGAAGGTGCTGAGCATCCCGTCCGCCGAGCAGAACTATCTGGTGTTTAATACCGCCAACAGCGCCAACCCGCTGCTGAATAATCCGGCCTTCTGGGAGGCGGCGCGCTGGCTGGTCGATTATGAGGGCATCACCAAAAACCTGCTGAAAGGCCAGTACTTTATTCACCAAAGCTTCCTGCCGGCCGGCCTGCCGGGGGCGCTGGAGACCAATCCGTTCACCTTCGACCCGCAAAAAGCTAAGGCTATCCTCGATAAAGCGGGCATTAAGGATGCCCACTTCACCCTCGACGTGGAGAACAAACCGCCGTTTATCACCATCGCCCAGTCGCTGCAGGCCAGCTTTGCTCAGGGCGGGGTGAAAGTGGATCTGCTGCCGGCCGCCGGCAGTCAGGTTTATGCCCGGGTACGCGCGAAGCAGCATCAGGCGGCGATCCGCCTGTGGATCCCGGACTACTTTGATGCGCATTCCAACGCCAGCGCCTTTGCCTGGAACGATGGTAAGTCCAGCACCGTGGCCGGGCTCAACGGCTGGCAGAGCCCTGAGCTGAATAAAGCCACCCTCGCCGCGGTGGCGGAGCCGGACCCGGCGAAACGCCTCGATCTGTACAAAACGATGCAGGAATCCCTGCTGCAGCATTCGCCATACGTCTTTATTGACCAGGGGAAAACCCAGATCGTGGTGCGCGATAACGTGAACGGCTATCAGCAGGGGCTGAACGCCGATATGGTCTGGTACGATAACGTCACCAAGTAAGCGGGTTTTGGTCACCGGGTCCGGCGGCCTCGCCTGCCCGGATGACCGTTTCGCCACCCGGGCCCGGCGGGCGTCGCGCCGCCGGGAATCATGTTGATATACCAGGAATTTCCATTTTCCATGCCATCGTTTTCCACTCACCTTACCCGCCTGCTGCAGGGGCTGTTGACGCTGCTGCTCACGCTGTTCGGGCTGTTGCTGGTCACCTTCTCGCTCTCCGCGCTGTCGCCCGTCGACCGCGTACTGCAGATCGTCGGCGACCATGCCAGCCAGTCGACCTATGACCAGGTTCGCCATCAGCTGGGTCTCGACCAGCCGCTGCCGGTGCAGTTCTGGCACTACCTGGTCAACCTGGCCCATGGCGATCTCGGTATCGCCAGCGCCACCGGCCAGCCGGTGCTCCACGATCTGCTGGCGGTCTTCCCGGCGACCCTTGAGCTGGCGACCCTGGCGCTGATCGTCGGCGCGGTACTGGGCATCGTCGCCGGGGTGCTGTGCGCGCGTTACGCCGGTTCGCCGTGGGATCTTGCGGTGCGCACCTTTACCCTGTTGGGCAACTCGGTGCCCATTTTCTGGCTCGGCCTGCTGATGCTGGCCCTGTTTTACGCCCGGCTGCAGTGGGCGCCGGGCCCGGGTCGACTCGACGATATTTATCAGTATACCGTCGAGCCGCGCAGCGGTTTTGCGCTGATCGACACCTGGCTCTCCGGCGATACCGCCGCATTTAAAAATGCCATCGGCCATCTGGCGCTGCCGGTGCTGGTGCTGGCCTATTACTCGCTGGCGAGCATCACCCGCCTGACCCGCTCCGCCTGCCTGAGCGAGATGAACAAAGAGTACATTCTGCTGGCGCGGGCCAAAGGGGCCGGAGAGATGACGATTTTGCTGCGCCACGTCCTGCCCAATATCCGCGGCACTCTGCTGACGGTGACCGCTCTCGCCTGGACCTCCATGCTCGAAGGGGCGGTGCTCACCGAAACCGTCTTCTCGTGGCCGGGGATCGGCCGCTATCTCACCACCGCGCTGTTCGCCGGAGATACCACGGCGATCATGGGCGGCACGCTGCTGATTGGCGTGAGTTTTGTGCTGATCAATAACCTGACCGACCTGCTGGTGCGGTTAACCGATCCGAGGGTGCGCTGATGCCGACTTATTTGTTTTTACGCCGTCTGCGCCGCTCCCCCGCCGCCTTCAGCGGCCTGACCCTGGTGATCCTGCTGGTACTGACCGCGCTGTTCGCCCCGTGGCTGGCGCCGCACGATCCCAACTGGCAGGATGCCGCCGCTCGTCTGCAGGGGCCCGGGACGGGACACTGGCTCGGCACCGACAGCTACGGCCGCGACCTGCTGTCGCGCCTGCTCTACGGCGCCCGCCCGGCGCTGGGTCTGGTGGCGCTGGTGACCGCCATTACCCTGCCCGTCGGGCTGCTGGTAGGTATCCTCTCCGGTTACTATGGCGGGTGGCTGGAGCGGATACTGATGCGGTTTACCGACGTGGTGATGTCGATGCCGCGCCTGATCCTCGCCTTCGCGTTCGTGGCGATGCTCGGCCCGGGGCTGGTCAACGGCGCGCTGGCGTTAGCCCTGACCACCTGGCCGGCCTACGCCCGTCAGGCGCGCAGCGAAATTCAGCGCCTGCGCCATAGCGATTACCTCGCCGCGGCGGAGATGCTGGGCATTCGCGGCTGGCGGCTGCTGATCGGCCATATTCTGCCGCTGTGTCTGCCGTCGGCGATTGTCCGGCTGGCGCTCGATCTGGCGGGCATTATCCTCGCCGCCGCCGGGCTCGGCTTTCTCGGCCTGGGCGCCCGCCCGCCGATGGCGGAGTGGGGAGCGATGATTGCCGACGGGATGCAGGTGATTTTCGACCAGTGGTGGATCGCTGCCATCCCCGGCGCGGCGATCCTGCTCGCCAGCCTGGCGTTTAACCTGCTGGGCGATGGCCTGCGCGATATTCTGGAGCCGCAACATGACTGACATCCGACTGACCGTGCAGGGACTCGCCGTCGACTACCCCACCGCCCGGGTGGTGGACAACGTCAGCTTCACCCTCGGCAACGAACGGCTGGCGCTGGTGGGCGAATCCGGCTCCGGCAAATCGATGACCGCCCGGGCGCTGATGGGCCTGGTGCGCAAGCCCGGGGTGGTGAGCGCCGAACGGCTGGAAGTGCTGGGGCGCGATGTGCTAACCCTCAGCGCCCGCGGCTGGCGCGCGCTGCGCGGCAACGATATCGCTATGGTGCTGCAGGATCCGCGCTATGCGCTGAATCCGGTGCAGTCCATTCAGACGCAGCTGGAAGAGGCGTTAACCCTGCATCAGCGTCTCAGCCGCCGCGCGCGCGCCGAGGCGGTAAAAGACGCCATCGCCGCCGTCGGTCTGGATCTGCCGGTCCTCAGCCGCTATCCCGGCGAGCTCTCCGGCGGGATGGGGCAGCGGGTGATGATCGCCCTCGCGCTGCTTAATAACCCGAAAGTGCTGATTGCCGACGAGCCGACCTCAGCCCTCGACGCCCGTCTGCGTAACCAGATCCTCGAGCTGCTGGTGGAGCAGTGCGCGCAGCGGCAGATGGCCATGCTACTGATCAGCCACGATCTGCCGCTGGTGGCCGCGCATTGCGATCGCGTGCTGGTGATGTACCAGGGGAGACAGGTCGATGAGATGCCGGCGCGGGCGCTACCGAGCGCGACGCACCCTTATACCCGCACCCTGTGGACCTGCCGGCCAAATGCGCACACCTACGGCCAGATGCTGCCGACCCTCGACAGAACCCAGGACTTTACGGAGACGGCCCATGGCGATCGTTAATCTTCAGGATTTGCAGGTAACATTCGGCGCGAAGACGGCGGTCTCTGCCGCCAGTTTCTGTGTCGACGCCGGGGAAACCTTCAGTCTGATCGGCGCCTCGGGCTGCGGTAAATCGACGATTTTGCGCGTGCTCGCCGGATTACAGCGCGAATGGCGCGGCAGCGTGGAACTGCTGGGCCAGGGCATCGCGCCGGGCGCCCGCTTTCAGGGCGAGCTGCGGCGCAACGTGCAGATGGTGTTTCAGGATCCGTACGCCTCGCTGCATCCCAACCATACTCTGTGGCGCACCCTGGCGGAGCCGCTGCAGATCCACGGCATCCGCGACGTTGCCCCGCGGGTGACCACCGCCCTTGAGCAGGTGGGTCTGGCCGCCGACGCCGTGCGCCGCTATCCACACCAGCTCTCCGGCGGGCAACGGCAGCGCGTGGCCATTGCCCGCGCCCTGCTGCTGCGCCCGCAGATCCTGCTGCTGGATGAGCCGACCTCGGCGCTGGATATGTCAGTGCAGGCGGAAATTCTCAATCTGCTTAACCGCCTGAAACAGGAGCACGGCATGACCTATCTGCTGGTGAGCCACGATGCCGACGTCATCGCCCATATGTCCGATCGGGCGGCGTTTATGGCGGAAGGTGTGATCCAGCGCTTTTTCGATCGCGAAGCGCTGGTCAACGGAGAACACCGGATGAGGTGAGGCCAGCGGATGCCCGCTGTTTTGTCGGGTGGCGCTTCGCTTACCCGACCTGGGGTCCGTGCGACCTGTCGTTAATTTACCCACTTGCGGCGACTGAAACTGCCGGTTTCCCCCCTCTCCCTGTGTATGAAGAGCCGGAGTGAGGCTCGGTTTTCCCCCTCTCCCTGTGGGAGAGGGCCGGGGTGAGGGCAACAGAGCGCACCCTGTCCCCGCTGCCCGGCGCCATAGCCCAATCAGCCGTTGTTTTGTCGGGTGGCGCTTCGCTTACCCGACCTGGGATTGATTCGTGCGGCCTGCCGTTAATTTATTCACCATTGTTGCTGAAACTGCCGATGCTGGCGGCCTCAACATCGCTGAGACGTTCCC